>JANXYC010000017.1 GCA_025350305.1 Cyclobacteriaceae bacterium | reverse complement strand
ATCAAGGGACGAACGTTGGATCATAGCGTGTGGAACTCCTTCAAAAACTTCCAACAAAGTTTCCTCATCCAGCATGAGGAGATCTGCTGTAACGGAATCTCCAAAAAGGATTTGAGATGCCTTGAGGGAAGCTTCATAGTCTTCTTTCGAATGTACCCGGATCATAATCTGCCGGGTCAATTCTCTTTGCAGTACTCGCAAATGGGGTGCTTTTTCATGCTCGGCAATCAAACGATTAATTTCATCTTCTTCCAGCTCGGAAAAAATCTTGATAAATGAATTTGCATCTTCATCGGATACATTTAGCCAATATTGATAAAAACGATAGGGGGAAGTTTTCCGCGGGTCGAGCCATACATTGCCCTGTTCTGTTTTGCCAAACTTGGTCCCGTCTGCCTTTTTGATGAGTGGCGTAGTAAGGGCGAAGGCTTCGCCATTGTCTTTTCTGCGAATCAATTCGGTACCCGTGACAATGTTTCCCCATTGATCAGAACCTCCCATTTGAAGTTTACAGCGCTTGTTTTTGTAGAGCCAAAAGAAATCATAGCCTTGAACAAGTTGATACGTAAACTCTGTAAACGATAGACCTGACTCCAATCGTTTCCTGACGGAGTCTTTCGCCATCATATAGTTGACCGTAATGTGCTTGCCAACATCCCGGATGAAATCCAAAAAGTAATACTCTTTGAACCAGTCATAATTATTGACCATCTCTGCTCCGGTGGCGCCCCCGGAGAAGTCCAGGAACTTTTCCAGCTGTTTTTTAACACACGATTCATTGTGGCGCAAGACCTCTTCCGAGAGGAGATTGCGCTCGGCAGACTTTCCGGAGGGATCACCCACCATACCGGTGGCTCCACCGATCAGTACGAATGGCTTATGGCCGCAGTGCTGGAAGTGGACCAGTGTCATGATCTGGACCAGGTTTCCAATATGAAGGGAATCAGCAGTGGGGTCAAAGCCAATGTATCCCGCCGTGATTTCTTTTTGCAACTGTTCCTCGGTGCCTGGCATGACGTCGTGAATCATGCCTCTCCACGTTAGCTCTTTAACAAAATTCTTCTTCATTCAGGCAAATCTAAATCAGGCCACAAATATAGAGAGTTGACTACGATTAACAGGATTATCCGGTCGCTACAGAAATTTTAACCTGCTATTTTGAATCGCGTAGTGGATTTCTTTTATTGTCCTCTAATCTATGAACAATATGAAACAACCTGATTCTCTTGACTTGGTCGCAGAGTTCCATCGCACGTTTAAGCACCCGATTCTCGTGACGCCCACGATACCGGATGAGAAACGGAGCCAGCTGAGGGTAGATCTGATAGCCGAAGAACTGAAAGAGCTTGAGGAGGCTATTAAGGAAAAGGACCTGGCAGGGGTGGCCGATGCTTTGTGCGATATACAATATGTGCTGTCAGGGGCCGTGCTTGAGTTTGGCCTTGGAGAAAGTTTCAAACAGCTTTTTGACGAAGTACAGCGGTCGAACATGAGCAAGGCGTGTAAGTCGGAAGCGGAGGCCAGGGAAACGGTTGAGCACTATAATAGGAAAGACGGTACGGAATGCTATTACCTTAAGGAAGGGGACAAGTGGCTGGTATACCGGAAATCCGACAATAAGACTATTAAGTCGATAGGATATTCTCCGGCCGATCTTAGGGCAATTTTGAAATGCTGATCTGCCTTTTCCGCCTTGAAATCAGTTTTTATCCTTAGTTTTATGAAAAATTGTAACAAAATCTAATTCTAACAATGAGCGATCAAGATGCATTCCTGAAAATCTGGTACAATGCCATGATTATTGCCGGCATTGTTTCCTTCTCCATCGGCTTCGTCATTTATCTGGTCCACAATTTCAGGATCGCCATTATCAAAGAATTCAAAGGGAAGTATGATTTTATCCTCATCCATGAGGTAAAGGCATACAAAAAGGCGTTCATCGCTGTGGGGGTCGGCATTGGATGCTTGATTAATTTGTACGGGTCTGGGGAAACTG
Organism: Cyclobacteriaceae bacterium; assembly: GCA_025350305.1. GTDB lineage: Bacteria > Bacteroidota > Bacteroidia > Cytophagales > Cyclobacteriaceae > ELB16-189. The sequence goes on along the minus strand of JANXYC010000017.1, from coordinate 13,340 downwards.
TACTCAATACGATCGGGGTATGGTTTTTTGTGCGAATGTTCTTTGCAATTTCAGGAGCGACGCTGGTAGCCTATGTGGCTAGCCTGGTACTGGAATATTATTATCCGACCAAACTCAATTCAAAACTTAAGAAATGGCGGTATATGCCTCGTGTGAATCCAAAAACAGGAAACAAAATGCGGTTGCTAAGTGAGGAGGAAGAAGATGTCCATTTGGATCTCGGAAAACAGGCAGAGGAAAGTATATTCTCCATCGATTATGACGTGTGGATTGATGAAAAATCAATGGACATAAAAATTGAAAAATATGAAGGTCATTTGACTGCCCTGCGGTGCAATAATTGCGGCTTCTTTACAATGAAAGTGATCAAAGAGGAGATTACGCAACGCTATGAGGATGAATCGCCGAAGGAACTGGTAAAGCACTATAAATGTGCGTATTGTAAAAATATTCGGGCCACGGCTTTCGTTATTTCAAAGAAGGAAGCCGAGGATTATAAAGATCTAAGGTCGTCTGTGCGGAGAAATACCAAGAATATCGATCTCGTTAAGATTGAGATTCACTCCATCCTGTCTGGTAAACGGTTTTACGAATTCCCAACTATCGATCAGGCACAAAAATTCCTGGAGGAATTTGACATTGATAAGGTTGCAAAATCGTAGGAATCTATTTGTCTTTTTATTCGTTTAATTGAATCGATAATCTAAAAAAAATGCAGGTGATGAAAAAGAATGTGGGTTTGATAATTTTTCTTTTAGCCAGTTTACAGAGCATTGCCGTTCCCGTTGACACTACTCAATTGCGCGCTAAGCCAATCTTTGGCAAAGAGGCACGGGTGATTTCTTATTTGTTGGATAATAATCATTATCGAAAGATCCGGTTTAACGACTCACTGTCTTCAGTCGTTTTTGACGCTTTCTTCAAGGAGCTTGATAACAGCAAGATTTACTTCCTCGCATCCGATATTCAGTCCTTTGATAGGTACCGGTTGAAGCTGGACGATCTTACCCGCACGGAAAATGTTACGCCGGCTTTTGAAATATTCAAGGTCTTTCAGGAGTACTATCGCAGTCGTTTGAAAGATGTTATCGCCAACCTGGCTGGTCAAAACTTTGAATACACTGCAGACGAATATTATGAAACCAACCGGGATAAAGCAGTGTGGGCCAACAGTAATGACGAGTTAAATGAAGACTGGCGTAAAATTGTAAAAAGCCAGGCCCTCAGTCTAAAATTGACGGGGAAGAAGCAGGAGGAGATCAAAGACATTTTAAAGAAGCGATACGAGCGATTGCTCAGGTCGTTCGATCAACTGAACAGCGAGGACATATTCAGTATCTACATGAATTGTATAACGGAAGCCTATGATCCACACACGAATTATCTTTCGCCAAAAGCTACCGACCTTTTTAAGCAGAGCATGACACTTTCATTGGAAGGTATAGGTGCTAAACTTCAAACGGAAAACGATAACACAAAAGTGGTGCAGATCATTCCCGGTGGCCCCGCTGAAAAATCAAAACAGCTACACCCCAATGACTTCATTATCGGTGTTGCGCAGGGTAAGGATGGTGAGATGGTAGATGTGATTGGCTGGAGAATTGATGAAGTGGTAAAGCTGATCAAGGGGCCAAAGGGGTCACTTGTTCGTCTCCAGGTTCTTCCTGCTGAAACAGGATTGAATGGCCCTCCCGTTATTCTTTCATTCGTGCGCGAAAAAGTAAAGCTTGAAGACCTGGCAGCCAAGAAAAAAACGATTAATTATTCCGTTAATGACCGTAATCATAAGCTTGGGATTATCACACTACCGAGTTTTTATATGGATTTTGAGACCTACCAAAAAGGTGACCCGAACTACCGTAGCACTACGCGTGACGTCAAGAAATTGATCCAGGAACTGCAAACCGAAGGTGTGGCTGGCATTGTAATGGATTTAAGAAACAATGGTGGAGGCTCCTTGTCTGAAGCAATCGATTTAACCGGCCTATTCATTAAGGAAGGACCTGTCGTACAGGTGAAGAATTCTGGCGACCGGGTTGAAATTGGAATGGACGATGACAAACAAATAGCGTATGCCGGGCCGCTGGTCGTGCTTACGAATCGGTTTAGTGCTTCTGCTTCAGAAATTTTTGCCGGAGCAATACAAGACTATCACCGTGGAGTAATTGCTGGAGAATCAACGTATGGCAAGGGCACCGTTCAAACCGTGATTAATCTCGATCGTTACATAAATGATTCAGATAAGGTGGGCGAGCTCAAGCTTACCTTTCAAAAATTTTATCGTGTCACCGGCAGCAGCACACAACACAAAGGTGTTACGCCTGACATTCAATTGCCATCTGCCCTCAGGCCGGAACAATTTGGCGAGAGTGCGAGCGCCAGCGCGCTTCCATGGGATGTGATTAAGAAAACGGACTTTCAAAAAACACTCGATGTGACTGACAAACTGGTTGTTGGGCTGACGAAGAATTACCAGGACCGCTTGAAGTTTGACGCGACCCTGAAACGATACGCCGGTGAGGTGGAAGATATAAAGAAGAATTTAAGCGAAACCAGAATTTCACTTAATGAAGTCAAGCGCAAACAGGAAATGGTGGAGGCCGAAAAGAAAAAAGCGGTCAACGAAAATTTGGATACCAAAGTCACCAACAAGGAAGGCTTATCTGGCGACGACCTTTCCAAATTGAAAGATGAATACCTTCGCGAAGGTCTGTTGATCCTGTCAGATTTAGTAACACGCCATATCGGCTAACGTCTACAATTTTCTTTAAAAGAAACAGGAGACATTCCAACGACCAGTTTTAACAGCTTTAGTATCGGTAGTTGGAACGCCATCAATCAATGACTAACCCGAAGAGGCGTTAATGTGAACCCTTTTTCCTTCAGAAGATTCAATAACCCTTTTTCTCCCTCAAGGTGTGATACGCCAACAGCGACGAAGGAAGGTTTGCTGTTGATCATCTTAACTATTTTGGGGAGCCACTCAAGATTGCGTTTCGTATAAAACTCTTCGATGAAGATGGGGTTATTTTCTGTTGGATGAAGGGAGTACTCAAAAACCTTGTCAAGATCACCGCGCAGGTAAGCAACCTCGAGTTTTAAGTATTCAGACTTTTGTTTTTCAAAATTTGTTATACTATGTAGTAAAGCGGCGTCCTGGTCCTTCATCGGGAAAGCTTGAATCGCCGCCGATTCACGATTGATAGGTTCAAGACTGTAAGTTTCGAGCTTATTTTTTTTTGCCAAGGTTAATAATTCAATGTCATAGTACCTCACTTGTTCGCCGAGTGACATCCGGGTCATGTTAATAGAAAGCGCTAGTGGAATTAATTTGGAAAATTCCTTCTCAAACTTGGCCTTTGGGATTTTGAATTCCGATTCAAAAAAACTCCGGATGCGCTCATAATCTGCCGGCGGTAGTTCGGTGGCCAATGATTTTCCTTCTGGGAAATGTACCGCCTTGTTCAATTCAAGCTGAGCTTTGTGGTCCACCTGGTCTTCAATGACAAAGGTTTTGCAGGCCGCCAATTTGGCAACGGCTTCCTTGGGAAGGTAAAATTCCTTTTCACCAATAAACTTCAAGATGCCCATCAAATAGGAAGGGGTGGAAAGTCCATTGCCGGATATCTCCCACAAGATGGAGTTTTGGGAAAAGACACCTTGATAACACAAAAGGAACAATATGATAGACAGGTTTTTTTTCATAGGTGTTGGGTTGAATCAACAAAGAAATAATAATTCGGTGATAAATGGAAGACCCTGCCACGCTTAGCTGCGTTCAAAGAAAGATATCCGGAGATGCATGCCTTGCTGCGCATTTTTATCTATTTTAAGCCAGAATTGTGATCGTACATGAGTGAGGAATTATTGAAAGCCATTATCCAGCTTTTTGCCATCGTGGCCAAAGAGCGCATAACGGATGATGAGCGCACAAATATTAAGGAGTTTTTGTCGCTGCACCTTAACCAGGAGGCGATTCGGTATTACCTCAACCTTTTTGACGAGTTTGTCAAAGCCAATAGAAAAGTAGGGGTCAGTGATCTTGGGAACGTGGATGAGGAAACGCTCCAGTTTGTCGATGACTGGGCGAAGATCATGCAGATATCCAAAAAGGTCAATCAGGCCCTGACGATGCAGCAAAAAGCTGTCCTCGTTGTGAAAATCATTGAATTGGTATTTGCCGATGGACAAATTTCAGAGCGTCAGGGGAATCTTATCTTTTATATCGGGGAGGCACTAAAGATCCCTTTAAAAGATTTGCAGGCGATGCGTACGTTCGTCATCGGTCAGGACAGTGACGAACTCAACCTAAAGAATATCCTGATTATTGATGAGGGTTCAGGAGAACTCCGTCATTCTGGCCCACGGATCATTTCAAAAAACCTTACCGGCCTCATCGCCGTCTTGCGGCTTGGGGAAGTGGAAACTTATTTCATTAAATACCTTGGCATCACATCTCTTTATCTTAATAGCCAGCAACTCAAAAGTCGTAAAGTAGATGTGTTTCCTACCGGCTCCACAATTCGCGGAAGCAAAATAGAGCCAATATATTATAGTGATATCATTGGAAAATTTCTCTTTGAAGAATCAGATACTGAAATTAGTTTCATAGCCGAACATATTTTTTTCCACTTCAAAAGTGGACGGGCTGGTCTTCAAAATGTCACCGTGTCGGAGAGGGGTGGTAAGCTGATTGGACTCATGGGGGCAAGCGGATCAGGAAAATCAACCTTACTGAATGTGCTAAACGGGGCCGAGAAGCCTTCCAGCGGTCGGGTACTCATCAATGGAATTGACATTCATGAGCATCCGGAAAAAGTAGAAGGGATCGTCGGCTTTATACCGCAGGATGACTTGTTGATGGACGACCTCACGGTTTTTGAAAATCTGTATTTTGCTGCGCGACTTTGCTTTGGCCACTATTCAACAGAGCAAATAACCGAGTGTGTTGAGCGGGTGCTCACCAGTCTTGGACTTTCGGAAACACGGGATTTGAAAGTAGGGTCACCGTTGGAAAAGACGATCAGCGGAGGTCAGCGAAAGCGGCTCAATATCGGATTAGAGCTATTGAGGGAACCAGCCATCTTATTTGTGGATGAACCTACTTCTGGCCTGTCTTCCCGTGACTCAGAAAACATCATGGACTTACTTAAAGAACTTGCACTGCGCGGAAAAATGATTTTTGTCGTGATCCATCAGCCATCGTCTGATATTTTTAAAATGTTTGATACACTCATCATATTGGATGTAGGTGGTTTCCAGATTTACTATGGCAACCCGGTGGAATCGGTTAACTACTTCCAGGAGATCATGAATACGGCCACCAAAACACCCGGTGAATGCCCCGAGTGCGGTAATATCAATCCGGAGCAAGTATTTAACATCATCGAGACCCGCGTGGTGAACGAGTTTGGGAGATTTACCAATACGCGCAAGGTCTCACCAGGTCAGTGGTACCAGTATTTTAAACAAAAAATGAAAATATCCCGGATCGAGGAAGTTAAGGACCCGCTGCCGGTGACACAGAAAATTCCCAATTGGTTTAAGCAGTTGGCTGTCTTCATCCAGCGCGATGTCTTGTCAAAAGCAGCCAATACTCAATACATGTTAGTGAATCTTACGCTTTCACCCGTGCTGGCGCTGTTTATGGCCTATTTTGTCAAATACTATGATGTCATTGGTGTGGAAGTGCCGAAGTACACGTTTTATGACAATTTTAATATTCCCGTTTATTTTTTCATGAGCGTGGTCGTGGCGTTGTTCGTGGGTCTTATTGTAAGCGCCGAAGAGATTTTTCGCGACAGAAAAATCCTTCAACGTGAACGGTTTCTGCACCTGAGCCGCAGCAGTTACCTAACTTCCAAGGTGATTGTTCTCTTTTTCATTTCAGCGGTGCAAACAATAACCTTTATTTTCGTGGGCAACGCCATACTTCAAATCCCGCTCAGTGAAATGCGCTATTGGTGGATCCTGTTTTCGTGTTCATGCTTTGCCAATCTTCTGGGATTAAATATCTCTGCTGCCTTTGACTCGGCTGTTACAATTTATATTCTCATTCCGGTATTGGTAATACCCCAGCTCATCATGAGCGGTGTGGTGGTTAATTTTGATAAGTTTAATCCAGCCGTGGGCAAACCAAACGGAATTCCCGTGCTGGGTGAGTTAATGACTTCCCGTTGGGCATTTGAAGCCTTTATGGTCACGCAATTCAAGGACAACCCATTTGAGCGGCAGTTTTATGAATTTGATCAGAAAGAAAGTGTGGCGGAGTACAAGCGGGTTTATCTGGTTCCCAAACTTGAATCGAAATTAGCCGAGGTATTGAATGAGCGCCGACACTGGCGTGATGAAAATTATACGCCTGTTGTAAAGGCCCTTGATTTGTTACGTAACGAAATAACCTATGAGCTGGAAAACGTAGGAGTCCGGAAATTTCCAGAAGTAGAAAGGTTAAGAACCGGAAAATTTGATTCCATCGTTTCTGCAAAAACAAAAGAATTTCTTTTTGTCCTTAAGAAGTACTATGCGATACGCTCTGGCAATGCCAAGCAAGAGCGCGAAGCACTCGTGACCAGGCTGACAGACACTCCAGAAAAAAGAGAACAATTCGAAAGGCAGCGTCTGCGGTATGAGAACAAGCGAGTAATCAGCATGGTGGAAAACTCAGATGAAATGACGAGGATCGTGGAATGGAACGGACGACTCGTTCAAAAATTCTACCCGATTTATTTCCAGGACCATCACCCACAAAATATTTTTGACTTCCAGGCAAACTTTTTTGTGCCAACGAAACAGTTCATGGGAAAGATATTTGACACATTTTATTTTAATCTTGCCGTAATATGGGCAATGACCGTTATTCTATACGTCACACTTTACTTTGACCTTTTGAAGAAATTGGTTCATGGATTTAAAATGCGAAGAAAGTACAGAAAGAAAAACCAATGACGTGGGTAGTGACAGATTAATTTGGCAACATTATTAGAAAAAGGATATTGGTTATAATTCTTTAAAAAAGTAGGCAGTAGGCAGGAAATACAGCGGAGTGCCATCGTATTTCACAGATACTCGTTCCAAAATTAATTTGTTACTACACTTGACCAGTATTTTTTTAAATTCTAAACCTCAAAACATGAAAATTTCATTGCTACACCTGAACATCGTATTGATTGTCCTGCTACTCGCATCCTGTGGAAAAAAATCGGAGACGACATCGGCAGAAGAATTATCCGATGAATGGCCTGAGTTGGATTCTTTCCACAACGTGATGTCCGATGCATTTCATCCCTACAAGGATTCGGCAAATGTGGCTCCCGTGAAAAGACTGGCGGATGAGATGGCACTCGAGGCAGAACGCTGGCAGAGGTCGACACTACCTGAGAAAGTGAACAACGATGTGGTAAAAGATCAACTTGAAAAATTAAAAGTGGGAGCCCGAAAGCTGGCCGACCAGATAACAGCCGGCGCAAGTGATGCCGAAATCGGAGCTTCGCTGACAACCTTGCACGATAATTTTCATACGATCATGGAGTCGTGGTATGCTGGTGGCGGAGAGAAGAACGAGCATTGATTGCTTTGGTATCACGAGTAGCGTTACGATTTTCTGTGGGTCATGGATTGTTATCGACAATCAGAGTGCTATTCGGGACTTCGGGAATGGGTTATTCAGGTTTCCCGCAGATCTCGGAGATGAGTATTCGTTACTCGCAAACTATGTTTCTATGCTAAAAGTCGCATGGACCGAATCCTATATTCTCTCCCTTCCGGCCAGCCATCGTTTCCCGATGAGCAAGTATGATGTGTTGCCCCAGCAATTGTTATACGAGGGAACGCTTAAAGAGGAAAATATATTCAAGCCAACACCCATTGATGAAAAATGGATCTTATGTTCCCATGAAGAAAGCTATTGGCATAAACTAAAAAGCCTGTCGCTGGAACCTACCGAGATCCGGCGGACAGGCTTCCCACTTACTCAGGAACTGGTCAATCGTGAAATGATCATTGGCCACGGCACGCTGCTGTGTGCCAGGTATGCTCTTGAAAATGGTGTAGCGATGAACATTGCCGGTGGGACGCATCATGCCTTCACCTACAAAGGGGAAGGTTTTTGTCTTCTCAATGACATTGCTATGGCTGCCAATTATTTGTTACATGAAAAATTGACCAAGCAGATTTTAGTCGTCGATCTTGACGTTCACCAGGGAAATGGAACGGCCCAAATCTTTAGAAATGAACCTCGCGTATTCACCTTTTCGATGCATGGGGCAAACAACTATCCCCTGCATAAAGAAAACTCGGATCTGGATATTGGTCTGGCTGACTTTACGGATGACGCATTTTATTTAAAAACCCTTGAAACAAATTTGGAAAACCTCCTGGAAAAAGTACAACCCGACTTCATCTTCTTTCAATCGGGTGTGGATATTTTAGGTACCGATAAGCTGGGTAGACTACGGGTGACACGTGAAGGCTGCAAGCGCCGCGACCGCATTGTACTGACAGCCGCGAAGAGAAATGAGATACCGTTGGTTGCCAGTATGGGTGGAGGATATTCACCCGACTTTCGAGATATTATTGAGGCACATGCCAACACGTACAGGATGGCGCAGGAGATTTTCTTTTAATCACAATCAGACTATCTTTCCTTTCCTAATTTATACCCATGCAAAAAGTCGAAGGTTCGGTTGAGAAAAAAAATCTTTGGTTTGTCATCACAGCCTCATCGGTAGGCACACTGATCGAGTGGTATGACTTTTACATTTTCGGTACCCTTGCGACGATTCTCTCCGAGCAGTTTTTTCCGCAATCAAATCCGACCGTTGCTTTTCTGTCAACGCTGGCCACGTTTGCAGTTGGCTTTGTGGTGCGTCCATTTGGAGCCATCGTGTTTGGAAGGCTGGGCGACATGGTTGGAAGAAAGTATACCTTTCTTGTCACGCTGATACTCATGGGCGGGTCCACCTTCGCGATTGGGCTCGTCCCTGGTTATGAAAGGATCGGAGTTGCCGCCCCCATCCTGGTGCTTTTGTTGCGCATTGTTCAGGGATTGGCGCTGGGTGGAGAGTATGGTGGCGCTGCTACGTATGTTGCCGAGCACGCGCCGATTGGCAGGCGCGGCTACTATACAAGTTTTATTCAAACAACGGCCACGCTCGGCCTTTTCCTGTCATTGGGTGTGATCCTCGTGGTGAGAGAATCGATCGGAGTGGATGCATTCTCGGAATGGGGCTGGAGAATTCCATTCCTGTTGTCAGCCATACTCGTAGGCATATCCATTTATATTCGACTGAAGATGCAGGAATCGCCGCTCTTTGCCAGGATTAAAGCCGAAGGGAAAACTTCTGCTAACCCGCTTAAAGAAAGTTTTGGCAAGAAGGAGAATTTGAAATTGGTTTTGCTCGCCCTCTTTGGGGCTACCGCGGGACAAGGTGTGGTTTGGTACACGGGGCAATTTTATGCCCTCACGTTTATTCAGCGAACGTGCAGTGTTGAATTTGTGCAGTCGTACACCATCGTTGCGATAGCGCTTGTGCTGGGTACTCCATTGTTTATTTTTTTTGGAAAACTTTCCGATACCATCGGCCGTAAGTACATCATGATGGCCGGACTTCTGCTAGCGGTACTTTTCTTCCGACCTATCTACCGGCAAATGTTCAACCTGAGTGACCTTTCCCAAAAAATAGAAATTCCGGAGGTTAAAAACATTGCTCGGTCAACGGCATCTGGCAGAGCCAATGTGACCATTACCGCTCAACATTTTTTTGATGATGGTACGCAACTCATCGAGACTAGTAAACAAAATGCAAATGGAACCATCAGCGGTGATAAACGGGAGGTAAAACTCTCACAACAGAATTTCTGGATGATGGTGATGTTGGTATTAATTCAAGTGCTGTTTGTGACAATGGCTTATGGCCCCATCGCCGCTTTCCTAGTGGAGCTATTTCCCACCCGGATACGCTACACGTCCATGTCATTGCCTTACCATGTTGGCAATGGAATTTTCGGAGGATTGACCCCACTTCTGGCCACATCCATGTTTGAGCTAAGTAAAACAGCTTCCAATCCTTCGGGCGATCCGCTCGCAGGGTTGTGGTATCCGATAGGTGTGGCCTCCCTTTGTTTTCTGATTGGAATGATCTTCTTGAAAAATAAAATGCCCCATTCGGTGGAATAATTCTACATGGCTAAGAAGAAATCACAGTGGGTCACCATCGGGAAACGAAAAGTCGAACTATCGAATCTGGATAAAGTTCTTTTTCCGGAAGACAACATTCTGAAAGCAGAGATTATTGAGTACTACTTAAAGATTGCCCCGACACTCCTCAATCATGTCAAAGGCAGGGCACTGACCTTGATCCGTTTTCCAGATGGCATTCATGGAGAAATGTTCTATCAAAAAAATCGGCCGGAGTGGGCACCTGACTGGATTGAGTTTGCAAAACTCGGCAAGGAAGAAAAGAAGGACTACATTATTGCTACAGAGCCGGCTACGCTGGTGTGGCTGGCCAATCTTGCCTCACTCGAACTTCATCAACTCCACAGTCGCAAACCAAATTTTGATAGGCCGGATTATATGGTATTTGACCTGGATCCTCCGGAAGGGTATGATTTCAAAAAGGTAGTACCCATAGCGCTGGGTTTAAAAGAGTCGATAGAAGCATTAGGATACACGGCCTTTGCCAAGACCACCGGCGGGAAAGGAATTCATATATGCTGTCCCCTGGAACCCACGTGGGACTTTCACACGGTTTTTGAAGCATCACAGTTGATCGCACAACCCTTCGTTGATCGCCATCCCAATGACACTACGCTACACATCAAAAAAGAAGCTCGCAAGGGCCGGGTGCTGATTGATATTTATCGTATTCGCTCAGGTCAAAGCATTGTTTCACCCTACAGTTTGCGCGGCAGGGTAGGTGCACCTGTATCTATGCCCTTAACGTGGGATGAATTGAGCACGCTGAAGAGTCCGTCCGAGCACAACATACACACGGCACTCGACAAAGTTTTGACAGATGGAGATGCATGGGAGGGAATTGGAGCCTATGCGGTTGAAGTGCATACCCACCGTAAAAAAATTATTCCAAAGGAATTGCCAATCAACAAAAAAAGGAAAACGCCCGATCAGTTGGAGACTTATTCCAAGAAACGCGATTTTGAAAAAACATCGGAACCTGAAGCGAGAATAATCGAAGGCGGTGGAAGTAATTTTGTTGTTCACCGCCATCATGCTTCCCATCTACATTATGATCTTCGGTTGGAACAAGATGGAGTTTTGAAATCGTGGGCCGTACCACGCGGATTGCCTCCGCATCCTGGTGTGAAGCGGTTGGCGGTACAGACCGAAGATCACCCCATGAAATATCTGACATTTGACGGCAAAATTCCGAAAGGACAATATGGGGGCGGTGATATGTGGATTTATGCGCTGGGTAAATATCAGATCACAAAGGATAAGAAGGATGGCTTTTACTTTAGACTCAGCAGCAAGGAAGTAAATGGTGAATATCGTATCTATAAGATCAAACAAAAGGAATGGCTGCTGGAACGTGTGGACACACCACAAATAAATTATTTGAATGATATGATCGAACCGATGTTGTCGGACCTCAGCGAGGTGGTACCCACGAGCAAGGACTATGTTTATGAAGTGAAGTGGGACGGTATCCGGGCGCTTGTCTCGCTGGAAGATGGCCAACTTCGAATTCGCAGCCGCAATCATAATGATATAACAAAGCAGTTTCCTGAATTGATGGTCGCCGATAAAGCATTTCGCGCCAACTGCGGGCTGTTTGATGTGGAGATCGTTTGCCTGGATAAAAGCGGTCGCCCCGAATTTAGGAAGGTCATCAATCGACTGATGAGTACGGGAGAAACCAATATTCAAAAACTTAGCAAAACTAACCCTGTGTACTGTTACATTTTTGATTGTCTGTATCTGGATGGACGTGCGTTGGTTAGTGAATCCTTGCTGAAGCGTAAGGAATGGCTTAGGGATGCCGTTCGTCCCGACACACCGTACCGGGTCAGTGAAACGATGGAGGATGGCAGTTCACTTTTTGAGGCAGCACGGGAGCATGCATTGGAAGGTATCATGGCCAAGAAGAAAGATGGAAAGTATCTCCCGGGCAGGCGCAGCGACCTGTGGCTAAAAATAAAAGTACGTCAGACGACTGAATGCGTGATTGTAGGTTACACACCTGGAAAAGGTAATCGTAGTCAAAGCTTCGGTGCCCTGCAGATTGCTGAGAAAGTGGATGGAGCGCTCTATTATCGTGGAAAGGTAGGCACCGGTTTTAATGATGAGTTGATGAAAGAAATTTTGCGTGAGATCAAAAAGCAGAAAGAAGTAAAGAAGCCTTCGCTGAAGGGTGGGAAAACTGTAGATGAAAAAGTTACCGCATGGATTGAACCAACGCTGATCGCTGAGATAGGTTACGCTCAACTAACTCCGGACAAGATGTTTCGCGAGCCCGTCTTCATCCGGTTACGGCCGGATCTCGTCTAAATAAATACCTTCAGGAGACAATCTTAAAGATCTTCCACTCCTGACTACCCGGCACAACGTATGGCGCAATGGCCTCAGCGAATGGTTTGAACTGAGGCTGCGACATGTCCGACAGGGCTTTTTCAAAATCAGCAGGCGTTTCAAAAACATATTCATCGATAACATGCGAAGCTGATTCACCCACCAATCCCGTCATAACGCGATTGGTGGAAACCTTGAAATGGGATGATCGGAATTTCTCCGCCCCCCATTGCTTCATAATGTCAAGTGCCTCTCTTTGTTTTCCAAAAACAATTTGGGGTTCCATTGGCAGGAATGCATAGTCGTTGTGGTTTTTTGTTTACCTTTTTTTTTGACGCGTGACCGCCGCCCAGACAGCGCCTGCCGAAGCAGTAAGGCTCAGGCTTGCAAGGGAAAGCGCTAAGAATTTTTTTCGGGATATTGCCATCGTTTTTGAGCAGGCAAGCACCCTATAAATCTAACGAAATAATTTGAATTGTGGGATGCAGCGGTGGGTAGACATGGACTTGAATTGCTCACTTACAAATTTTTTCTTTGACTTTCCCACTCACTATAACACCTGATTTTTCAGATTTTCTTAAATCCGTGCAAGCCTCCTTCATTTTGCCAGTGCCTTGATACGCAATTGAACGGTTGTAATATGCTAATCCATATTCCGAATTGAGCGTAATAGCAACGGAGTAGTCTTCGATTGCTTCTGTCCACCGGTTTAACTTCGACATGATGTTACCGCGGCAAACCCAGGCTTTATCATTTTTTTCATTCAGGGCAATCGCTTTGGAGAAATCATTGAGCGCCCCCTGAAAAT
>JANXYC010000303.1 GCA_025350305.1 Cyclobacteriaceae bacterium | reverse complement strand
CTGGCTCCTCCAATGTAAAAGTCATCCCGCTTGTCTCCATTTACATCGCCAACACTTATCCGGGGACCCTCCGAACTCAACATGTGGTACAGCAACCGGTCACGGTCAAAATCAACAAACTCGTTCTCCTGGTGACGATACCGAAGGCCCGATGATGCGGTCATATTTTTGAGAACTGTAGGCCGATTTTTTTTTATGTTTCCAGCAATATCCAACTTCTTGCCATCACGTTGATGCAGTGTGAGAATTTGATCAGTTGGTACGTTTTTCAAAAGGGTAATGTTTTGGTTTGGCCATTTGATGATTATCGAATCAACAGTTGCAACGGGTCCCAGGCCAAAATTTAAACGTGTGTCAACGGTCGATTGAAAGCCTCGCATGGGAGCAAGTTCCTGGTAATAAGTTTGTCCCTGATGTTTTATTGTAATCTGCGTGCCTAACGCGAACCGATTGGCATCCATTCCATCCAGAATAAATTTAAGAAAGTGATTCTTAGAAAGCAGGGTATCCGAATTATTCCGATAGATAAAAGGCGACATGTTTACATTGTTCACCACAAGATCAAGGTCACCATCGTTATCCAGATCGCCATAAGCGGAGCCATTTGAAAAGCCTGGCTTATCCAATCCCCAGTTTGATGCTTTATTTATAAAGCTGAGGTTACCCTGATTCTCAAATGCATAATTGGACAGAGCTTCGGATGGAATCGAGTCAACCAATCGTTTGATTACTTTCTTATCCCGTTGAAGAATTTCACGAACGGTGTTAGGGTCTGCCATGAAATTTATATAGTCCTGATCGAGAAGATCTTTAAATATGCCATTTGCTACAAACAGGTCCTTTTGTCCATCATTATTTAAGTCCGCAATGAGGGCGCCCCAGCTCCAATCCGTAGCCGATACACCCGCCAACCTACCGATCTCACTAAATGTTCCATCTCCATTGTTCAGTTGAAGAACATTTCTTGGGAACTGATAATGATAGCCGCTCGCCACGTTTAGTTTATACTTTTCCCAATTTTCAAAGGTTGCTTTCGTTTTAATACGGCCTTCCAATTCCGGCAACATTTCAGTAACAAAAATTTCGGGGTAGCCATCATTATTTATGTCGGCCATATCGGCCCCCATTGATCCGAGGCTAATTTCCTTTATCTGTTCCTCGAGGACTTCTGAAAATTTTCCGTGCTTATCATTGATGTACAAATAATCGCGCTCAAAGAAATCATTGGAAACATAAATGTCTTCCCATCCGTCCTTGTTCACATCTCCAACGGTAACACCTAATCCGAATCCAATTGAACTGCTATAGATGCCCGCTTCTTTGCTGATGTCCTTAAAATGATTGTCATCATTTCTGTAGAATTTATTGCCACCAAGTGTATCCCTGATTTGGCGCTGGTTCTTTCGCAAGTCATAGTTCCCAACCGAGCGAAATGAGTTGTTTAGCAAGTAACAGTCGAGATCACCATCCTTATCGAAGTCAAAAAATACGGCATGTGTTGAAAGCCCTTTATCATTTATTCCAAACGCTGATGCCTGTTCGGAAAAGGTCAGATCATGGTTGTTAATAAATAACTCGTTACTTCTCCTTTGCCCAGCGGGATTTCCTGATTTGCAAACATAAATATCCAGCCACCCGTCGCCATTGACATCAACCATGCTCACTCCGGTAGACCATATTCCAACCGATGTCAACCCGGAGGTTTCGGTAATATCTTTGAACCTAAAACCGCCTTGATTTAGATATAATCTGTTTGAAACCTGGTTTCCACAAAAAAAGATATCAATCAGGCCATCATTATTAATATCCCCCAGACCCACGCCTGCGCCATTGTAAAAACTTCGATAGGTATAAACATTAAATTCTTCCGAATAAACGAGTGCATTTAAAAATGTTATCCCTGTCGAAGATTCCGGTAACAATGTAAATAGCGCAAACGGGGGTAATGACTTTTCCTTCGACAAACTACAGGCGCTCAGGGCAACCGCACTCAGTAAAATAAAGCCACGCCTTATAAAGGAAATCATGAATGCAAAGGACTACTAATGCTGGGTAATCACAAAAAAAATAAGCCCTAGATATATCCGGGGCTTATTTCTTTGGAAAATAGAATCCTATTTAATAACCAGGATTTTGTTTAAGAGGAGCAGATGTTCCGGCCGTTGCAGTAATCTGTGCAAGAGGCACCGGGAAAATATTTAAGTGATTATCACCTGGATCAGTATTAGGCTTTCCAAACCATACCTTTCCATATTTCCCAAAACGGATCAAATCATTACGTCTCCAGGCCTCGGTCATTAACTCACGACCTCTTTCTGCGAGAAAATCATCCGCTGTAGCGCCTGCATACACCACACCATTGCGCGTCGCTAATTGATTCACTAACGCAATTCCTGTCGCATTAGCGAAATCATTTTGCCTGAACAAACATTCAGCCCTATCAAGAAGTACGCCTCCGTAACGGAAGACCGGGAAATCGTTGTTCAAATTAGGAGTAGATCCAATGGCAAATTCAAATTTACCCAAACGAGCACCTGACTGGCGGAGCGCGTTAGGAAGGAACTCATTGACTTGTGGGGTGAAGTTCAAAGGAGCGCCATCAGGATCAATCGTATTATTGACGTCACCTGTTACCTGAATTTTCTCATAACTATCATCCGTAATTTTTGTTACACCATCTGCTGCATACTGCTGACCCACGATAAAGTTATTTTTCTTACGGTTGTCATTATTGCTGTAGCTGTTGTAGAACTCTTCAAGAGAACAATAGCCATTCCAGGGTTGCTGCTGAAGCTTATAGGTAGCCTGGCTTCCATAATGAAGTGTCATTTGAGGAAGATTGAAACCCTGAACAAAGGCAAAATCAAATGGTATTGCCCAGATGTGTTCTTTCGATCCGTTGTTGGTGGCAGAAAAAACGTCAAAATACTTGGGCTCCAAACCAAACTTGCCGGAATTGATGATCTCATCCAGAGCAAGAATTGCTTTATCATACTGAGCCGTCCCTGTATAAGTTAATGCATTCAGGTATAATTTACCTTGAATTGCTTTTCCGGCCCAATAGGTCAACCTGCCGTAATTGGTATTCTTGGTAAGCAACGGAACATTCGTTGTTAATTCCCCATCAATGAACGCATACATGTCAGCAGAAGTCTTCTGCCCAAGGGTTTCACCCAGCTTAGTTGATAGCGGGACATTACCATACATGTCCATCAAATAGTAATAGTACCATGCACGCAGAACTTTTAGCTCGGCAACTTTTGCTGGAGATTCTGCAATTCCGGGCGTTACAATCAATCGGTTACAAGCACTAATAGCACCAAATGCATTGTTCCATGTATTTAGAAATGCATCAAAACCTTCTGGCTTCGCTATAGATGTAGTTTGGAAATGTGAATGCAGCGCCTGCGGCTGTCCGCCATCATACCAGTCACCACCTCGCTGAGGGATCATCGCTTCATCCGTCGTTACTTCGCTCAACGTGAAAAATCCATTGTGGCTATAGTTGTTGTACAAATTATTATACGGAGCAACTAACAGGGCGTCAATCTCACCACTGCTTTTCGGGAAGTTAGCTGGAACCAAGGTATCCTTCAAATTCTCGTCAAGATTGGTACAACTTACCGCGATCAATCCACCGGTAAGCAGAATCATCGGCAATAATCTTAATCTTTTCATTGTTTGTATTGTTTTAATAGAGTTCATCATGTGTTAGAATGAAAGGTTTACACCTAAAGTAACCGTTCTGGCGCGGAAATAGTTGCTTCTTCGGTCGATACCAGGAGCCAGTGGGTTTCCTGCACCTGCTACAGTATTGCCATTATCGCTTTGGCCTCCGTCAACCAATCTTGCTTCAGGATCGGTACCCGTGTAGCCCGTGATAACAAAAAGGTTATTTCCACCAATATATACTCGTAGTTTAGAAATCGTTGAGCCGGCATTCATTTTGAAGTTATACCCAATGGTGGCATTATCCAGCTTCACAAAATCGCCTTTTTCAACATATAAGCTTGAGAACTGTGCATTCTTCAAGTTAGGGTCAAAATACTTCGTTTGAACGCGGTTGTAAGAAGAAATCTGTCCAGGAATTACCGGCTCATAGAACGCACGGTAAGAATTGATAATGTTATGTCCAAATGTTCCTCTTAAAAAGAAGTTGAAGTCAAAGTTTCCATAGGTGAAGTTGTTCGTCCAGCCTAAATCTAATGTTGGCAGACCATGTCCAATAATACCGTTCGTAGCACTCAGGATGGGGTTTCCGCTTGCATCTACCCCTTGAAAGGTAGGACCATACATGGTGCCCACCTGCTGGCCGGCAATATTATTAATGGTATAGGTGCTGTTTTGACCTGGCGCACCCAATGAAGATCCATTTTCAGGAAGACCCACAGCGGTTTCAGTGCCATTATAGAGTTTTACTAAAACAGACTTCACGTGTGATGCAACCAATGTCGTGGTCCAGGTAAAATCAGATTTTTGAATAGCGGCATAACTCAATGCTAACTCGACGCCATTTGATTTTATTTCACCAATATTCCTATTTTGCTGCCCAGCTACGTTTTGGGATGCATCAATGGGTCGGAGAAGAATGAAATCCTTCGCATTTCTCTGGTACACATCAAAGGAACCTGTCAGGCGATTTTCCATAAACCCAAAGTCAAGACCTACATTGATTTCCTGCTTTTGCTCCCATTTCAAGTCTGGATTGGGCGCAATCGTGGTATTCACTACTGGAATAAGGGATCCTCCGCTGTATCCGTAACTCCCGCTCTGAATAAATTGCGTTTGCGATAAACCATAGGTAGGCGGTAAGGCACCCGTTAGGCCCCAACCTGCTCTTAATTTCAGGCTGCTTACGGCAGGAATATCAAACAGTTTGGAAAGTATCACAGCACCACTCACGGCACCAAAATTTCCCCATTTGTTTCCTAAACCAAAGCCTGAACTTCCTTCCCGTCTGTAAGAAGCTGATAAGAGGTAGGTTTCCCTGTAGTTAACATTGGCCCTGGCAAAAAATCCAATTAACTTTTGGTCAGGACTGGCATACGAGTTCAAGTTTGTTAATTTATTCTGCAGGTCTTGGGAGGCGGCAAGATTGTTGTAACCAAGCGCATCAGTCAAAAAATGACCTGTTGAAACACCAAAGCCCTCTGAAGCCTTTTGCTGATACGAATAACCACCTGTCAGTGCCAAATTGAGTTCATTGAATTGCTTGCTATAAGAAAGATACATTTCTAAGATATCCTTACTCGCAACATTCGTGTTTCTGTTCGCTAAACCGGTTCTGTTAAAGCCGCGGAAATATGAATTCTTCGAATAAAATTGACCAGTGATTTCGTTCTCTCTTTGGATGGCGTATGTCATTGTTCCGGTTAATCCCGGAAGAAGGTCAATATCCAATTTTGCATTTACATTGATTGTGGTCTTTTTTCCATCATTCGTATTTTGATTAATGATAGCCACCGGGTTGAAGTTATCAAACAGGGAGGCTTCGTAATATGGGCCACCGGTCACACTATTGATTCCTGATGGATCAAGAATCGGTGCTGTCGGATTGTAAACAGAGGAATAGCGTAGTGCTTCCTGGAAGGAGTAATTTGTCTTGCGAGTGGTTGAAGACGCATCCAGGCTGAATCTTACTTTACCCTTAAACGCAGTCTGCTGCAAGGAAAAACGACCGTTTATTTGATCAAACCCACTATTCTTCAAAATACCTTGTACATCACGAACATTCAATGAAAATCGGTAAGTTGTATTTCCCGCACCACCGCTTAAGCCCAAATTATTCACCACCGTTGTACCACTTTGAGTCACCTGCTTCAACCAATCAGTACTGGAACCTAAGTCCGTTCCTCCAACACCAAGGTACCCGGCACGATCCATCACTGAAACTCGCTTTGCAACATTATCAGTCGCGATATATGAATTGAAATCCACGACCGTCTTACCTGCCTTACCTTTCTTTGTGGTAACCAGGATTACACCGCTTGAGCCCTGCGTACCATAAATTGCAGCAGCCGATCCGTCTTTCAACACGTCGATTGATGCAATATCATTGGGATCAACGTTAGCCATAGAAGCACCGATCACACCATCAATAACAAAGAGCGGCTGCTGATTGGCGCCTGCTGTTGTAAGACCTCTCATCCGCACTGTAAAAGGTTCGTTTGGATCACTGCCTGCCCTGGTAATACTTACACCAGCTACTTTTCCCTGAATCAATTGAGAAGGGTCTTGTATTGCACCCCGATTAAAACTTTCAGCCTTCATCGACACCACAGCACTTGTGATTTCCTTCTTCTCCTGAGATCCGTAACCGACTACCACAACCTCCGAAAGAGCCGTCACATCTGATAAGAGACTGACATTTACTGTTGATTGAGTACCCACCGCAACTTCCTGGGTAGCATAACCCACAAAAGAGAATACGAGCGTGGCATTGTCGCCTACGCTGATTCGAAAATTACCATCCGCATCGGTGACAGTACCATTGCTGGTGCCTTTCTCGAGGATGTTAACTCCCGGGACGGATGACGCATCATCTGCTGATGTCACCCTGCCGGAAACAGTCCTGCCTTGTGCCAGTGCCATGGAATAACATGACACTAGAAATAATACTGGCAGAACCCTTTTGACTAGCAAGTAAAGTTTTGTCATACAGGTTTAGTTTGGGTTTACTAATTGGGTTTAACGTGTTTAAAGAACTATTTTACAGATATATTTGAACCAATATTACCGTGAAAAAAAGATTAATCAACGGGCTTTTCACATTTAATTCATCTATTTTTAATGGAATCGAAATCGCAATCGTTTGCGTAATCTACGAAATTTATTAAAAGGTCTCAAATCAATCTGAAAGGGTTAAAGACAATGAAATTCAATCAAGTTACCATCAAGGACATCGCGCGCGAGCTAGGTATCTCACCTTCCACTGTATCTCGAGCCCTTAAAGATCATCCGGATATCAGTTCTGATACGAAAAAAGCAGTCCATGCCCTTGCAGAGAAGCTAAACTATCAGCCTAACATCGTTGCGTTAAACCTTCGGCAGAAAAAAACGAATACTATTGGAGTCATTATTCCCGAATTGGTGCACTTCTTTTTTTCTACAGTCATTAGCGGTATTGAAGATGTTGCCTATCAAGCAGGGTACAGCGTCATACTGGCGCAATCCAACGAATCGTACGAACGGGAAAAAACAGACATAAAAGCCCTTTTCAACAGTCGGGTGGATGGTATGCTGATCTCGCTATCACGTGAAACAAAGAACTTTGATCACATTGAATCAATTATTTCCAGGGGCGTTCCCATTGTGTTTTATGACCGGATATATAACAATCCTAACACTAGCAAAGTAATCGTCGATGATTATGTGGGGGCCAAAGAGGCGGTT
>JANXYC010000294.1 GCA_025350305.1 Cyclobacteriaceae bacterium | reverse complement strand
CAAAAGACCCTTGCCGCGCACCAGTTTGATTAAGCCAGATTTCTTTGTCAGTGCATTCATCCGATCACGGAAAATGTTTCCAAGCCGCGCGGCATTCTCAGCCAGTTGTTCATCTTTTACAACCTGAAGGGCTTCCATCACCACTGCCGCCGCAAGGGGATTGCCGCCGAAAGTGGAGCCGTGTTCGCCCGGCTTTATCACCAGCATGATTTCATCACTGGCCAGAACACAAGAAACGGGTAAAACTCCTCCACTTAATGCTTTGCCAAGAATGAGCAAATCAGGTTTTACATTCTCATGGTCAGATGCAAGCATTTTGCCTGTACGCGCAATCCCTGTCTGGATTTCATCCATCATCAGCAGTACATTATTCTCGCTACAGATCTTTTCTGCGGCTTTCAGATAGCCATCATGAGGTACATACACCCCTGCCTCACCCTGGATCGGCTCAATCCACAACCCGCATACGTTCCTATTGGCAAGGGTCTTTTCCAACACCGCCACGTCATCATAGTCAACAATTTCAAATCCTGGCATCAGCGGGCCGAATCCATTTTTCGCCGCGGGGTCTGTCGAGGCAGAAATGATCGTCGTTGTTCTTCCGTGAAAGTTTTTCTTTACGGCAACAATTACCGCCTGATTCTCAGGAATTCCTTTTTTTGTATAGCCCCATTTGCGCGCCAGTTTAATGGCTGTCTCGTTGGCTTCTGCTCCACTGTTCATAAACAGCACCTTCTGGTAGCCAAATGTTTCGCAGACATATTTTTCAGCCAGTCCCAGTTTGTCATTGTAAAATGCACGAGAAGTAAGCGTCAGTTCTTTGGCTTGCTCGGTTAGTGCACGGATGATACGCGGGTGACAGTGACCTTGATTGACGGCGCTGTATGCAGAAAGAAAATCATAGTAGCGCTTTCCGTCCACGTCCCACAAAAACACGCCTTCACCTTTGCACAACACTACCGGCAGCGGGTGATAGTTGTGTGCACCATATTTCTCTTCAAGCTGAATAGCCGTGTGGCCAGCAGTGACGGATTCCACCATAAAACAATCGATTTAACCATAAAGATACTACTCCGCTTGTTACTTAGGCAACATAGACACTGATCTAATTCCTTATTAATTAACTACTTACACCACCATAGTGTCGCGCAAGCTCCGTAGTACGCTGTAATCAGGATTGGCCGAACCAGACCACGAGCGATTCTTAAGCGCTTTTCATTCAGGAAAATCCTGAACATATTTGCGGGATTTAGTTCTGCATATACCCCGACCATGAAATACAAACGCCTCGTTCTCAAACTCAGCGGTGAGGCCCTGATGGGCAAATCCAAAACCACTAGCATCGACCACGAGGTCCTGGAGCAGTATTCTAAAGAGATTAAGGCAATAAAAGAAATGAATGTGGAGCTCGCTATTGTGATTGGAGGTGGCAATATTTTCAGGGGCGGGCAGGCCGAAGCCCTTGGCATCGATCGCGTGCAGGGCGACTACATGGGAATGCTGGGTACAGTAATAAACGCGATGGCCTTGCAAAGTGCACTCGAGCGGCATGGCTTGTATACGCGGCTTATGTCCGGAATAAAAATGGAGCAAGTCTGCGAGCCTTTCATCCGGCGCAGGGCTATCCGGCACCTGGAGAAAGGGAGAATCGTGATTTTTGGTGCCGGTATTGGCAACCCGTACTTCACGACCGACTCAACCGCCAGCCTGCGCGCCATTGAAATCCAGGCAAATGTTGTACTGAAAGGCACACGCGTGGATGGCGTGTATACAAAAGACCCGGAGAAATTTCCGGAAGCTATGCGCTATACCAAACTTACCTTTCAGGAGGCGTATGAAAAAAACCTGAACATCATGGATATGACTGCCTTTACCTTGTGCATGGAGAACAAACTTCCGATTATCGTTTTCGATATGAATAAGGAAGGGAATTTACTGAAAGTCGTGAAGGGCGAGGAGGCAGGAACGTTGATTAGTTAGGATTTTTGAAAGTATGTAAGTTGATTTTTGTTTTGAGTTATCATTCTCTGCTTGTCTAGGTGTACATGCGTTAAAGTGTTTACGTTTTTTACGTATTAAACGTAAACACTTTAACACTTACAAACTTCTACTACTATGGAAGAAATTGAACTTTATATTGAGGATGCTCGCGAGCAAATGACCAAGGCATTGGGTCATGTGGGGCACGAGCTAACCAAAATCCGCGCTGGCAAAGCAAACCCCTCCATGCTGGATGGCATCCAGGTGCCATACTACGGCGCCACGAGTCCGCTGAACCAGGTGTCCTCCATCACCTCTCCGGATGCCCGCACGTTATTTATAAAGCCTTGGGAAAAAAGCCTGATCCAGGAAATTGAGAGAGCTATTATGGCCGCCAACCTGGGCCTCACACCACAAAATGACGGGCAGCAAGTGATCATCAACATACCAATGCTCACCGAAGAGCGCAGAAAACAGTTGGTGAAGCAGGTGCATCAGGAATGTGAACTTGGCAAAGTGAGTATTCGAAGTGTGAGGAAAGAGACGAACGAGACATTGAAAAAAATAAAGGGCGCACCGGAAGATGATTTGAAGAATTCGGAAGAGACCGTCCAAAAACTTACAGATGAGTACATTGGCAAAATAGATGCGCTGATGAAGAGGAAAGAGGGTGAGATTATGACGGTGTAGGGTAATTGGGGAAATTCGTTGATTTGAAAATTTGAAAATTAAATACAAGGGGCTGCATTTTTATTAGCCCGGACATGCTTCCATTCGTTGGTTTGACAAATTCAATTCCTGCATTTTCAGTAATAGATTAAGATTCTTTTAATGTATCCTGTACTCTTTGAGTTTGGTTCATTTACGATCTACACCTATGGTTTCTGCATTGCGGTAGGGGCTGTGTCGGGGGTAATCTACATGGCGTGGCAAGGCAAAAAACAATTCGGCCTTACGTTCGATCAATCGAACACACTTTTCCTTTTGCTGGTAACCGGGGGTATCGTGGGAGGAAAACTTTTTTTAATTTTTGAAGACCCCTCGCTTTACCTTTCCCATCCTCAGAGGCTTGTATCCGGAAGCGGCTTTGTTTTCTACGGCTCATTGCTTACCTGCATCCCCATCATGCTCTGGTTTTTCAAACAGCATAAAATTCCTTTGTGGCCCATGCTGGATATTATGGCGATCGTTACCTGCATTCTACATGGCTTTGGACGAATCGGTTGCTTTATGGCGGGCTGTTGTTATGGAAACCCAACCGACAGCATCTTTGGAATTGTGTTCACAAGTCCAGTCTGCCAGGCCGAGCCGCTGAACACACCCCTTCACCCAACCCAGTTGTATGAATCCACATGGATCTTTCTCATCCTGATCATTTTGCTATGGCTTAAGAATCGAAAGCAATTTGATGGTCAGTTATTTTTGTTCTACCTCATGGCATACGCTGCCGGCCGGGGCGTGCTGGAAATCTTCCGTGGAGACCTTGAACGGGGGTTTGTGATCCCCAACTATTTATCCATTTCTCAACTTATTTCGCTGCTGCTGATCGCCGGAGCCCTTTACTTCTATGTTAGTCGAAGAAACGCTAAATTGCTCTCCACTAACTGGCCTGACGGATGGAAAACGAATCGTTCGGACAAAAAATAAAACGGAAAACGACCAGTCTTTTGAAAAAGATACTGGCAGTTGCACTAATACTGGGGATCATCATCTTCTCCGTGCTGTATTGGGCCACGTTTGAAACAGGTCTTATGGCCGGTAAGGTCCTTCGCATCAGCGAAAAAGGTGTGCTCTTCAAAACTTATGAAGGGAAACTTAACCTGGAAACCTTTGGTGCGCTCAAAGGCACGAGTCCCATCGCTGAATCATTCGATTTTTCAGTAGAGAGCAACGAGAAAGAAGTTATAAAAGCCTTGCAAGAAGTAGCGTTGAGCGGAGAGCGGGTCAATCTGCATTTTAAAAAGCGGTATGCGCAATTCCCGTGGCGAGGTGAGACTAAGTATTTTATTACACAAGTCGAACGCGTTAAATAATCCTCCTTGAAAAACTCTTCCTTGATTGTCGTGTATGGTTCCTATGGCTACACAGGCAAACTTATCGTGCAGCTATGCCGTAGCAAAAATCTCGAAGTAAAGCTCGCCGGGCGTAATGAAGAGCAACTCAAAAAACAGAGTGACCAAACCGGTTACCCCTACACGGTGGTTGATAGCCAGGATGTAGCCGGCCTTAAGAAATTACTTGCTCCGGCAGCCCTCGTCATCCATTGTGGAGGTCCTTTTCGGTACACCGCCAAGACTATGAGTGAGGCGTGTCTGGCTACGAAAACACACTATACCGACATTACCGGTGAGTACCTGGTTTTTGAATCATTGCCCCTGCTTGATAAGCAAGCAAAGGACCTTGGCATTACCATCATGCCTGGCACCGGCTTTGATGTCGTACCCTCCGATTGTCTGGCCCTTCATTTGAAAAATCGCTTGCCGTCAGCCACCCATTTACAACTGGCTTTCACCATGTCCAAGGGGGGACTTTCACGCGGCACTTCCAAAAGCATGACAGAAGGATTAGGTGATGGTGGACTTATTCGCAAAGATGGAAAGCTCACGCGCATTGCGATGGGTGAAAAAATACTGGAGATTGATTTTGGCTCATTTAAAACGAAAGCGCTTTGCATTCCCTGGGGTGATATATCAACGGCCTGGAGAAGTACCAGGATTCCTAATATCGAAGTTTACACGGGTGCCACGGATAAAATGATCAGTAGTGCTAAAATAAGTAACTACATCAATTGGCTCCTGCGCATGCGGTGGGTGAAAAATTATATGCTTAGAGAAATTGATAAAAAACCAGCCGGTCCCAGCGATGAAAAAAGAGAGAGTGGACGAAGTTTTCTTTGGGGAAAGGTTTGGGATAACACGGGAAAAGAATGCATCAGCCGGCTGGAAACTGTCAGTGGGTATTCCCTCACCGCGAAGACCGCCGTGCTGATTGCTGAAAAGATTCTAAATGGAAATTTCAAGCCAGGGTATCAAACACCGGCGATGGCGTATGGGGCTGATTTGATTTTGGAGGTCGATAGCACTCGACGCGTTGACCTTTGATTTCCAGTTCAATCCTTTGACATTGAAATTTAGAGAAGGCCTCCACCGCAGTATTCTTAACTATTTCTTATACAAACCCGTACTATATCCATTATATTTATATTTGTATAACAAATATGACAACCAGAGGAAATTACTTGGGCGAATTTGAAGAGCTCGTCTTGCTCTCAGTCGCTTCGCTTTCAGACCAAGCCTACGGCGTTTCGGTCATGCTGGACATTATTGCTGAAACCGGCAGAAGTGCTAACATCAGCGCTGTTCACGAAGTGTTGAAACGCCTGGAACGAAAAGGATACCTGAAATCAAAAATGGGAGGTGCCACCCAGGAAAGGGGCGGACGGAGAAAACGCTATTTTGTCCTGACGGCGAGTGGACGAAAGGTATTGGCGGAGGCTATGAGACTTAAACTTCAACTCTACAAGCGCGTACCAAATTTTTCCTTAAAGCCCATATGACAAATCAACCACCCAAATGGCTTGATCGATTTTTGGAATGGTACTGCAATCCTGATCTGCTGGAAGAAATTCAGGGCGATGTCCATGAATTGTATTTCGAGCGCCTGGAAAATGAGGGTAAACGATCTGCTGCCTTAAAATATTTGTGGGATGTGTTGCGGTTTTTCAGGTGGTCAAATATGAAGAGAGCAGAAAATGGGTACGGTCCGGGTAGTCTGGGAGCATTGTGGAGTTTGAATTTCAAGATAACAATTCGAAATGCAAGAAAAAATAAACTGATTTTCGCGGTCAAAATCACGGGGCTCTCTATCTGTCTGGCCTTTGCGTTGCTACTGACTGCCTTCATCGTCAATGAAATTACCTTCGATCAATTCCACGTCAACCACGATCGAATTTACAGGATTACCTCCAGGGTCAACTTTCAGGATCACGTTACTCATTATGCCGTCACACCCTTGCCCATCGGACAAACGTTGGTAGAAGATATTCCCGAAGTAGAAAACTCCTTCCGGTTTATGTTTGAGGATAAGCCCATCTTCCATATTGACAGTGAACTTTACAATGATGCTGTAACGCTGGCGGCCGATAGCAACTTTCTCCGGATCCTTACTTATGAATTTCTCCAGGGAAATGAACGGGCCCTGGACTGGCCTGATAAGATTGTACTGACAAAAACGTTTGCGAAGAAGCTCTTTGGCGACCAGGATCCTCTTGGACGCATTGTGGAGTTTGGACAAGGGTTTTCATTGGAAATAACTGCAGTTATCGATGATGTGCCAACCAATTCCCATTTAAAATTCGATGCCCTGGTCTCCTGGGAAACATTCGAGCGGGAAGACAGTTGGGGAAACCTGAATGCGTATACATATATTCTTCTCAAGCCGGGAGCTACTATCAGTGAAGTCAAAAATAAAATGGCTGCCACGCTGACCACATTTCACGCGTTGATTGCCCGCGAGTATAAAGCAACTTATGAACCGGTTTTTGAGAACATCACGGACATCCACTTTTCTCAAAATCTGGACGAAGACATTGCCGAAAAGCGAAACAAGAGCAATATTTTCATCATGGTGGCTGTGGTCATTCTCTTATTAATAACCGGCCTCATTAACTACCTCAATCTCACGCTGGCCGAACTCACGACCAACCTCAAGAAAATCGGTATACTCAAGGTCTTTGGCGGTATGGCAGAGGGTCATCGAAAAACGCTTATCGCTGAAACCGTGCTAGCCCTTTTCATAGTGCTGCCCTTGGTAACGGCTCTCTGCTTCCTTGGCTGGGCACTTGCCTCTGACTACCTGGCCATCCAAATTGATTCGAGGGTTTTGTCAGGCCCACTTTTTATCGCAGCAACAGTCGGCTTCATTGCGTTGCTCTTGGCCTCAGCTGGGGTAAATTCTCATGTTTTTTCAAAAACGGGCCATATTATCAATTCATTGAAAGGAAAATTCAGTTCCGGACAGAGTGGCCTTCCCACCCGGAAATTTTTGGTGGCTGCACAGCTCTCATTTTCCATCGTCATGATCGCATTGATCATCATCATTGTCGATCAGTTTTATTTTATTCAGAATGCAGATAAGGGTTTTGACGATGGAAACGTGATTGTTGTCAAGCTGCGATCGAATGAATCTTTGCGCGTTGAATCCTTCAATGAATCGTTAAGGAAAATAAATGGCATTGCCAGGGTTGAAGGAAGCTCATATTATCCTGGTGTCATTGAAACCAAGTATGTATTTCAGATAGAAACAGAAAAGGGAATGGAGCAAAGGCTGGTACCGATGATGATTTGCGGTTATGATTACCTGGACGCTCTCAACATTAAAATGGCAAAGGGTCGAAGTTTTAAGAATGATCGAGCCGAAGATCGCCACCGTGCATTTATTGTCAATGAAACAGCTGCCAGGGAATTTGGCTGGAAGGATGCACTTGGAAAAAAAATCAGCGGACCTGTGACGGGCCATAATGAAGCCTACCGTGAAGGTGAAGTAATTGGCGTGGTCAGGGATTTCAATTTTGCTTCCCTGCACGACAAAATCGAACCTATGATAATCTTTCCAACAGATGATAATTGGGGAAGTCAATATATCTACATAAAAACAAATCAGCTTCCCCCGCCCCATTTGGTGTCGATGATCGAAACGGAATTCAAGACCCAATGACCTGAATATCCCTGCGAGTGGGAATACCTCGATTCCAAGTACTTCAGCCTCTACAAAAAAGATTACGAGGTAAAAAGCATATTTCAAATCGGTCTTGTGATTTCAATTTTGATCTCATCCTTGGGCATCTTCAGCATTTCAGCGTTGTTGGTCACGCTGCGAACTAAGGAAATGGGCATCCGGAAAGTGGTAGGCGCCAGTTCAATTCAATTGTTCCTTCTTCACACTAAAAGTTTTTTGCAATTTCTGATTGTCTCCCTTGTGGTGGCGTGGCCCGCAATCTGGTATCTGTCAGACAAGTGGCTGCAGACCTTTGCTTACCACATAAAGCTGAATGTCTGGTATTTTATAACCCCTGGGATCATTGCACTCTTCATCACACTGGTTACCTCCGGTTATCATGGAATTAAAAATGCGCTGGTAAATCCGGTAGATATTTTAAAATATGAATAGCATAAAATCATTTATTGTTGTCTCATATATTTTATTGTCTGCAGTAATTGTTTCCCTGGGTCAGGAAAACATTATTATGACTGGAAAGGTGCTTGATGCAAAGACAAAGCGGCCTCTGGTAAATGCAAGCATTGGTTTGAAAGGCGCCCATTTTAGCACTTCATCTGAAGTCGATGGGAGTTTTAAATTCTTATTTCCTGATAAATTTTCAAATGATAGTCTCTTTGTTTCTTATGTCGGCTATAAGGCCTTTACGGACAAGATTACCGAACTTGATCTCACGGATAAGGTTTATTTACTTGAGGAGTCATCCACGCTGCTGGATGAAGTCACAATTCTGGAACAAAGGCTTTACAAATTCGAGATAAAGAAACTGGAGGCTTCGATGAAGCCGATAAAAGGAAATCTATATGCATGCAAAACCGAAGTAACCAACCAACAGTACAGTCAATTTCTTGGTTATCTCCTGCGCTCCAATCAGGCTTCCCGCTATGAAAAGTATAAGCCCGATATCACTCAATATGATGGCGCTCTTCTTACTTTCTTCAAAGGTTATCATTTGGTACATCGCAAGTCAAAGGAAACGAAGTATGACAAAGACTATAGTGATGACCCAGTTGTGAACATATCCTACGAGGCAGCTATAGCCTATTGTGAATGGTTTACCGAATTATACAACAATACCCAAGGCAAGAAGAAATTTACAAAAGTAAAATTCAGACTTCCTCAATTAAAAGAGTGGCAAATCGCCGCGTTAGGATATCCAAAATTTCAGTCATGGGACATTGAAGAAAATGAGGTAGAAGTGGGAATCCCAAAGTATCCTGGTGAAGAAGTGGCAATCAAGTATAGAATAATACCGGTCAAGGGAAACGACATCCTCTATCCGTGGTATACTGTTTATAATTATCGCAATAAAGCCCAGAACAATAAAAATTGCTGGTTGGGTAATTTTAAAGTTCCTCCCGGAAGTGCACTTTGCCTGGCCATGCCACCAAGTGGGGATGGCTTTGTCGTTACCGCGATGGTGGCCTGCTATTTTCCCAATGGCATGGGGCTTTATGATGTGGTGGGCAATGCAGCGGAAATGATTAATGAGAAAGGTAAGGCTTGCGGTGGGAGTTGGGATCATTTTCCGGAGGAATCTACCATCGTAAGCGTTAATCGGTATTCAGGGCCGAGCGGGGCAGTCGGTTTCAGGGTTTTCATGGACATTCTGGTTGAAAAGTAGCGTACTGCTGTTTGTAAAAACAAATGGAATGAACTCACTGTGCACAATTGCATTTGCTTTCCTGATGATCGATTCTTTTTCACAGGAAGAAACAATTAGAATTCAAGGTAAAGTTGTCGATAGCCAAGCCGGGGCCTCACTTGCTTACGCGAATGTTTACCTAAAAGGAAAATCAATCGGCACCGTGACCAACGACCTGGGCGAATTTGATTTCAGGGCACCGGCATCATGTATGCATGACACGCTCATAATTTCATATGTAGGATATAGAAGTTATGAATCTGAATTATTAAAAATAGAAGCTACGGTTTTTCGTTTGGAATCTTACCCCACCCAACTGCAGGAGATTGCGGTCCGGGATATTTCACCTGAAAGCATTATGAGAAAAGCGTTAGCGGGTATTGGTAAAAATTACCCCGTCGAACCTTATCTCTTAAAAGGGTTTTACCGCGACTGGAAGGTAAGAGAGTCGATAGATCCTGATTCCTCAAAAGTTTCATTAATTGAAGCTGCTGTGGCTATCTACGACAAGGGATATAAAAATGCGAAAAAGAGATCTTCGAGGGAGGAAGTTTTTCTTGAGGAAATAAGGCGCACCAAAGCTCCCGGCACCATGTATAACTACCTCTACCTCCTGCTTGAACAGAATTACGTCCGGCATAACTGGTCAAGGAATCTTGGTAACATATACTCCCCTTTTGATTTCTATCACCTCACGGAATATAAGATCGAGGATATACTCAGTCAGGAAGCAGGAAATGTTTATCTGATCAGCGCAATTTTACCAAGCAAGCTGGGACATTATCATTTTTATGTTACGGCTAAGGATTTTGTATTCCTTCGCATCGATTTTAAAGGACAAATGTCCAGCGATGAGGTTTTGGGGGAAGATCCGATACCCTGGATCAAGAAAACACACCAGTTGATTTTTGTAGACAACACACTAGGGTTCCGGAAATATAGCGACCGCTATTTTCCAAACTATTTAAAATTGAACTGGAAGACACGCACCCTTTACGATAGCACCCGCCAGATAACGGACACCCGTGAATTTTCACAGGAGCTACTCATCAATGAAATAATTACGGAAAATGTGGAATCGCTTAAAAAGACATCCTTATTCCCCATGGCTCTCACCACAAGTCTGGAGAAGCAGGTGAGACCCTACCATTCAGCATTTTGGGAAAAGTTCAACATTGTGAAGGAAAAACCACTCGAAGCGAGATTGAAAAAACTATTAGAAAAGAATGAGAAAATAGAAGAACAGTTCTTAAATCAAAAAGCAGACTCATCTATGAATGGTAAAAATCTCAAGGTAAAAAAGTCCGCTAAACGGAAACAATCGGCCAAATGAAGTGTGTTTTGCATCCCATTTGTTTTTGTTTCCCATTTATTCCCTTTCGGCTCAGACGCATATTTTAATCACTGGTAAAGTTCTTGATTGGAAATCCAATGAGACATTGTCATACACCAATATCAGCATTAGAGGCTCTTCGCTCGGAACATTTGAATATTTCAAGGATGCGATTACTTAATAATCGCGGCAAGAGGCTGGTCAAACGGACTACCTCTCCAGGGATGGAGTAAGAAGGGTGGGGCTTGCTGTGTTTATAAGTAAATATCTTCCGATATTAAAATGATTTCACAGTACGCCTTTCAAATATTAATGTGATGCGATTCTTGAAAGTTCTGCATATTCAAAACTACTTTACCCGAATTACATTTTCATTCATGGCCTCAAGTTTTCCAAAAGGCTTCAAATCATGTCCTTTGCTTTTGGCAAAACGCTCAAACTCAGAACTCTTTTCTACATCTACTGAAACCAGCAGGCCGCCGCTCGTCTGCGGATCCGCCAGAATAACACGTTGCAAATCTCCAAGCGATCCGATCTTCTTTCCATAGCTATCCCAATTCCGTTGGGTACCACCTGGCATCGACTTCTGTTGGATATACGAATCAAGGAAATCAAACTTGGGCACTTTGCTGAATTCAATTTCGGCCGAGAGACCGCTTCCTTCGCATACCTCGCACAAGTGACCGAGCAGACCAAAGCCTGTCACATCTGTCATGGCGTTGATGTAGGCGAGTTTTCCAAATTCAACACCCAATTTGTTTAGTGTAAGCATTGTATCTACCGCTTTTTGCAAATGCTCCGCTTTTACAATGCCTTTCTTTTGGGCTGTCGTGATAATGCCAATACCTAACGGCTTGGTGAGATAAAGTAGGGAGCCTTCCTTTGCCGTATCATTTCTTTTGAGATGTTCCTTTTTCAACTTGCCGGTGACAGCCAATCCAAAAACAGGCTCCGGGCAATCAATACTGTGACCGCCGGCCAGGGGGATGCCAGCCTCGGCACAAACTTTCCGGCTTCCTTCCAATACTTCCTTTGCTACTTCGGCCGGAAGTGTATTCACGGGCCACCCGAGAATAGCAATCGCCATAAAGGGCTCCCCTCCCATCGCATACACATCACTTATTGCGTTGACGGAGGCAATCGCGCCAAATGTAAACGGATCATCCACAATCGGCATAAAAAAATCAGTGGTACTCACAATGCAGGTACCGTCACCAATATCGTAGACGGCCGCGTCATCTTTGGATTCGTTACCCACCAGCAAGGCGGGAAATTGCGCTTTTGGCAAATCTGAATGAAGCATTGCATCGAGCACGGCCGGAGAAATTTTACAACCACAGCCGGCGCCGTGGGAGTATTGGGTTAGTCTTATTTCGGTCATAAATTTTTTAGGCACATAGGGCACATGGTTCTATCTATCGGGCAAACTAATGCTAACTCCCTGAGAAAGAACTCCTGTTTTAAGCACTTATAATAGACGCTTCAAGCAGCCCGGGCCCCAATGCTTTATGGACTCCAATGGCTGCACTAACAATTTCATAAGGGCATCTCTTCCATATAACATGGTTTCAGAAAGCTTCAAAAACAACTTTTCATTGGCCTCATCCCACCTTCTCCGGAGGAGAAGAACTGAGGAGTTTTTGAAGCTTTCCTTCGACACATTTCCTGTTATTCTTTTTATCAAAGCCTTCTCCACGATGGGTGGGGTCTAAAAACCTTGTCTTTTATGGCCTCAACCCGTCACCCTTCTCCGGAAGAGAAGGGTACAAGGAGTTTTTAGAGAAGCCCATAAGTAAGTTCATTAAGTTCATTAAGTTCAATCTTTGTAATCATCACAGTGTACCATCTATGTCCTATGTGCCTATGTGGTTAATCAATTCTTTTGCAAAATGATTCAAATCATTTCCATCCCATGGAGCAGTTAGTCGAATTTGGTCCTTCCGCTTATCAATACTCCCAAGGTAGGCTTTGTCATAATACGTAAGAAGAATATCCATCACAGAAAACATATCATTCTGAAGCAATTTCTCTTTCGCCGCTATAAAATTTTGACCCCCCAGCTTCTTCACCACCTTCCCCATGATTTGTAAAAACTCATCCCGGTCAGCCGGGCCATATTCATTTACCAGCCGTTTAATTCGTACATTTTTTGAAACATCCATTTGGACCAGCGGACTTTTACTCATCCGCTGCCAAAGATCATTGGGTAAAAATATTTTTCCAATCGCAATCGATTCATCCTCCACCCACACCCGGCGCGAAAGATCCAATTTCAAGATCTCCTCGAACAGTTCATTCTGAAACTGTTCCGTGGTGGGCTGCGGCGGCATCAGTAAGCCTCCAAAAGCGGAACCCTTGTGGTTCGCCAATTTTTCCAAATCGAGAACTTGCTCCCCCTGTGAAGCCAATGCACGCAATAGTTCACTCTTGCCACTTCCGGTGCAACCGCCCAGCAAAATGATTTGAAATGGTTGCTTGAAGGACTCCAGTGCAGCGTGACGATAAGATTTATATCCTCCAGCGAGCGGCTGCGATAAAATTCCGGCCATATCAACGAACTGACAGAAATTGTTTGATCGCATTCCTCCACGCCAACAATGCACCAGTATCTCCTTATTCTGGGCGACATTCTCCGTCTGTTGAATAATCTCTAACAATCTTGGCCCAACCAGTCGAAAGCCTTCCTTAATGGCTTGTCGCTGACCTTTTTGCTTATACGTCGTGCCTACAATAACACGCTCTTCATTGTTCAACAATGGAATGTTATAAGCCCCCCGGATGTGACCTGCCTCATACTCACCTTCTGAGCGCACATCTACCACCGCCTGATCCTGGCGGCGATGAAGAAAGTCAATGATCGTGAGCGACATAGTTGTCTCGCAAATCTACTCTTTTGATAAGTGAGAAAAATAAAAGAAGAAATTCTCTAAAGAAGGATACGCTGGTGTAACTCAATCCTCAAAATTCACCCCGATGTTGGAGGCAATGCCGATACGGAATCCAATGGCCTGGTAAGTTCCGTTCTGAAAGGAGGCCGCAGCTTCTAACCGGAAAATTCGCAGGATCCCATCGAGGCCATATCCCACTTCCGTGTAATTTCTGGAAGTAGGCGTGGCCAGGTAATTCACAAAAATATTTTCAGTAATACCCGCAAGCCTTACATAGGGAATACGGGTGATTAAGAATTTGCGCCAGTGGTAATGCACGTTGGTCGTAAAATACTGTTTCTGTGTACTGAAAGCATAATAGTCCAATAGGCGGAAACTGCTCACGGGATCAGTGGTGACAAATGGCGTACGGTTGCCCAGAAAATGTTTGTAGTCCATGAAGTACATTTTTTCATTGTTGAAAAATGCCCCCGCTGTCACCCTGATATCCAGCGTGCCACGAATTCCAAACTTTATCTGTTGGCGGGCGCCTATTTCCAGTTGTTCAAACTTCACGTCGCTGTTCAACGCACCAAATCCTCGTCGATACTCCGCTGTGAAAAGCGGCGAGGAATTGTCAACCCGGTATTTACGCCCATTTCGGATTCTATATTTCTGCCATGGGCGCGACTCAAGACCCAGGATGCCCGTAAAGGCATTGTGAGGAAGGAATCCTGTATCAGTCAGCTCCATGTTAACCGGTGCGTTGGCGGTGTAGGTTTTTTCCCGATTATTAATGAGGGTATAGTCGGATCGGTTGAATAATTCACTTCGTCTTGCCCACGTCCACTGTGTGTAAACTGTAAACCGCTGCGTAATCTGCTCTCGCCACTTGAGGTCGACAAAGTTTCGTTCATACAATTTCATCAGGTTGTCCTTCAGTAGTAGCGTCGTAAATGTATTGACCAGCGGATGTATTGGTTCATCGTGATTGTACTGCTGAACATATTTTCCTCCCTCCAGCGTAAGTCGCCTCTTCTGAGAACGATAGTCTACTCGCAAAATTCCCGAATAGGTATTACGGGCAAAGGCATAACGTCCCACAGGACTGATTTCCAATCGTGAAACTTTCGGCCGGTTTTCAGGGTGGAGCGAATCGCGTTTGACCCACCGTTTATAGTAGCTAAGCCGGTAAATCAGGTTCACTCCTTCCACCGTATTGAAACCACCCCACGGGGTATGAATCTGAAAATTTTCCGTCTTGGAAATTTTATAGCGGTCACCTACCAGCAGGTCCCACGGCTGGAAACCTTTGCTCTTTGAGGGTTTTAACGAATCGCCTTCTTCCTTTTTTTTCTGTTCGATTGAGATGCTGTCGGCAACGTGATACCCATGTTCTTCTTCTTTCGTCAAGCTCACGGGTCGCATCTCCTTCCAAAAGGTAGAATCCTTTTTGTAAGCAAGTGAATCCACTTTGTAAGATGTTTCCTGAATCACCTCGGGTGCTTTCTGTTCTTTTTGTTCCGCCTTTTCATATTGTTTCACCAATTGGTTGAGCTCCTTTCGTGTCACATCCTTTCCCTCCTCGAGCCGTTTCTGAAGCTGTTGATTTTTCTTACTGAATTTCTTTTCTACTTGTTTGGCTTGCTCCTTTTCTACGGTCTCATCAATCACCGTCATTTCCAAAGGCAACGATGGGTTGAGCGTAATTTTATATTCTTTAACAGTAGCGAGGTAGTCAGCTACAAATTCAAACCCAAAAACTTTTCCCTCCACGAAAAACTGCTGCGACACTGGCAGCCAGGCTTTGTCTTCGATTGGATTATAAATCTGCTTGACATGAAACTTGATTCCCAACTTGGTTGCGTTCAGGTCAGCGCTGTGGATACTCCACCAATCTTCTACGATGTATATGACGCCATCAAAAACATTATCA
This sequence comes from Cyclobacteriaceae bacterium, assembly GCA_025350305.1. Lineage (GTDB taxonomy): Bacteria > Bacteroidota > Bacteroidia > Cytophagales > Cyclobacteriaceae > ELB16-189. The sequence continues at coordinate 14,893 of JANXYC010000294.1, read as the reverse complement.
CCTTTTGAGCGGGGGGTGATTTTTATTTTACTGATTTCGTAAGTTCGGTCTTTAAAGGAGCCTAAGTATTCAAAGCGATAATACGAAAATGATTTTGGAGAAAGTGGAGAAACTGTCTCAGCAATTTCAGGTTCATACAAGCTGCCAAAAACGTACGCGTTGGGAGAGGTGTTACGAGTATTTCCATTCGTGTAAACAGCAATAACTTTCTCTTCAAACTTGTTAGGTCGTGTGTACTTAATCTCGCTGACCGACTCAGAGATAAAAATGCGGTCTTTTGTGATCCCTTCTTTTTCCAATGCCTTCTTTGCCAGCCATGGATAATCTATTAACTGGCCTTTTCCTTTGATGTAGACTTTGGCAGTGTAGCCGTCGATCTGTTGCGTATGATATTTTGCTTTCGCAATCGCCTTGCGCATGATGGTATAAGCAGGGTCCTCCTTCCCAGCCTTCACAGTGACTGACTGCAATTGGATTACTTGCGTTTTCAGTGTGATATTGACCTCAGTAAATGAGTCCGTAATGTCCAGCGCCCGACTCTGGGTTTCAAAACCGAGATAGTGAAAGAGTAAATCATAGTGACCGGAAGGGAGGGTAATTTCATAATGACCCTGAAGGTCGCTGACCGCCCCCGAACCGGTTTGCTTGACATAAATGGTGGCAAATGCGAGCGTTAGTCCGTCGTCTCCCTTGATTATACCCCTCACTCCACCTGCCTGGACGGCAAAGCAAAGTGTAATCAAGATTCCGGACAGTAGCATTTTCCCCACTCCCTGCAAAGACGCAAAGTTGTCCGTTCTGGTTGCCATGTGTCAGAACTTACTTATAAAAATTACGAAGGCGCATCATTTGTTCTACCGGCTCAGGAACGAGGTAGCGCACTGACTTATTGTCCTTGATGCACTGCCGGATGTAGGTTGCAGAAATATCGAGAAGGGGCGCATCCACCATTTTAACGTGGGGATGATCTTTAAAGGGTATGTTTGTTACTTGTGGACGTGGATATACATACACGCCATAGTGATCGAGGATTTGATCATGGTTCTTCCACTTTTCAAAATTAACAAGATTATCTTCTCCCATAATTACTTTAAATGCCTTCCGGGGGTTTTGTTCGGTTAGAACTGTAAGCGTGTCAATCGTATAATTGGGTTTTGGCAAATGAAATTCCACATCCGATGCTTCCAGTTTGTAGTTGTCTGCAATTGCAGCCTTTACCATGTCGTAGCGATCAAACTCATGGAGGAGACCCTTGGTGGGTTTGAAGGGGTTCTGGGGTGACACGACAAACCATACTTTATGAAGGTCTGTGTTTTCAGCCATGACGTTGGCGATGATCATGTGTCCCATGTGGATGGGATTAAAAGAACCGAAGAAGAGGCCGATTTTCTGATCAGAATTCATAGGATTGCGGTCATTAGCCTATGCAACAAAGCTCATTCTACTTCTTCTTAAATTCATCATACAGGTGCTGTGCTTCTTGCAATGATTTTTGCAGGTCCTCATTCACCAACACTACATCAAACTCATTCTGAAACGTCATTTCAAATTTTGCCTTGAAAAGGCGGCGTGAGATGCTGTCCGGACTTTCAGTACTCCGGTGGTGCAGACGTTGTTCCAACACCTCGAGCGACGGCACTTTCATAAATACTGCCAGGGCCTTACTACCAAAATAATTCTTCAGGCTGATGCCGCCCTTCACATCCACATCAAAAATTACATTTTTACCTTCCAGCCAAATCCGTTCAATTTCCGATTTCAAAGTTCCATAAAAATTTCCCGCATATACTTCTTCCCATTCAATGAATTCATGGTTGTCAATTTTTTTTTTGAATTCTTCTGGTGTTAAAAAATGATAATCCTTACCATCCTCTTCCGTGCGGCCGCGTTTGTCGCGGGTGGATGCGGAGATGGAAAACCCAAGATCGGGATTATGGTTGAGCAGATGTCGCACGATTGTTGTTTTCCCTGAACCGGAGGGTGCGGAGAAAATCAAGGCCTTACCTGCCATCAGGAAATATTTTGTGCAATCTGACTCTTGATCGTGCGCACCAATTCGGTGGGTGCTTCTCCGCCACAACATTTTGTCTGGACCAGTTCTTTTATGGCCATGTCCAGATGATACGATTTGAAACACGGCATGCAATGATCCATGTGCGATCTGAAATATTCTTTTTGCTCCGGCGTTGCCTGGCCGTCGAGGATGAATTGCAGCATTTCCATACAGGTCGGCTTCTTACCAGTGACAGGGGTAAAAGGGTTGGTAGGCTCACTCATAACTCAGGTATTTTTATAACCCATTGATTTGGCATATTCACTTAGCTTCTCTTTCAGTAGCTGGCGGGCCCGGTGCAGACGGCTTCGCACGGTGCCGATCGGTATATCCAGAATTTTTGCCATCTCTTCATATTTAAATCCTTCCAGGTCACACAAAATGATTACCGTCCGAAAATCAACATCCAGCGCATTGAGCGCGTTGGAGATTTCATCCCCAATCATATCTTTCAAGGCATCTACCCGTAAGTCTGGAGTGATCTGCCGGTCTACGTCCTCTGAGTTATAGTATGACTCTACCTCTTGATAATCGACCTTATTCGGCTCTTTGATTTTCTTGCGATAGTCATTGATGAAACTGTTTTTCAGAATCCGGAACAGCCAAGCCTTTGCGTTAGTTCCTCTTTGGAATGATTCTATGAAGCGAAATGCCTTAAAATAGGTGTCCTGAACAAGGTCCTTTGCATCATCCCGGTCAAGGGTGAGGCGGTAGCCAAAATTGTACATGGAGTTGATATGGGGCAGGAATTCGTGATCGAAAATTTCACGTTTCTCCTTATCCGTGTAATGCTGTCGCACGACGTCTTCCATGGTTTCAAAAATAGGCAAAATGAAAGAGGTTGGAAGAAATTATTTCAGATGAGTGTATAGTTTTTGTACTCACCTATCCTACGGCCGAGCAATTGACTTGCCAAGCGCTTCAGTCGCTCACGTGGTGCGAGCCTGTTTTTCGACACATCGTGATCAAATTTCCAATTCAAACGCTTAATTCGATCAGCCATTACCAACGGGTGGGTTCCCTCAAAAGGTTCCAATGAATCAACCTGGCTGTAGTCAAATTCCTGTGACTTCGCCAGATTTTCTTCCAACCACTTATCATCGTGATAAAAATGGCCAAACGCCGCGTGCTTGCGTTGCATGGCTCGGGGATCGCGCACCCATCCATAATGATAGATATAAGCCTCTATCAATTTGACCTTTAATTTCCTATTGGGTTTTCTCCGGAAGCCCTGTGCATCGCGATAGGAAAAAACATCTTTGTCATTTCGGATGATCCGGATTTCCCTGCGGTACCAGTTCCATGAACTTCCCAGGTAATCGTACGAACCATAAAAATGTTTGTAGTGAAACAGCAGACCATCGACAGCCCTATCATCCTTGTAATGTTGCATTGCCTGCTGAATCACCGGGTAGTATTGTTCATGCAAAACTTCATCGGCCTGGATATAAAAACACCAATCGGCATCAGTGGGTATTGCAGCAAACGCTTTGTCCGTTTCGAGCGCCAGGATCCTGCCTCCTTCGCGCTGACGATCGTCCCAGACTGTTTCGACGATTTTTATTTTCTCTGAATGAATTCCCTTCACCAGCTCCAGCGTGCCGTCATCGGATGTACCGACTGCCACAATTACTTCATCACAAAGAGGGAGAATGGACATGATCGCTTCAACAATCGGATAATCCAATCGAACGGCATTTCTGACGATGGTGAAGCCGCAGACTTTCATAAACAGGTGTACGACTAACGTGGATCTCTAAATACTACCAATGATGTCCCCTCAATATGATAAAGGGGTCTTTCTTTTGAAAGTTTGTTAAGCGCTTTGTACACATCCATGGTTTGGTAGCGACCCCGGTAGTCATGCCAGAGAATTAATCCGCCTGGGCTTACCATTCTAAACGCTTTCGCGCTATCACTGTTCACATAAGAAAGCGCATGAGAGCCGTCTACGAAAATCAAATCTATCTGGCTTTCATAAAGAGTTTCATCAAAGTGCTTGCTGTCGTCAAAAATCTGGGTGATCTTTTTTTCTGCCGGTGTGCCGCTGTACAAAAACCGTGCGAATTTTGATTCACTCAAGGCATCGCGGGTAGCCCGTTTACTATCCTCCGACGCAACTTCATACGCGGTGATTTGTTCAGGAGGAAGTGTTAAGGTGATCACCTGGGCGTCCGTGGGAGAATTTTGCGCCATAAGATAAGCGGTCTTACCCGTGCAGGTGCCGAATTCAAAAATCCGTTTTGCCTTTTTTGCCAGAACGGACAACACCCAGGCTTCCGTATCTGAGGTTCCGCCCGGCACTATGAGATGACCTCGCCCAATGAATTCAACAGACGTTTTGATCGTTGGTCCGAATTCGTTTGTTTCAAAAACCGAGTCTACCTCGGGCAGGCTGATTGATTTTATCGGCCATCGCATAAGCGATCCGCGTTGTTTGACCAGGCTCCTGTAATAATTGTATTTTGAAAACATGTAGAAACTAAGCGCCGTCATAATGACGGAAAGCACGATAAGCCAATCCGTGGATGTCATAGTGTTAGTTTATTCTACTGATTCGTGGTTGCTACGTAAAATACGGGAATTATTCAACCAATTCGGTGTAGTAGGATAAATAACCCTCCGCTGTTTTGCCCCAGGAAAAGCCATTGGCATACTGTTTAGCGTTGATCTCATGTTCCCGGGAGCAGTAATACGACCGGATCTTTTCCAGAAAAAAATCCTTCATATATACCGCCTCAAAATTTTTCCAATAGAAGGCATGTGGCCCCCCTATTTCCGGTAAACTTCCAAAAAGAGAACAAAAGACCGGCTTGCCTGCCCGCATCGCTTCTATCACCGGTATTCCAAACCCTTCCGACACGGATGGAAACACAAATGCTGAACAGTTTTGAAATAACCAATGCTTTTCCGATTCACTGACTTCCCCTGTCAAAAATACACGTTGTGATAACCCAAGTCGATGGATTTCCTCTTTTATGCGATCACCGTATGGGTTTGAATGATTACCGGCCAGCACTATTGTGTATCCTTCCAACAGATGAAGGAAGGGCAGCAAAACATGAAAATTCTTACGTTCGAAGAAATTGCCAATTGAAAAAATAAAGCCCGGTTCGGGTGTATGCGCAGGTTTTTTTACTACCGGGGTTTCATCGTTCTCAACGCCGAGGTGAATAACCTGGATGGGCCGTTGGCCGATGTCGAGGTGTTTCCTCACTAGTCTTTCCGTGTACGCTGAATCAGTTGCAAGGGCATTCGACCTATTGACCAATCGCTGCACATGTTCCAGTTTTTTTTTTGCGATATGTGGTGGGTCCTCATCTAAAAAATGAAGTCCATGGAGGGTGAGCAGGATTTTTGCGGATTTTGAAAAATGTGTGAAGCGAGTATTTTCGGACGTAACATGCCAAAGATCATATCTTCCGAAAAGAGCCGGAAAAAGAAAAGATGGAGCATGCCTTTTCAGCCGTGTGGCGGTTACAAATTCCTGCGTGAATTCGGCCACGAGGTGCTTCGACGTCGGGTGAATCAGGAATGAGACATCAAGGGTCTGAATCAGGTGCGTGCGAAAGGCCTTAATTAAGTGATAGGTAAATTGCCCAAGGCCAGTATGAAGGTAACGGAGCGGTGAGGCATCAAAAATAATTTTTGTGCGTTCAGTATTCGGCATACTTAGTGCTGATGGCGACGGGAATAAACGACTCAATGCGGCTCTTCACTTGCTCAACAGTGATTTCATTGACACATTGACATACTTTACTTCTACGGCAATTGTTGCAATTTTTATTGATCACAAGATAGCTTGAGTTTTTCCCGATGGGCATCCATCGACCAGGATGGATGGGTTTCATCGGAGAATAAAGTCCTAAAGCAAATTTGCCGAGCGCGGATGCTAAATGAAGTACTCCCGTGCTGCAGGCTACCAATCCATCTGCCTGACTGATAAATGACATCAAATCATCCAGACTCAACTTTCCAGTTAAGTCCGTGACATGCGGGAGTTGAAACAACTCGGGTTTTTCATTTTGCATGAGCTCGCCTTCTTCCCTCAGGCCAGTGATGAAGATTTTATACCGATCAGCAGGAAGCGATTGTGCCAGCGCATGGTAGTTTTCCATATTCCACTCGCGTGCGCTTCCTCTTGATTTGGGGTGTAAAATCAGGTTGAAATGAGTTGTTGATAAATGTCCATTATGATTTTTCATCGGTGGAACAAGGCCATAAAAATCAGCAATCTCTTTTAGATCAAAATCCCAAAACATTTTGAATGGCGACAACAATTTGAAATTTAACTGACTCTCATGAAGCCGTGAACGAAGCCGGCTAAAGTCCACCCGGTAGTTGCAATACAACCAGTTAAACCAGCGGTGACCAGTGGCAACACGCCTCTTAATACCCAATTTCTTTGAAAGTTTTGCCAATTCGCGGTCCGGATAAATAAAAAGTATGGAGTCGGCATTGATCCCGAGGAGAATAGAAGGATCCCGCAGCACCTCTTCCCGGTCCAACAGTTTATCGACATGAATGCATTTATCGATAATGGGATGCGTGTACTTTTTGCCAACAAAATAAATTCTGATTTCCGGCATCGTGGCCTTCAAGTACCCAAGCAGCGGTAACGTGAGGATCACATCACCCAGGTTATCTGTACGACTGACGATAACGCGTTTGCCCAGGGCGGCCCTTTTGTTTACCTCATAAAGTTTGGCGTACTTATAGAATACATGGTTGGCTTCAGCTTTTGCCACCATTAAACCTTCGAATCCATCAAGAAATCCTCTCTTTATTAAATAACTCTTGACAAAGGCGAACGAGGTATGACCAAGAATTTTGATTAATGAACTTGACTTCCTTCCTGCATTTTCAAATGCAAATATTTCTGAGTAGCGCTGAACTTTATCTAATGTCTCCTTTGAATCCTTGTACGCCCGGTGAAGTATATCCCCTTCAAGATGAATCGCAGCCGTGCCTCTTTTTAAAACGACCCGGTCGTGGGGATTTTCTCCTCCCCATAAACCTATTTCCTTATTCCACAACCTGATTTTTCTGTCAGGGTACCATGAACCGTGTTTGATCCATTTGCTGCCATAACTGGACAACCGGTTCATCCGGTAGGCCTCTGCCGGCCAATTTCTTTTTACTTCAAGAATGGACTGCGTCAGCTCAGGAGAAAGGTACTCGTCTGCATCAAGGGATAAAATATACTTATGCGTGGCTTGGGTTACCGCAAAATTCTTTTGGTCAATGTGGCTGCGAAAAAGGTGTTCAATAAAGGTGACGCCTTTGGCCAGGCATATTTCTTTGGTGCAGTCTTTTGAGAAGGAATCAATTACCACAATTTCATCGGCCACAGGACGGACCGAATCGATGCATCGGGTGATATCTTTCTCCTCGTTGTAGGTAATAATGACAGCGCTGATCTTCACCATCGGACAAAAATAGATATAAAGATTGATTTTCTGGTGATTAATGGTCACTGAGGGAGAAAAGGAACCGCCTGATGGGGTTTTGCTTTTTATCGGCTTGCAACAAGCCCCATCGATTTGACAAGGTTCATAAACCCGGCCTGGTAACCATTCTTAATTCTTCCCCACGCGAACCCTTGGTTAACTTCAGGACATTCTCGAACGAAAACCCTTCACAAATTCTGAATCGCGCAGTAACATTCCAATTCATAACAGTAGGTTTTGTTTCTACTGGGGATGCGGCCTTGCCCACTTTTCCATAAGAGTCGTAAAAAAATTATCTTGAGGAGTGTTTCTGCGGAAGACCAATACTCAAACTGACGACGAATTGCTTCGCCTGTATCAAGCTACGCGCGACCTGGAGTGGCTCAGTGCATTGTACCTACGGTATGGGTCGCTCGTCTATGGGGTTTGCCTGAAATACCTGAAAAACCGGGACGATGCAAAAGATGCGGTGATGCAGATTCATGAACAACTGATTGAAAGCCTTTTACGGCACCACGTCAGCAACTTTAGAAGCTGGTTATATGTTAATGCCCGTAATCATTGTCTGATGCAGTTGCGGGCGAGGAAACGAAAGATTACCGAAGAAATCTCACCCTTCTATATGGAAAATGACCTGGAGCAGCATCTGGAGGAGGCCATTGATATGGAACAGAGCCTTGTGCTACTGGAAAAGTGTATTGAAACCCTTGTCGGGGAACAGCAGCACTGTATTCGGTTGTTTTACCTGGAAGAAAAGTGTTACAAAGATGTCGCTGACGAAACAGGTTTTGACCTGAACCAGGTGAAGAGTTATATTCAAAATGGAAAACGCAACCTCAAAATTTGCATGGAAGAGAATGGCCGATGAGAACGATGATATTGAGCGCTACCGGGATGGCTCATTGAGCAATGCCGGACAACATGCATTGGAAAAGAAAGCGTTGAGCGATCCTTTCCTGGCAGATGCGTTGGAGGGTGCCGAATCCGTTTCATCAAAAGAATTTTCTGCTGACCTACAAGGGTTTTCCAAAAAAATGCAACAACGCCAGTCAAGAATCTGGTTCACTCCCCTGCGCATCGCTGCAAGTGTACTGCTCTTGATTGGGGTTGGTTCGCTTTTTTATTATTTGAAACCAACCGAACCCGTACAGCTTGCAAGTGAACAGTCTGCGGGACCCTCCTTGACTACGGACACGGCGATGGCATCCCACAAAGATTCTGACTCCGCCCTCTTGACATTGGCCAAGCCTGATCAAATTGCGCGTGAAGTAAAACCTTCTGTCAAACAACCCGCTCCACCGGATTTGGCAAAAGCTGACAAACTGCAACGGAACGATGCCAGCAAGTCCTCGGCCGGATTAGCTACCCAAACAGAGATAACAATCACACAAACAGGGGAAGAGAAATCCAAAATTGCGGAGGCGGAAATTTCAGACGACAAAAAAGAAGCCGTGACTCAATTACAACCCGTGTCTGCTGTGGGTGCAGGTGATGACACCAAAAAGCAATCGCGGGGGCAAGGAAAGGCAAAAACAAATGTCACAATGTCGGACCAAACCAATCGAACAATTCAGGGCAAAGTCACGACAAGTGAAGATGGCGTTCCACTGCCCGGTGTTACCGTCGTAGTCAAAGGTACTAACCAGGGAACCGTCACTGACGTGACGGGTAACTATTCACTGGTCGTGACAGGCGAAAATGCGCAGTTGGTTTTCTCCTGTATTGGCATGCACCCGGTGGAAGTCATCGCGACAGATAAATCGGCGCTGGACGTAGCGATGGCGGAAGACGTATCTCAGTTCAGCGAGGTTGTCGTTACCGGTAGACCTTTCGACTCGCGCAATGAACTCAGGGAGTCGATCGTCAAAATGGCAGCGCCAGTGGGTGGGATCCGAGCATACAATAAATACCTGGAAGACAATCTTCTTTATCCGGTGCAAGCACTGGATAAGAAAATCAAAGGGAGGGTCACCGTTCAGTTTACTGTTACCACCCATGGGAACCTTACTGATTTCAGCGTCGTGAAAGGATTGGGCTACGGCTGTGATGATGAAGTGATACGCCTGGTGAAAGAGGGTCCGAAGTGGATGCCTACTACCCAGGATGATGTACCTGTTGAAAACGAGGTGAAAGTGATAATGAAGTTTGATCCTGAAAAGGCCAGGAAATAATTTTCACCAAGGATCGTAACCACTTTGTCTAAATTATTTGTTTACACCACCTTCTTTCGTATCAATTTCGCATACGTGCGACTTACCGGAAAGCTTTTCCCGCTCTGCATTTTTACCACCATACCCCCATTGAAATGCCGTTCGATTTCCTTGAGATAGTTGAGATTGATGATCGTTGAGCGGTGGACCCGTATGAAGGTGTCAGGATCCATAATCTCCTCCAGCTTACCGATGCCTGACGAACTAACGAATTGGTCATTTTTCGTTGTGATGACGGTATAATCACCGGAGGCTTCCAGGTACACAATCTCTTCCACCGGCAAATTGAAGAGCTTCTCTGATTTCTGCACGAAGATGTGCGATTCGAAACTTTTGCTTTCGGACTTGAAACTCTTTATCAATTCCTGCAGGTCGCCCTTCTCCGCCGTCTTGCGTTTCAATGCCCGATTGACCGCCAGCCTGAAGCGCTCTTCATCGAGTGGTTTCAGCAGGTAATCGACGGCATTTTTCTCAAAGGCCTTGATCGCATATTGATCGTACGCTGTGGTGAAAATTATATAAGGTTCATGATCGATCGCTTCGAGTACATCAAACCCGTTCATGCCAGGCATCTGCACATCCAGAAAGATAAGGTCTGGTTTCAGTTTATTGATTTTTTCCACAGCTTCATTTCCCTTCGCACTCTCTCCAATAATTTCAATCTGGGGAAATCCCTCGAGGTACTCGTGCAAAAGTTCGCGGGCAAGTTTCTCATCATCAATAATTAAACAGGTTGTCTTCATAGGGATTAGATTATTAATTAAGGGCATCTCTAAAAACCTTGCCTTTTATGGCCTCAACCCGTCACCCTTCTCCGGAAGAGAAGGGTACAAGGAGTTTTTAGAGACGCCCTTAAGGTAACAAGTCAGGCGCAAATTACGATGCATTCAGCCTGCAATATAGGACCCGGCCCTTTCATAATATTTGATTTTCCTGTGGTTGGGTTATCTTGACATGTCCGTTCTTTTCGGTCGACTCTAGTACAGGAATGGAGAAACTCACCGAGTAGCCATGTTCGGTGGCCCTCACGCTCAGGCTGGCCGAAGGACCATAATAACTTATTAACCGGAGATCTGTATTGGTCATCCCCACCCCGCCAGCGCTGCCGTCCATTACTTTTTTGGCATGAATTCCCAGGCCATCATCCCGCACCTCAAAAAAAACCGCTCCCGTTAAATGCTTTACTATTAAATGAATAGTTCCTCCCTCATCCTTAGGCGCAATGCCATATTTCACTGCGTTTTCAACCAACGGTTGCAGAATCATTGGCGGAATACTCAGGTTGAGGCAGGATTCATCAATAAATTTTTGAAATCTCAATCGATCACCAAACCGCACTTGCTGAATGCGAATATAATTTTCTATGAAATCAATTTCCTGCACCAGTTTCACCATTTTGCCGGTATGCGAATCCAATGCGTACCGGAAAATGTCAGATAACTGCGTGAGTACTTTTCGTGCCTGGTCCTTGCTGGAATGAATCAGCGTTGAAATCGAGTTCAGTGTATTAAACAAGAAATGCGGATTGATCTGCGACTTAAGCAAGGATATCTGCATCTCTTTGTTTTTGAGAGCTAGCTCGCTTTTCTCTTTTTCTTCTTTTTGCAGGCCCTGAAAGTAACGTATGACATAATAAACCCCCACCGTAATGATATACTGGTCGTAAAACCGCAGTGCGTCCCAGTTCAGAAGTTCAATCATGAACTCCTTCCAGTTTTCAAAATAGACTAGCCCGTCGACATAGTCGGTGAAATAATAGGAGAGCGTGCCCATGACTACAAAAAAAGATACGATCCCCATGGCATGCCCAACGATTTGCACCACGGGACGAAATCGAAATAGAAAATGGGTCCACAAAAAAATAAGGATGATTAAAAAACAAAGGGCTTCCCACAGGTAAAGGCCATTCCAAAGCACGTACATAAACGGCCTTTTCAATTTCCATTCAAAAAATGTGCTGATGGCGAAATTGACAGCGTACCAAGTGCAAATGAACAGGTAGGCCCGTCTCCAAATCCTCGGTATGCTGTTGATCCACTTCACGTATCGTATCGTTAATTCAGATGAATTAGAAACATACAAACTCCGGTATAAAATTAGGCAATTGATTGAATTGGTAGTCCATTGGCTAATTACGGAGTTAAAGGGACGTTTTAGTCGGTAAACAGCCAAATTTTGTATAAAATCAAACTGTTACCTTTAGGGTTGGCTTTTTATCCAGAATCAATGCGCGTTAGTATCATTTTATGGCTCGTTTCTCTTATTAGTTTTTCCGGACAGGGGCAGAATCTTACCATTTCGGCAAAAGCAATTGACCAGGAAACGAAAGAGCCGCTTCCCTTCGCTTCTGTTGGAATACGGGGGAAGCCCATCGGCACCATCACCAATTTATTAGGGGAATTTGATTTCCATTTTGCCAATGAATATCGAAACGAGGTGTTTGTCATCAGCATGCTGGGCTACCAGAACTTCGAAGCACCCGTCTGGACATTGCTTGACACCAAGGAGCTTGAAATTACATTGACAAAGTCTACCACCGTCTTGAAAACGGTAATCATCTCTGATTCATTGTTGGGCGGTGATATTTTGCGTATTGCGTTGATGAGAATTGAACAGAATTATCCAGATCGTCCCTTCATGATGGATGGTTTTTATCGCGACGTGAAAAAAATAGGAGACACGTATGTTTCGCTGCTGGAGGCGGCTATCCAGATTTATGATGAGAATTACCGGGAGCCAAGAAACAAATCTAAACTGCGTGAACGCGTGTCGTTGCGGGAAGTACGGCGAAGCATCGGTTATACCTACAAATTCACAACTTACTTTGATCAGGATAATTTACTAGAGGTTCTCTTGCTGAACAATGATGTTCGGTACCGCCTTCTCCCGGATGAAGATGTTTTCTTCAACAATTTAGTAAGGGAAGCGGATTCGTATTACAATGGTCATGAAGTCTTTGTGGTGTCACACAATAAGGAATTTGATCTGCAAATATTCATTGATAAGAAGACCTTTGGAATTATTCATGTGGCGTATGAAAATAAAATTCCGGAGGACCTGGGTAGAAAAAGCGGCCTGATTAGAAAGTTTGAGAGCATCAAGCGGGTGGTGGACTTCCGGTTTTTTGAGGGTAAGCTCTTTCTCAACTACCTTACTATTGATTACAAAGTCAATTGGTACGATCCGGGGACGAACAAGTTGCGTTTTGAAACTGAATTAAAACAACAACTGCTGATTAACCAGGTTTTTTCGAAACCGGAAGAACGGATCGGGATAACCAGAAAGATGAGAAGCTATGGACTGCAGTATCAAGATTTGCCATACAATAAAAAATTCTGGGAGGAATATAACGTGATCAAAGATAGTCCGCTGGATAAGAAAATCATTGCTGATCTGGAGTTAGAAGGGCCCCTTGAACAGCAGTTTGAGAAGAACTAACCTGAATCTTCATATCTGTTTTGTTTAGAAGGTATAAACCAGGTTCAGGTAAATGTTCAGCGGGTTCACTTTGTGGTGATCGCCTGTTACCAATTGTGTTCCTTGAAAAATCACAATAGCTTCCGGACGAAGGGTAAGTTTCTTTGAAAGTGGAATCGATACACTTGTCTGCAGCGTGTTAAACAGTTCAAATGGTAGTTCGTCTTCCGCTTCTTCTGCTTCTGGTTTCCGGCCAAGGACCAGATCCATCATCCCATCAATACAATGTGTCTCCAGCAGACCCATTCCAACTGACAACCGTACCCCGTTTTTCATTCTCCATTCCGCATCCAGAAGTCCCATGGAGAGCATCCAAGGCATAACGTGCTTGCTGGTCTTGTCAAAAAGAAATGTTCCCTTTCGCTCAGGATAATAGATCATGGTCATGCGGTACAAGAGTCTGAAGTTCTCACGTTGATACAGTCTGGCTGCCAGCCTCATGCCGACTAAGGACAACGTTCCGGTTGTACCACCGACTACACCAAGGGAGAGCCTGTTGTTGATACCGTAGGTAACCTCCCCAATCATAACCGGCGCTGGAATAGAGCTGCCGCGATAGGTCGTGATGAACCCGGCACTAAACTTATGCCTCGCGGGAAAATAAGGATCGTTTCTAAGGCGGTCCAGGGCCTGACCCTTGGAATCCTGAAAGAATGATACTAGGAGTAAAATGGACAAGAATAAAATGAGTGCAACTTTTTCGCTCACAGTGTGCGCGGGGAGTTGATTCTGTCTGGCTTTCATGGCGATTGGTGTTTTGTTTACTCAAAAGTATTGGGCCACCAACCGGGTTGCTTATCAATTATCGCCACCTGCCGAACTGCTTTCTGCATAAAACCAAAAATTCTCGTCCAGCAACCTGCATCGTTGCGATAATTGCAAGGTGGATGCCCTTAACGCACGCCAATCACGTTTTTCAATACCTGATTTGTTTTGATCAATCCCTGAATTCAAGGATTGACAATGGCCAAAAAATAGCGGACCTTTAATTACCTCTGTTGATTAAGAAGTATTAAATCCGTTGTTGGGCATTGATGAATGTCAGTATTCTATAAATAGCGAAGTTCGTAGTCCCTTTTTCAATTAGATTCTTAAAAGATTAGTTTATGCGTATTCCTGACCCCGTAAAGCGAAAATTTAATGGTGGTGCTCTGTTATTTGCTTCCTTCATGACATTTAACAGTGTGTCAAATGCCCAGGATATTTTTATCAAACGAGTTGAACTTGAAAATGAAAAAGTTTATCTCTTTTACAATCTAAAGGATACTACCCGTGGACGAAATTATACGGTTAACCTTTATAGTTCTCACGACAATTTCATTAACCCCCTTCAAAAACTACAGGGTGATGTTGGCCTGGAGGTGGTACCCGGCGATGAACGGAAAATTGAGATGAATGTAAAAGAAGAATTTGGAGCTGAATTTGAAGGCAAAGTTGCTTTCGAACTCAGGGCCAAAGTGTACATTCCCTTTATCCGGCTGGAGGGGTTCAATGATTATAAAAAATTCAAGCGAGGCAAGCCGTATGAGATCCATTGGAGTGGCGGCCGCCCGCAGAATGTGTTGAACTTTGAGTTGTACAAGGGAGAAAATAAAATTACTGCCTTCACCAACATTGCGAATGCTGGAAAATACAACCTGGTATTTTCTCCAGACACCAAGCCAGGAAGCAATTACCGTTTCCGTATCAGCGATAGCAAGAAC
>JANXYC010000257.1 GCA_025350305.1 Cyclobacteriaceae bacterium | reverse complement strand
CGTCAGGATTTTTGTCAGGTTCATTGTGGCTCAGGTTTAGCATGCAATAATAAGTTCGTTTTTTGAAATTTTTAAGCTCGATTTTCAGTTTTTTATCCCTTTTTGGGGATTTCAATCTAAATCTTCAAATATCCTTTCAAGCCCCGGATTTTTTCAATGGTTTTGCCCCTTTTAAAGAGCCCATGTTTGTGTCTGGGCGACAATGCCCTTATTTCTGATTCGGCCAAATATTTTACTTCCCGGATAATCTGTTCTTTTTCATCCATTTCCGGGTCTGCTCCTGTGAAAAGCCTTCCCCCGGTTGCTGTTACTTCAAAAAAAAGCTCGATGGCATGAAGGGGCGGCTGAATGAATTCGCATACAAATTGTAAACTTCCAACCTTGATCCTGAGTCCTGTTTCCTCTCTAAATTCCCGTATCAGGTTAAGTTCAGCAGACTGTCCGAACTCAACACCACCGCCGGGAGGAGCCCAGAAGTCATGCTTGTATATCCCACGGTGGTTCACCAATAACATCCTGTCACCTTCCCAGCATAAACCGCAAACCCGTATTCTTACCTGGTTCCCATAAATTTCCTGAACCGATTTGTTCATCATTTGGTTGTAAATGCGTTATGATATTGAATGCCTAAATTTGTAAAAAATCACGGACTATGAAGAAGTTATTTTTTGCGCTTATGGTGCTGGGGGTGGCCGTTCATTCCAACGCCCAAACCAGCGGCCCTGTAATCACCTGGGAGAAATCGGTATACGATTTTGGCGACGTCGTTCAAGGCGATAAAGTAGAGTATACCTTTAAATTTAAGAATACCGGAAACGAACCGCTCATCATCACCAATGTGCAAGTGACCTGTGGTTGCACGACTCCCAAAGGCTGGGCCCGTGATCCGATCGCCGCTGGACAATCAAGTGAAATCACGGTGGCATTTAACAGCCTGGGTAAATTTGGAAAACAAAATAAAGTGGTCACCGTGGTGTCCAATGCAGTTAATCCGGAGGGCGCGCAGATATCATTTTTAGCCAACGTCCTGGAGAAAAAAAGCCCGAATTAATATTTTGCCTCAGACTCATTCTTGAAAATCCTTCGGGGTCGTTATTTTTTCTGACTCTTCAGAAATGTCAATCCTAATGCTACCCAGCCAGAAATAAGAAGTACACCACCAAATGGCGTAACGGCTCCCCACCATGTTTGATTTGTTAGTGCCAGTGTGTAAAGACTGCCACTGAAGATGATGATGCCACCGGAAAAGAGCCAGGAAGAAGTTTTCAGTTTGGGGAATTTCTCCATCAGGATTCCCGTTGCCAGCAGGGCAAGGGTGTGATAAAAGTGGTACCGAACGGCAAGGTCAAATGTTTCACTCCTCCCGGTAGTGGTTAGTATGTCTTTTAGTGCATGCGCACCAAAGGCTCCGAACACTACGGCAAGTGTTCCAAAAAGTGAGGCGAGAATGAGAGTTGTCCGCTGGTTCATTGTTTCGAGTAGTGATTGAATTTACCTCACGTTAATTCCCTGGTTCCAAAAATGGCGGTGCCAATCCTCACCATGGTACTTCCTTCTTCCAATGCTATTTTATAGTCTGCACTCATACCCATTGAAAGTTCGTTCATTTGAACAAAGGGAGGTAGCGATTGTTGTTTTAAAGTATCAAATACTTTTTTTAACGATCGGAACTCGTTTCGAATCTGTTCCTGGTTATCCGTCAGTGTGGCCATCCCCATCAATCCATCAATCATCACAAACTTGAAAGAAGCCAGTTCAGGTGATTGAATGAGTTGTTGGAGTTCTAAAAAATCTAATCCGAACTTGGTCTCCTCCCGGGCAATGTACACTTGCAATAGACAATGAATAACCCGCTGGAGTTTTTGACCCTGTTTGTTTATTTCTTCCAACAGCTTCAGGCTGTCTACCGAATGAATTAATGAAACGAACGGTGCAATAGGCTTCACTTTGTTCCGCTGGAGATGGCCGATAAGGTGCCACTCGGTGTCTGGGGGGAGCTGTGGTTGTTTTTCTAGCATCTCCTGGACCTTATTTTCCCCAAAAGCACGCTGACCCGATTCGTAAGCTTCCTGGATTCTTTCTGTTGAATGCGTCTTACTTACCGCAATTAAACGCGCTGTGTAGGGTTTTAGCTCCAACCCGAATTTCTCTATGTTATTTTTGATTCCCATTCTATCTTTAACCTTTTACGCTGAGGCACACAAAAATATGGCTATCCTGGGTACGTTGCTGAAAAGAGGAATAAAACTTCGCGAAAATCTTGAACAGGAGTATTCTTCACCCTTTGAGCTGCAGAAACATGAATTAAAAGAATTGCTGATCACCGCGAGCAATACAGAGTTTGGAAAGGATTACAATTTCCATGAAATACTCAGAACTTTTCGCAAGGGCCCAAAAGAATTCTATGGTCATTTTAAGCAAATCCCACTCCACGACTACAATAAGATATATAAAGACTGGTGGCAGTTGGCGCTCAAGGGTGCCAAAAATATTTGCTGGCCTGGCCGTGTAAAATACTTTGCGCTGAGCTCGGGCACGTCAGATGCAGCGTCCAAGTACATTCCGGTAACGAAGGATATGACAAAGGCCATTCAGAGGACCAGCATCCGGCAGATACTTTCGCTATCAAAGTACGATTTGCCGGCAGAATTTTTTGAAGCAGGAATCCTGATGATTGGTGGCAGTACTCATTTGAACCGGAAAGGCAATTATTTTGAAGGTGACTTAAGCGGAATTCAGGCTGCTCGCTTGCCGTTTTGGTTTCAGCATTTCTATAAACCCGGAAAAAAAATAGCCAAGACCCGAAAGTGGGATGCTAAGTTGGAGGAGATTACCAAAAAATCAGTTGATTGGGACATCGGCATCATCGTAGGTGTTCCGGCGTGGATCCAGATTTTGCTGGAGAAAATAATTGTCCACCATAAAGTCAAGCACATTCATGAAATCTGGCCAAACCTGCATGTGTACGTTCATGGCGGTGTTTCATTTGACCCTTATCGCAAGGGCTTTGAGAGGTTACTCGGCCACCCTATTCACTACATCGAGACCTATCTGGCTTCGGAAGGTTTCATTGCTTACCAGGCAGAGCCGAAACAACGGTCAATGAAACTGGTTCTCAACAACGGCATCTTCTACGAGTTTGTCCCCTTCAACGATGAAAATTTTCAGCACAACGGCGAGCTGAAACCTGAAGCAAAGACTTTTCTTATTGATGAGGTAGAGGAGCGAAAAGAGTATGCGCTGCTTTTATCCACGTGCGCCGGCGCATGGCGTTACTTAATTGGTGACGTTATCAGGTTTACTTCTTTGGAGGAATGCGAAATTGTGATTACCGGACGTACCAAGCATTTCCTGAGTCTCTGCGGTGAGCACCTTTCGGTGGATAACATGAACAAAGCCATTGAACTGGTATCGAATGAAATGAATATTGACATAAAGGAATTTACAGTGGCCGGTATTCCACACGGCTCCCTGTTTGCGCATCACTGGTTTGTTGGCACCGACAACGAGGTGGATGTAAAACTGCTAAAAGAACGACTGGATCATTTTCTCAAAAAAATTAACGACGACTATGCTGTCGAGCGCAGCGCTGCGCTGAAAGATGTTTATGTTGATGTCGTTCCTGTGAGCACGTTTTATGAATGGATGGAATCCAAAGGCAAGATTGGAGGTCAGAATAAATTTCCCCGTGTGCTCAAAAGTGTTCAGTTGGAGGAGTGGCAATCATTCCTGGCCCGGTGATTGAAATAATCGCTAACGGCGTGCAACTGGGCATCGTGCTCACCTTCCTGGTGGGGCCGGTATTTTTCACCATTATTCAAACCAGTATTGAACGTGGATTTTGGAGAGGCGTACTGGTGGCGGTGGGTGTTTCCATCAGCGATATCCTGTATGTATCGATTTGCTACTTCGGGTTTGCCCAGATGCTGGTCAGCTCAAACCTGAAGGTCTATATGGCCTATGCCGGCGGTATCATTTTAATTGGCTTTGGATTATACCACTTACTTGTGAAAAGTCGTGTAAAACCCGACAGTCCGTTAAGTTCTATTCAGGAGAAACGGTTATTCCGCTACATCATCAAAGGGTTTCTGATCAACGGAATGACTCCCATGGTATTATTTTTTTGGATTGGCACTGTCAGCCTCGCGACCATTAATTTTGGTTATGAAAAAGGTGGTGAATTTGTATTGTTTTTTGCGTCCATGCTTGTAACAGTATTGACCACCGATATCCTGAAAGCCTACCTTGCCGATAAACTCCGACAACTGCTAACGACACAATCATTACGGATCATGAACCTAATCCTGGGGGCCGTCCTGATTTTTTTTGGTTGTCAATTATTACTGCATGCAAAAACGATTTCTTTCCCCTAATCCTGCAGAACGTTGCTCAGGAATGTTGATTTAAGGAGAAGCCATAGGAGGAATAATACAATCGTCCAGCGTAGATAAATAAAATAGAAGTCGGTGGTGTCTTTGAAACGTGTTTCTTTAATTTCAGCTTTTTCGTACTGATCAATTTTTTTGAATACTTGTTGTAATGCCCGGATGTCCGTAACACGGAAGAATTCGCCCGTTCCAATGGCGGCAATTTTTCGCATGGTGGATTCGTCAACAGTATTCTCTACCATATTGGGTCTCCCAAAAAAATCCTTACCGAATGGCACCATGCCTTCTTTCCCCACCACAATCGTGTAAATTTTGATTGTGTAGGCAGCAGCAAGTTCGGCAGCAGTAATCGGATCAATATTACCGGCGGTGTTATCCCCATCACTGAGGAGTATGCAGACTTTCGATTTCGAATTCGATTCACGCATACGGTTAGTAACGACGGCAAGAGCGCTCCCGATGGCCGTGCCGCGGCTCTCAATCATATCAAAATTTAACTCGTCCAGATAGGCATTGAGGAGTGCGTAGTCGGTGGTGAGCGGGGTAAGGGAAAACGCATCGCCGGAAAAGACCACGATACCGATACGGTCCTGCATGCGGCCTTTAATAAAATCACGGGCTACGTTTTTGGCCGCTTCGAGACGGTTGGGCATAAAATCTTCGATTTGCATGGACTGTGAAATATCAATCGCCAGCATAATGTCGATACCCTCGGTCCATTGTTCGACCTTTTCATTCGTTTTTTGGGGTCGTGCCAAGGCAATCAAAATCAAGGTCACTACCAATCCCAACAGTAGCTCCGGAAAGAGCCGGAGCCAGGTAAGCGGAGAACTTTTCAAATCACTCTTTGTGAAGGCTACCGGCAGTTTTTGATTGAAGAAGTAGCGCCACAGCCATCGAATTATTAACAGGACGGGCACTAACATGATCGCGTAGAGGTAGAGAACGTTCGTCCACGTGAAGCCCCTGAACGTGGAGGGAGAAAACCAATCCAATGACCAATAATTCAGGTTATCCATTCTTTACCTCCGCCTCTTTTTTTTGAAAACGCTGCTGTGAATAGGATTGCAAAAATTTGAAGGGCTCTATCGTTGACGAAAAACCACCATAGATACCCCGGTCAATGGAATGAAGTGCCTTGTCCAGATTACCATCACTGACTAATCGCACAATTTCACGCGAGGTAAATTTTGTATAGGGATATTTTTCAAGGTTTTCCATGTAGCTTTTCCATACCACCACCGCTTCTTCTGCTTTGCTACTGCTAAACTCCGTTGATAATTTCTCAATGGACCGGTTGAACCGGCTAATAAACTCCTGGTAGTCTTTATTCAATCTCCGAAGGGTAAAATACTTGCGGATACGTTTGCCGAAAACAACCCATACAACGACCGACGTGATCAGGAGCACCAACACGCCGATCAGTACCACAGGATAATTCAAAATCCATTTCACTTTTTGATACGCCGTATTGGTTTTCAGCGGAAGCTTTTCAACGGAAACAGAATCGGGTAAGGAGGCTACCTGATAGTTCAAGAAGATACTGTCGGGGATTGTATAGAAAGCAACGCAGTCCTTTTCCTGAAGCACAAAAACAGGCAGCTTCAATCGCTGAATGCTGTCAATTTCAAACGTGGTGAGAAAATAAACGACACTGTCGTAACTCGTACCACCGGCTGTCCGGGTTGTAAAGAATTTTTTGTTACTGAATTCAAAGGGTTTGAAAGAGAAAGTTGAGTCTGGAAATAATACTTGCTGTGTTCGCGGGTAGCGGGCGGTGAGAGAATACGGCACCACTTCTCCGATGCTAATGCGATCCGCTTCAAAATGGCCGTTAACTTGGGCGCCTTCCTGGGCCATGGCTGCCGGCATTACTAAAATCAATAGTCCAATGCACCGTATCATCACGCTCATATCCGTTACAACCCGCATTCTCCTACGAAGTCTTTAGTGTTTTGTTTCTCACCTTGAAAAGCCGGAGAAGTTTCGGCACGTAGTCCTCATCGGTATTGACGCTGAGATAATTGATCTGATGCTTCCGGCTGAATTTCATGAGTTCCTCTTGGCGACCCGTGTGAGCACTGGTCAGGCGATTGCGGAAGTCTCCGAATGAAGTATTGATCCAGAGCGTCTTTTTTGATTCTTTGTCCAGCGAGGGTATGATGCCCAACTTGGGCAAGCTGGTTTCGCGCTTATCGCTGATCTGGATGATGACCAGGTCATGTTTATGCGCCAGGGATTGTAAATTATGGTAAAAACCTTCATCAATAAAATCGGAAATCATAACGATCACGCTCTTGCGCTTGATTGAATTGAGGGCAAACGAAATGGCCTTTGCCAAATTTGTTTTTGTAGAACGCGGACGTAGTTTTTCCAGTTGCGAAACGATTTCATACGCCTGTCCGGCACCCTTTTTTGGCCGAATGAATTTCTCACGTTCGTCGGAGAAGCAGATCAGACCAATTTGACTGGATTCCTTGGCGCCGGACAAGGCCAGGACACCGCAAATCTCCATGGAGATGTCAAATTTTGTTTTGCCAGGACTTCCGATATTTTGTGAGGCGCTTACATCGAGGATGAAGAAAATTGTTTGTTCCTTTTCCTCTTTGAATGTTTTAACGAATGTACCATGTCCTTTGGCGGACACATGCCAATCAATCGCGCGGATGTCATCGCCATATTGATAGGGACGGACATCATCAAACTCTAGTCCGGATCCTTTAAAGATCGAATGGAAGTCGCCCTGCATCTGGCTGTTGATGGCCTTGCGTATCTGGATCTCGTACCGACGGAGCTTTTTCAGAAGTTCTTTCACTTCGGCATCATTTTAGGGACGCTAAAATATGAGTAATTTGCGCCCGCCAAAAGAAAGATTTGCATGAGATTAAGTTGGGTCGTCGTAATTCTGCTTTTGAGCACTTTGGCATCGTGTAAAAAGGATAAGGAACCGCAAGGTATTCTTTCCAAGGCTCAAATGGTGGATTGGATGATTGATATCTACCTGGCAGAGGCGCGGACTCAGCTATTAACCGTCTCGCGAGACTCTGCCTATAAACTCTTTTTTCCCTATCCGGATTCACTCATGCGCAGAAGGGGGATTCAGGATTCGGCTTTGCAAGAATCTTACCGCTATTATTTAGACCATCCGACGCAATTAGAAGCCATCTACGATACGGTCATCGACTCACTGAGTTTGCGTGAGCAGCGCTTGCGACAGCCTCCACTCGTTAAGCCGTTGTAAATGATTTATCCAGATGATTTTGAAACTCGCCTGGGGTTTGACCAGGTTCGTTACCGGATTCTCCAGTATTGCCTCGGAGATTTGGGTAAGAAAAAGGTTTCCGCTATTTCATTTCTCTCCGACAAGGAGTTGATTGAATCGTACCTTTTTCAAAACCTGGAAGCCAAACAAATCCTTGACCGCGGAGAGGATTTACCGGTTCAGTCGTATGAGGATCCAGAAAAATGGTTTAAGACTGCTGCCATGGAAGGTAACTTTTTGGAGGGAAGTGACTTTCTGAAAATCGGGAGCGCCTTAAAAATAATTCAGACGGCAACTGATTTTCTTCAAAAGAACCAAACAACCTATCCCACGCTATTTCAACTATCCCTCCCTGTAAGCTCCGGAAAGAAAATGCTGGAAGCAATTCAACGAAAAATTGATGACGACGGTGAAGTGAAAGATAATGCGTCGCATGAATTGTCAAGGATCAGAAGAAGGTTGCAGGAGGAAGAAATGAAGATCAGGAGAATTGCCGAACAAATCATGCGGCAGGCACTGGAACAAGGTTGGGTCGCCGAGGGATCAAACCCGACCATTCGCGACGGCCGGCTGGTGATACCCATCGCTGCTGAGCACAAGCGCAAAATCAAAGGATACATTATAGACCAATCGTCGACCGGGCAGACTGTTTACCTGGAACCCGGAGAAGTGATGGAAGCTAACAACGACCTGCGTGATCTTGAATTGGAAGAGCGAAAAGAAATCATCCGGATTCTCCAGGAACTTACGTCCCTTTTGCGCCAGCACCTTCCGGAACTTGAAGCTGGTTACGAGTTTCTGGCCGCACTTGATTTCAATCGCGCGAAAGCGAAATATTCAAGGGATATAGAAGCAACCTTGCCTGTCATTGAAAAATTGCCCACCCTCCAATGGAGGAACGCTCGTCATCCCCTGTTGTCGCTATCGCTGAAGGGCAAGCGACGGCTCGTGCCCTTGACCGTGGAACTACCAAAGGATAGTCGTTTTCTACTGCTCTCTGGTCCAAATGCCGGAGGTAAGTCTGTTTGCCTCAAAACCGTAGGTCTGATTCAATACATGTTTCAATGCGGCTTGCTTGTACCCCTGCAAGAGGATTCCGTGATGGGAGTGTTCCGGAAAATATTCCTGGACATTGGTGATCAGCAGTCGATCGAGAATGATTTGAGTACGTATAGTTCGCATTTGCATAATATGGATTTTTTTATTCGTCAATCCGGCGAAGAGACGCTGGTGTTGATGGATGAACTCGGTTCAGGAACCGATCCGAATTTCGGAGGGGGCATTGCCCAAGCGGTGCTTGAACAATTGGTGAAAAAGAAAGTGTGGGGATTAGCCACAACACACTACTACAATCTGAAAGTGTTTGCCAGCAACTTTCCGGGCATGCGAAATGCCGCGATGCTGTTTGATACCGAACACTTGTCACCACTTTTTCAATTGGCGGTCGGGCAGCCGGGCAGTTCGTTTGCCTTGGAGATTGCACGTAAGACCGGACTTTCGACTGAAACACTGGTGGCCGCCGAACGCATAATCGGTAAGGAATTGACCGGCCTGGAAACCCTGATCAAACAAGTTGCCGAGGAAAAACAGCAACTCTCGGAAAAAGACAAAGATATCCGGCAACGCGAAGCACAATTGTCGTTGGCCTTGGCACGTTATGAAGACCTGGCAGGTAAGCTTGAGTCACAAAAAAAAGATATCCTGAACAAAGCCAAAGTGGAAGCTTCTACGCTTCTGCAGGAGACCAATCGTGAAATTGAAAAGACGATTCGGCACATTCGTGAGAATAAAGCTGACAAACACGAGACACGGAAAGTTCGTCAGGGCCTGAAAGAAATGGAGCGGAAAGTGGCTTCGACACCGCTCAGCCTGGCATCGCACAGCTCAACGTCAGGTGAAACGTTAACGGTCGGCGACAAGGTGAGGCTGATGGGTGGTGAAAGCAGCGGGACACTGCTGGAAATCAAAGGAAAAACAGCGATTGTGCAGTTTGGTGAATTGCGTTCAACTGTAAAGACGGAGCGATTAGTAAAGAGCTCCATGATAACGGCAAACAAAATGGGCAGGCCCGTTGTGAAGGGAGTGGAATTGCACCAGCGACAGTCGGAGTTTACATCCGTATTGGATATCCGCGGTAAGCGTGTGGAAGAAGTGCTGCCACTTCTTGTTCGGTTTATGGATGACGCAGTTTTGCTAAGTCAATCGGAAGTGAAAATCCTTCATGGAAAAGGAGCCGGCGTACTCCGGAAGGTTGTGCGTGATTACCTTAAGACGTTAAAAAGTGTAGCAAACTTTCATGATGAGCATGCCGACCGGGGAGGCGATGGCATGACGCTCGTTACCTTGCGGTGAGTTCATAAAAAAAACCCGCATGTACGGGTTTGTATAAAATTCTGCAAGTCGTTGTTAAGGTGTAAACGTAAGAACCCAGTTACCCTTCACCTGATTTACTCTGCCTGCTATTCCTGCTCCTGTGTAGTTAAAAGTAATCTGAAGTTGGGTATCTGTGACTGCGTAAGTAATGGGCAATCCATCATCGCGTGTAACCTGGGTAGAAGGGTCCGTTCCAAATGTAAAGGTTCCGGATGCAGGCCAGGGACTCAGCGGTGATGGTCTTCCTGAGGCAGAGTAGCCAAAAGTTTTGTTCCCGGCCGTGCCGGATATAGTCAGTTGAAAGTTGGAATATCCCGTTTGAGCTAAACCATCAACGGTGGCGGCTGTACATTTCCATGTTTTAGATAGCTTCACCAATTGTGCATCTTCGATGCTTTGACCCGGGCCGGACTTAGGCTTACAACCAGAATAGAGTAAGAGGACCCCAACAAATGCTGCAGCAACCAGAAACTTCAAGCTTTTCATATTTTTTGATATTAAGTCAAACATACTAAAATAAGGATTCTTTCGGAAAAG
>JANXYC010000250.1 GCA_025350305.1 Cyclobacteriaceae bacterium | reverse complement strand
GGCAGCCTGATCACCACTCCCAATCTTTCCGAAGTCATTCAAAGCATCAAAGAAGATGTGAATATCCCCGTCATTCTTTTTCCGGGCAGTTCATTGCAAATTGATCCATCGGCCGATGCGATCTTGTTCTTATCGCTGATCTCCGGCCGCAACCCCGACCTTCTCATCGGGCAGCATGTGCAGGCCGCTCCCATTTTGAAAAACAATCACATGGAAGTGTTGCCTACCGGCTACATGCTCATCAGCTCAGGCCGCACGACTTCCGTGGCCTACATCAGCAACACGACACCCATCCCGGAAGACAAATATTCCCTGGCAGCTTGTACGGCCATGGCAGGCGAGATGCTGGGCCTTCAACTCATTTATCTGGATGCCGGCAGCGGGGCTGAGCGCGAGATCAGTCCCCGGATGATTTCTGCGGTACGCAAGTCCATCAATGCTCCCATGATTGTGGGTGGCGGCATCACCACACCACAAAAGGCCCTTAGTGCGCTTGAAGCCGGAGCCGACATGATCGTCATCGGCAACGCCCTTGAGAAGAATCCTGATTTACTAACCGAAATCAGTGACAGGGTGTATGACTGGAACCAGAGTGTGGAGGCGGGGAAGTAGCTGGTTATATATTGGTTGCATAGGTGATACTCGTAGTTAGAAGTTATGCACAAGGCCATTTGAACAGAATAGTAACACGCAAAAGCGATTTGATAAATTTTTAGCCGACAGATCTTAACAAGATGGAATACCTCATTTTAGGATCAATCGTTCTCTTGATACAATTTCTTGTTACTCATTATTTAAATAAGCGAAAGTCAAAAAAGAAAATTGAGCAAATTCGTTCAGCATGGAGTAAACCTAAAACAGATTCATTTCATTTCGATAGCATTGGAAAGTATGCAGAGGCATCAAATGAAAACCACTTTCACCGATTGACAGATCAAACCATCGAGGATATAGACTTTTATCGACTCTTTACATTTATCGACAGAACCACCAGCAAAATAGGACAACAATTCCTTTTTAAAAAAGTAATTGAACCAACAAACAACATTGAACACCGGTCCGAAGGACTTATTAAATTATTCACCAAAGAAAAAGATTTGCGAGAAGAAATCCAGTTAGAACTTCTCAAACTAAACGGCAATGATGCCTATTACATTACATCATTATTACGGGATAGGTTATTGGAAAAACCAAAATGGCTTAAATTCCTCGTCATCGATATTATTATTGTCGTGTGCCTGCTTATTCTATCATTTAAATTTCAAGTCCTTTTAATTGTACTCATTATTCCAATTACACTAAATATGATCTTGCACTATTGGAACAAGAGCAACACGTTTCAATTTACCAGATCGATTCCCCAGCTGCACTTGCTGATTGCTGTATCAAAAGAATTACTTAAAAGAGGTGATGCGTTTTACGACAAGTCAGTTGTAGCGAGTATGGCAAATCTAAGGTCATTTCAACGAAAAGCAAGTTTGATCAGATTTGACAACAGGGGTGGAATTCAAGCTGAACTCAGTCAATTGGGGTTATACTTAATTGAGCTCATAAAAGCATTCCTTTTAATAGAAGTATTTATGCTTTTTAAAGTGCTCAAGGAGTTGAAAACAAAACAGGCTTCTATAGTAGATCTATTCAATTATGTTGGCAATATAGATGCTTCCATTTCTATAGCCTCACTTAGAGCGGGTACATTGAAAACATGTCAGCCCGTTCTGATGCCTGCTAAAAAGGAAGTGATTGTTAAAAATATTTATCATCCTTTGATTGAGAATTGCGTAAAAAACAGCCTATCCATAAGTAATAGAAGTGTTTTAATTACAGGTTCTAATATGTCTGGTAAGTCAACTTTTCTGAGAACCCTGGCTATAAATTCAATATTAGCTCAAACAATCTATACATGCTTTGCTGATGAATATATTTCGCCAATTCTAAAGCAGTTTTCAGCGATCAGAATAGATGACAATCTATTCCAAGGTAAAAGCTATTATTTTCAAGAGGTCAACATTATGGCTTCATTTATCGAAGAGGTTGACTTTCTTCACCAAAACCTATTCGTTTTAGATGAGGTTTTTAAGGGGACTAACACAGTCGAGAGAATTGCCGCCGCAAAAGCAATACTCTCTTATTTGAATCGAAATAGCAATATTGTGGTTGTGTCAACTCATGATATTGAGTTAGCCGACATGCTTAAAGATGAATACGACTTATATCATTTCACGGAGACAATTGAAAATAATGAACTACATTTTGACCACCATATTAAGTTAGGTCAATTAAGGACAAGAAATGCAATTAAAATATTGGAGTTGTCAAATTACCCTGCTGACATTATCAGTGAGGCAAGAAACATAAGTACGACTTTAAGAACAGCCAAGATAATAAGTGAGCAGTAAATGGCCCAGCTGCCAATCGAGTAGACGGCCTCGCCAGTTGTAAACCGACGAGGTTCGTGGAAGGTTCCGACGGTGACCAAACATATTATAAATTTGGTTGAAAGTAAGGGTATGAATGGGCTACCCACAAACAAATATTACAACGGTCATTTATGAAATTGTCTAATCTTAGATTTGTCCTAAAAGTGGGGAGTTTGCATAGACGCCTCGCACCGGCTGTCATACTACCGATTTGTGTATCAATGATGACGCCCACCTCCCAAGGGCAAGGCATTGGGAAAATCTATATTAACGGGAGAGAATTGGCAGTTCCCCCCAACCAACCAGACCACTTTGACTTTGAACCATTCAAATCGATCCTCACGAGTTCAGGCAAAGAGTATCTAGACTGTTTTGGAACTGCGTACAAAGCTCGTTACTCGACCAGGGATACGTTGTTGATACGAATAAGTCCCTCTTTGGCAAAATGGGAACATGAAATTGAGAATAATAGAATTGGAACTAAACAAGTCGAGGCAACAATCACCTATTTAGAAACAAGTGCGGTGTTAGGATCACAAAAGCCAAAATAACAGAAAGTGTTTCAGTATGCGAACTGGTTGGGGTTATAAGTATGAGAGGACATAAGAATAGAAGCAAAAAATGATCCTTCGTGAGCACCCCAAGTTGGTCCGGATTTGGTCGGGGGGGTTGGTCGGGATTTGAAATCCGCTACCTACTCGTAGCATTTGCTTGCAAAGTTTTTTGCGACAAGGGATACGATGGGTACGTAGCCTTTGATAGCAAGACGGTTCTAATAGAACACTACAGACAAACTTTGGGAGCAACTCATCTAATTCGACGGCCCCACCAAAATTAACTGATGGGGTGCGCCTCTCACATTCTCATCTTCTCCCATTCTCATCTCCTCACCTTGACACATTGAACTCGCTCCGAACCGTGCCCGGCGCAAGTCCTGATTCAAGTTTGTAAGCGGTTTTAATTCCGCGAAAATCGTTGTGAATTAATAGAATGTCCTTTGACCTCGCGCCCTTCACAAGCAGAAAAGTATCCGTTCCGCCAGTCGCAGATGAATTCCTGACCACAGCATTTTCAACCTGGTTCAAC
>JANXYC010000233.1 GCA_025350305.1 Cyclobacteriaceae bacterium | reverse complement strand
ATTGAAATCCTTGAACCATACCAAAGGCAAGACAAGAGTTGGTGTTTCAGGAACCTCACCAGTCTTGAAAAATGTGTTTGCCACTGACTTCTCGGGGACGTCTTCCTTCACCTTAAAATACTGGCAAATAAATCCCTTGTTTCGTGAGTACCACTTAATCTTTCCATTTTGAGAATAAATCAAAGCAACTGGATAATTTCCAAGATCAGTATATCGAATGGCCGTGGAAGTAATGCTTGTATTGAAAGTTTTGGAAAGGTTGATAATGTGATTAAGGCTAAATTTTGCTGTCAGCGATTGAGCTCTGAAAAGTTCTGTCGGCATTAACAATTCGGCAGCAAATTGATTAGCCTCAGATTCATGGGATCCGATTTTATGCCATTCGAGAAAAGCCTTCTCATCACAATTAAAAAATCGTGCAAGATTTCTATGAAGCTTCAGGTGCCCAATTTCATGCACAATAACAAATCTCCTTTTGTTCTTATTTCGAATGTCACTATTTACAGTTATGATCGCGCTCTTTTTACCAAAAATAATCCTTCCATCAGCCCCCTTCATTGGCTTTTCGTCAAAAACACACCCCTCGCCATATATTAAGTCTTCAATAGGAATTTCGTTGGGGTCTGTAATTGAATAGTCCTGCAGCAACTTTACAGCTCCCTGGCTGGCCTTCGATAATATAATCATTCTTCTTTTTCAAATGATTCCAGGAATTCGAGCAATTTAATATCGTCAATCATACCAGCCACATCATTATCATCCAATTCGCTCAGCTTGTTAAAATTCACAGCAAGTGAAGCCTTTTCACCAAATAAAATCCTTGCCAATGCTGCTTTATTGTCCTGCGATAAATCAGAAACAATAGCTATTATCTTTTCTTTTATCAAAGCGACCCGCGACAACGTTTCATTTTTCGACAATTCAATTTTAACCCGCCCTTGAAGTTTCTTTACGAAGGCCATTCCATCGCTCAACACTTGCGTCGAATCAATTCCTTCCTCCTCCAACGATTTCTTTAGGTCGTCCTTGTTCGCATTGGCTCCTTCAGAGAAAGCGTCAAAAAGATTCTCCAAGGCTTCTTTTGAGTTCGTGTTTTGCTTTTTATGCATTTTATAGTGGGTTATGCATCGAGTGAGTCTTTGGCCCTCCGTCTTATTCGTTTTATGATCTTCCGAACCTCTTCAATGCCGATCCCTAAATCGGCACTAATTTCACGCGATTTTGAATATTTCACAAGTTCTTCAAGCACTAAGGTTGCGTCATCATCATCTTTGTTGGCATATCTTATTTTGCTGACAATTTCCTCAGCAATTATCTCCATTTCCGCCGTCGGTTCTTTTGACTTTATAATGTCAGATAAATTGAGAGCTTCCTCACTTTCTCCAGAATTGACCGGGATTTGAGTCTTAGCCTTCTTCTTTACATCCGGTGAGCTAATTGCATTGGAAATTAGGCTGTCAATAACACTATTCTTTAAAAACTTCGTGACGTCAGGGTATTTTGATTGATCCCAATGTCTCTCCCCACCGTACAAAAGTTTAATCGCTTCTTTTGCAAAGTCAACCGGCTGCCGATCCTTCGGAACCTTGACCTTTGCATTAGAAAATATATCCAAACAGTCTTTTGCATAACGAGTCAGATCGAGGATAATTAAATCCCAATCATACTTATTTAGACTATCGAACGTCTGCTGATCGATCATTATTGATTAAAGCAAGTACTCTAGACTCCGGATGTATACTCTTATATGCTGAGGAAAGAATATTTTTTGCCATCGACGGCAAATTTTAATTTTTGGTCAGCATAAGATAATGTGGGAGCTATCAAAATTACACTAAAATATGAATAGGGTTTATTGTCTTTCTTACGATTTAAGAGCACCAGGGAAGGATTACGCCGGCCTGATTGAAGAATTGAAGAAATCGCCGAATTGGTGGCACTATTTGGAATCGACGTGGCTGATTTATACCTCGGAATCGGCACAGCAGCTGTTTAGCCGGATTTCCGGGCATCTTGATACGAATGACAGAATGTTAATCATCAAGGTATCTCCGGATTACAGCGGCTGGTTGACAGAGGAGGCTTGGCAATGGATCAAGCAATATCTCGGATGACGAAACGGGGAAGTCGGAATAATGAGCATTTGGTCCCCATAAAAACATCAAAATATAAAGATTCAGTAAACATAAAACTCAAATCAAATGGCTAAAAAATTCAAATTCAAAATTGAAAACGTCACGTATGAATGGGACAATCAGTTCATTACCGGCGCAGAAGTAAGATCGGTTGGTCCGGGCATTCCCCAGAACATGGACTTGTTCTTGAAGGAAAAGGGCAAGCCAGGAAGGTTAATCAAGAATGACGAGAAGGTTGATCTTGCCGATCCCGGGATTGAAAAATTCTATTCTCAGGAATCGACATCAACTCCAGGATGGAAATGAGGCTCCTTTTTGATGAGGATTATGAAATCCTTAAGAATTCGGGGATTGAGTACGAGGAAGATGTGACCAACAGGTTCCTAGTCTTCAAAAACTATCCTTTGAATCCAGACATGTATGTATTTGGAGGGCAACCCATCGCTTCGGTGGAGGTGCTCTCCATAATTCCACCAAATTATAATATGAGTGGTGGTGACATGTTCTGGACTCATCCCTTTCTGACCCGCAAAGACGGAAAGCCTATCCCTACGATTATGACTTTTGGCGGGGGTGATGCGCGTTTTTTCAAGGGCAAAGAATACTGTCGTTGGTCAAGGCATTGGACGCCTGAATCATGGAAAGCTAAGATTGATAACGTTGAAAAGATATTAAGCAGAATTGAATGGGCCCTTCGTAATCCTGACGCAGGCACATGATTGGGCATCGGATTACATTATTGGGCAGCCATGAACAACAACTCAGAAGTTGGTTGACGGGTCATCCCCTTGGGCATGAAAGGGGGGCCATAATTCTATTCCGCCGAGTGTCTCGACCTGTCAAAAACTTACCCAGATCGGATCGATTTTTGTCAGCTGAAATAATTGAGATGGGAGAAGATTGGGTTTTAGAAAGCTCCAAAACAGATTTCACCATAAACATGCGGAAGTTCCCTGAAATCTATTTCCGATGCGAAAGTGAGCACTTAGAACTTGGATTCGCGCACAGTCATCCTGATGGATGTTTGGACTTCTCGCCCCGAGACTATGCAAATGAAAAAAATATCCTGCACGGAATATCAGGCTGCAACACTGAAAAATCATTTCTGGTAGCCCTCATACTCGCAGAAAGCAAATGGTCAGCCAGGGTTCGGCAGGGGATCGACACTAATTTAATTTTGCCGGTGCGTCATATTTGTGTTCTGAGCGATAAGATAGAGTTGCATGGAATTTCCACTCCTATCGATTCACTGGAAAATTTGAAACGGCAGGAAGCGGCTTTTGGAAAACCATTCAATTTGATGATGCAATCTCTGCGGGTTGCCGTGGTTGGCCTAGGAGGTACAGGATCTCCGACTGCAACTCTTTTGGCCAGATCTGGAATTGGTGAGTTAATTCTAATAGATGGTGACATCTTGGATAAAACCAACATGAATCGAGTCCGAGGATATACATCAAAGAATATTGATAAGAAAAAAGCTGAG
>JANXYC010000232.1 GCA_025350305.1 Cyclobacteriaceae bacterium | reverse complement strand
AGAAAATGACCAGATAATTATTTTCATAGTATAGAAGTTGTCCGTTGGACCTGTAAACAAAGGTTGTCAAAGTTAATTTGAAAATCCCTATATTCAATCATGTTACCCAAGTTCTAACAATCGAATTATATTTAATTGGGTAAGAATACAGGTTAGGCTATCCATAGGAATATATATTGGGAGGCCGTGAGTTTGATCCAAAACATTTACTTTAGGGCATTCTTAAAGGCTCATAAAAATATGATTAAGTCTGGAGCCAGGGGATTAAATATATTAATGTGTCTGACAATTATCGCGACGACTTCCTATTGTCAGGAATTTCAATCTATGCGCGCTCACCTTGAAAGGTCCTATTATGAGTCACTTTTCTTAAGGAAAGAGGTAATTCCAACCACACAAAAATATGGATATCAATCTAAACAAATGGACTCTTTGAATGCACGTATCATTTCATTTGATTCAGTCGGATTGATGTTTGCAAAAAATATTATAAGAAAATATGGTTGGCTTGGCAAATCTCAAATTGGAGAGCTTGCCAATCAGACATTGTTTCTTCTCATTCAGCATTCGCCAGATGAGAGAACAATGGAGGAGTGTTTCCCTCTTTTGGAAAAGTCTGCCCAACAGGGTGAATCTTCCTTAGCCGATATGGGATGCATGAAAGATAGAATTCTGGTTTTCAAAGGGCTCAAACAAGTTTATGGTACTCAAAAGGATGTTAACAATAGATATTATCCAATCGAAGATTCAGTGAATGTAATCGGTAAATAACAATGCCCAGTTTTCGGTAAATAGGAATGCCCAGAAAATGGCAACAAGAGTGCCCAGCTAAGAACGAGATTCGGGGGTTCAATAAACCCCCGAATAATGAATGCACACTTAGCCAAATTTCTGATGTATTACGAAATCCACCGAATGGACCGAGACGGTTATTCCAAGTCCAAGATCAGCGAGTTACTATGCCTGCATAGGCGCACGATTCGCAAGTACCTATCCATGAATGAGCAAGAGTATGAAGCCTTCTTGCTCAAGAGTTCCGAACGGAAAAAGGAGCTTAGTCCTTATGAAGGCTTTGTGCATGATCGGCTAAAGCTGCATCCTGACACGTCTTCAGCCCAGATGCACGACTGGTTGAAGGAAAATCATGAGGCATTTCCTACACTCAACCCCAAGACGGTCTTTAATTTTATTCACTTCATTCGGAACAAGCACAATATCCCTAAGCTTGTAGTGCAGCGCCAAATGGCTGTGGTGGAAGAGCTGCCTTATGGCAAACAAGCGCAGGTAGACTTTGGAGAATATATCATGCGCAGTTCCACAGGCAGCCGGGTGAAAGTATTTTTCTTCATCCTGGTCTTGTCTCGCTCACGGTATAAATATGTTTGGTTTACCGATCGTTACTTTACCAGTGAACTCGCCATCGAGGCTCATGAACTGGCCTTTGCTTTCATCGGTGGTGTTCCCGATGAAATCGTCTACGATCAGGACAAGGTATTTATCGTCAGTGAAAACAGCGGCGACATTATCCTAACCACCCTGTTCCGTAACTACACCCGCCATCAGTCTTTTACACTTCACTTCTGCCGCAAAGCGGATCCACAGAGTAAAGGGAAAGTGGAAAACGTAGTCAAGTTCGTAAAACAAAACTTTCTCTACAACCGTACTTTCTACAACATTGAAACCCTTAACGACGATGCCTTGGGATGGCTCGGACGTACTGCTAATGCTGTTCCCCACAGCTTCACCAAAAAAGAGCCCGTCATGGAATGGCATATTGAACAGGATTTTCTAAAACCTCATACTGCCCAACCTCAGCTCAATACCCCGCTGTCCTACACGGTGCGAAAAGATAACACCATCTCCTGGAAAGGAAATTTATACTCGCTGCCCTTGGGCACTTATGCTGGCAGAGGTTCTCAGGTCAGCGTGCAAATTCAGCAGGAGGAGCTCGTCTTCCTCCATGCAGAGGGAAAGGAATTATGCCGTCACAAGATTGCCACCGGCAAGGGCCTTAAAATCATCAACTCCGATCATAAACGGGATAAGACGTCGGCCATCCAGGAAATGATCGATCAACTCTGCGCCTTGCTACCCGATGCCAAGGCCGGAAAACATTGGCTGGCAACCATCCGCACGGCAAAACCACGCTATGCCCGCGACCAGTTTCTGTTGATTCGACAAGCCATTGAAACCACCGATGCTGCGCTGATCGAAAAGACCATCCGTTATTGCCTGGACAATAACATTACCCGAGCCGTAGACTTTAAAGCCATCTTGCTCCAACAACAGCTCCCACCAGTTAAACAGAAAAAAATTATTCCTTTAAATCCCTTAAGCGGGATACCCCGAGAGCCAACGCTGGAACCAGACAGAAGTTCCATCCAGGATTATGAGGACATCATTAAAAAACTGACGAGCTAAAAAGGTTGCCGTCCCCGGAAAAAGTTAAAAGCTAACCGCACACACGAATGGGTTTCATCAAAACCAGGCGCTTTTAACTTTTGTCGGGGATGATACAAGCCAGCTTCTCACTTCCATTAAAAGTGATCCTTACGCTTTGGCGCGTTAAGCCTTCCACTGATGAGTAAACAGTAAACTAAAACCAATAAACAATGAACAACACAGAACAAATCCAACAGTACTGCCGGCAGTATAAAATCACCGGCATCTCCTCCCAACTCGAAGAGCTCACCGCAGCAGCAGAAGCCCAGGGGTCAGGTTTTATGGAATTTATCCTTACCCTGTTTAAGGCGGAAGCTGAACATCGACAGGACAATGAACTCAAGCGACGGATCAAAAATGCCCGCCTCCCGCACAACAGTGACTTGTCTACCTATGACCACACCGTGGAAAACGGGTTGCCCAAAAACCGACTCCATCAACTCCGCGAGCTCAACTGGCTCGATCAGATTTTTAACCTCATGCTCATGGGACCTTCGGGAACAGGCAAAACATTTTTGGCCGCTGGCCTTTGCGCTGATGCTGTTGGGAAAGGGTACAAAGCTTACTTCAAAACCATGGAAGAGATCATCACCATGCTCAAACTTAAAGACCTCACCAAATCCTATCAGGCCGAGTATAAACGATTAGAAAAGGCCAACCTCATTGTCATCGATGACATCATGCTCTTCCCGGTTGAAAAAAACCTAGCTGTAAACTTTTTCAATTTTATCAACCAACTCTACGAAAATACTTCCTTCATTATCACTACCAATAAGATGCCAACAGAATGGGCCAAACTTCTCGATGACGAAGTGTTAGCAACCGCTTTACTTGATCGCCTGCTTTACCACTGTGAGGTCATTAATTTGTCCGGGAAAAGCTATCGGTTAAATAATCGCAAAACCATTTTTGATTCCTGAAATTATTAACCTTTATTTACTCACCAGTTGGGCATTCTTGTTGCCAAAAACTGAGCATTCCTAATTGCCATTTTCTGGGCATTGCTGACACCCGACTACATAAGAATTGCATTTTGAGATTTGGCACCGGCTACCGGTGCCATTTAAAGCGAAAAACCACTTGACTTGAGTGGTTTTCCATTGATAATAAACTTGTCGCAATGTTTCAAGTGTGAGTATGAATAATAGTATTGTTCGATCAGCCTTCGTTTATCGACATAGGTTGCCTCGTCATTAAACAGGAAAACAAACCCCGCCTGTATCCTCGTGTAGGCAACAAACAAGGTGAGCTCTCCGAACGCTTCCTTCAAATCCTTGATCCTTTCCTGAA
>JANXYC010000172.1 GCA_025350305.1 Cyclobacteriaceae bacterium | reverse complement strand
CTTGATGGCCCTGGCGGGAGCATTTCCCGATTCTTTCGAGAAGATTACGCCAGAGAATCCATGCAATACCTTGTAGATTGGATCATAATTACCGCCACGTTTTTCAAGGGCTTTGCGGATCAAGGTGTTTTTATACACGCGGTATTCAACACCTTTATTAAAGCAAATCCTGCGGAACGCATTGATCTGCTCTACCGAAAAACCTGAAGCGTCGGTAATGTAGAAATGATTGTGTTGGGAGAATTTCTCCGCCAACGCATCAATAATTTGTCCTTTTTCTTCGCGGGTCATCGTTTATTAGTTTAGAGTCCCCCAATTGAACTCCTGTCAATCATAATGCCGGGACTCATCGTTGTCGAAAGGCTAATGCTTTGGAAGTACGTTCCTTTCGAAGAGGCCGGCTTCAACTTCGCTACCATGTTAATAAGTTCAGCGGCATTGTCTTTGATCTTGTCTGCGCTGAAGGAAGCCTTACCAACCGAAGCGTGAATAAGTCCTTGCTTGTCAATTTTGAAGTCCACCTTACCCGCCTTCACATCTTTTACTGCTTTTCCAACTTCCAGGGTTACTGTACCCGACTTTGGGTTGGGCATTAGGCCGCGAGGTCCTAATACCTTACCTAACTTACCAACCTTTGCCATGACAGTAGGTGTACAGATAATCACATCGATGTCTGTCCAGCCTCCTTCAATTTTTTTAACAAATTCCTCCAGGCCAACATATTCTGCACCGGCGTCTTTAGCTTCCTGAACTTTGTCAGGTGTGCAAAGTACCAGGACGCGCACTACCTTGCCAAGGCCGTGAGGAAGCGATACTACGCCACGAACCATTTGGTCTGATTTTTTCGGATCGACACCCAAACGGATATCTACATCAACGGAAGCATCAAACTTGGTGAACGTGATCTCTTTCAAAAGCTTCGAAGCATCCTCCAGGGAATATTCTTTCTCCGAATTATACTTTGCCAAGACAGCTTTTCTGTTTTTTGAAATCCTTGCCATGATCTTTATTTTTTATCCCATGGAGCAGCACCATTCACGGTGACACCCATACTGCGGGCCGTACCAGCAATCATTTTCATTGCCGACTCAACTTTAAATGCGTTGAGGTCAGGCATTTTTGTTTCTGCTATTTTCTTAACCTGATCCCAGGAGATCGAACCGACTTTCGCACGGTTGGGCTCTTTGGAACCTTTCTGAATCTTAATTGCCTCCATGATCAACACCGCGGCCGGAGGAGTCTTGATGACAAAGTCGAACGACTTATCATTATAGATTGTGATCAACACCGGAAGCACCTGCCCAGGCTTATCTTGCGAGCGGGCATTGAATTGTTTGCAGAAGTCCATGATGTTCAATCCCTTGGAGCCAAGGGCCGGACCGATTGGGGGTGCCGGGTTTGCCGCCCCTCCTTTCACCTGCAGTTTTAAATAGCCTATTGCTTCTTTTGCCATATTTCGTCCAGCTCAATATTTCGTCTTGCTCAATATTCGTCTTGCTCAATATTTCAACTTGCTCAATGCTCTTAGTCTAACTTTTCAACTTGCATATAACTCAATTCGACCGGTGTATTCCGTCCGAATATTTTCACCATCACATTCAATTTCTTTTTGTCTTCAAAAATTTCTTCTACCGCTCCTGTGAACCCACTGAAAGGACCATCCATTACTTTAACTGATTCACCTCGTATGAAAGGTCGTTCCAGTTTCTCTCCAACTTCATCTACCTCATCTACCTTACCCAGGATTCGGTTCACTTCCGACTGCCTCAGGGGCATCGGATCTTTTGCCGCCCCTGTACCATTGCTTCCCAGAAAACCTATCACACCCGGTATATTCGTTACCGTATGGTGGGCCTCCGGGTGGGCCAGATCCGCTGACACCAATACATAGCCTGGAAAGAAATTCTTTTCACGCATTTTCTTCTTCCCATTGCGCATCTCGTACACTTTCTCAGAAGGGATCAGTACTTGTGGTATTGATTCGGTGAGTTTGGAGCGGTCTATCTCCGTTTCCAGGTAAGATTTCACCTTCTTCTCCTGGCCGCTGATCACGCGTAAAACGTACCACTTTAGTTCACCCATTTCCTTTCTGACTTAAAACTCCCGGTAAAACCAAGCTAACGCGTTCTGAAACCCAAAATCTATTACGCCAATTACCAGGGCGAATATCAAGGAAGCGACCAATACTAAAATAGCGCTGCTTTGGAGTTCGCTGAACTTCGGCCAGGAGACCTTATTACGGACCTCCTCAATCGAGTCTAGCAGGTAATTTTTTACTTTTTCCATTTCCTCAACTACTTTTTTGCCCCGATCTCTCAAGGCTGGTCAAATTTGCACGGGTGGAGAGACTCGAACTCCCAGCCAACGGTTTTGGAGACCGCTACTCTACCAATTGAGCTACACCCGTTTGGTCAATTCCATTATCTGCTGAGAGCCCTTTTAGACGCTGTCCGTACCCTAAATCCAAAAGGACTGCAAAGGTAGAACAAATGGGTTCAAAACAAAAACGTTTCCTGGAAATTTCCAGGAAACGTTCAGAATTGATTATCAATCACTTAACTGCCTTTTA
>JANXYC010000165.1 GCA_025350305.1 Cyclobacteriaceae bacterium | reverse complement strand
AAAGCTTGTCCTTTGTTTTATTCCACTTTGAACTTTAAGCTTTGAACTTTAAACTAATTAAATTAAATGAACGATCTGATCATCGCTGGGCAGACGATCCATCC
Source organism: Cyclobacteriaceae bacterium (assembly GCA_025350305.1). Classification (GTDB taxonomy): domain Bacteria; phylum Bacteroidota; class Bacteroidia; order Cytophagales; family Cyclobacteriaceae; genus ELB16-189. The sequence continues at coordinate 36,926 of JANXYC010000165.1, read as the reverse complement.
TGGAGAATTTAAAGAAATCAATATTAATATTGCCCGTCTGCCTTCGCGCACGCAGATAGACACTCCGATCTACGTGTACCGGTCCCTGGAAGATGGACCCGTGCTGGCCCTTACGGCCGGCATGCATGGCGATGAAATCAACGGGATGGAGATCGTGAGACGAATCATCGATGCCGGCCATCATAAAGTACTACGCGGCACCACGGTTTGCATGCCTATTATTAATGTGTATGGTTTTCTCAATTATTCACGGGAAGTGCCGGATGGCAAGGATGTGAACCGTTCCTTTCCCGGAAGTAAAACCGGCTCGCTGGCCGCCCGCGTTGCCTATCACATGACGCACGATATTATACCCTGCATTGATGTGGGTGTCGATTTCCATACAGGTGGTGCGATGCGGACCAACTATCCACAGGTGCGGTGCATGATGCAGGAGCCGAAAAATGCAGCACTTGCACAGGCGTTCCACGCGCCCTTCACTATTGACTCTCCGTTTCGACTGCACTCGCTTCGGCAGACGGCAGCAAAGAAAGGAAAAAACATTATTGTATTTGAAGGGGGCGAATCACTTCGTATGGATTTCCACGCCATCGAAGAAGGCATAAATGGCACCCTTCGTCTAATGAGACATCTGAAAATGATAGACACGGCTCCGGAGCCTATCGAAGAGAATAGGATTGTCTGGAATTCCGCCTGGATACGTGCTCGCACCGCTGGAATTTTTCATCCGCACATAAAATCAGGTGAACTGATACACAATAATCAATTGGTCGGTCAGATCACCGATCCGTTTGGGGAATTCAAGGAAGAAATCATATCACCAGTGACGGGCTATGTTGTCGGGCTGAATAATAATCCGGTTGTAAATGCCGGCGATGCCTTGCTCCACATCGGGATGGATGCCCCTAGTAAATTGGAAGGCGGCGGGGAGGAGTAAGTGGTAATCAGTAAGTGGTAAGTGGAGTGGCTAACCATGTTCAATCCTGCAATCCTTTCATCCTGTCAATTCTGATCAAAAATCCGGGCATGGAATAATCAACTTATCCTTCGGTGGCTTACGTGGGTTGCGTGTTGGCCATGAATAGACCAGGCTGAATTCGTGGGCGCCACCGCTGCCAGGACCAAGTTTAGAAATGGTGAAGTCATAACTGTAACCAATATTTAAAATATCTTTTTCTCCTTTTAATGTAAGGCCTACCAACAACACAACGGATTCATTATTGGCAAAACCATTTACTGATTTGAATGGAATACCCCTGTACCAGGTACCAATGATCAGTGGCTCAAACGTATAATACATGCCGACATCCATCTGATCTGAAAGACCCTGATGACGATATTGGGCTACCGGGGCAATACTCCGCTCCCGAGGTCGCGCAAATACACCTGTGCCTAACATACCGGGTCTGAAGAATATTTTATATCCTCCATGCACAGACACTTTCATATCGAGATTATCCTTTGAGCCCAGGATGGATTGATTCGGTTGGGTGATGTGATGTGCGGCAACGCCCAGCCACGCGTTTTTAGAAAAAAATAATCCCCCAAAAGAAATATCGGGAAAGAATTTGCTTTGGCCTGTGTTAAGCGCCTCGGCGGTGCCTTTTGTAATTGTTCCCGTGCTGGGATCAAACTGATCACCAAACGTAAGACTTCCAAAGTTGATCGACCGGTTGATGATACCCACTTGAACACCGGGACGAAACGACCATTCTTTAGTAAGCTTGAGTTGATAAGCATACTGCAAAGCAAAACTTATGGATTGCAATCCTACAATACCAACATAATCACGCGTGAGTAATGCTCCTACTCCGCTATTTTTGTCCTCTATGTAAAAATCGGCAAAGGCAGAAATGGTGGTGAAGTTGGCATCAATAGCAGGCCATTGGTTGCGATAATTCATCCCCACACGTCCTTGTTGCGTTGACCCTGCAAATGCCGGATTCAAATACAACGGTGCCGCATAAAATTGTGAAAACTGGGGGTCCTGAGCAGTTACCGAAAGTGTGACCAACAGCATCCATCCACATAGTATCGGAAGGGTCCGGTACACCAACTTGGGGTAAATCAATTGCCTCATCTGAGCAAAGTAAATCTATTTGATTGTCTTATGAAAATAGCTTGAGGGCCTTTCAAATTGTTATAGAAACCATTCAATTGGGCTAAAGCCATTATATATTATCTCAAAATTGCCACTGCCTTAAGTCAGTGACAATTCATAAATTGGACTTTACTCCAACCCGACAACTTAAAAATGCACCGGACTTGATTACTTAACGACAAATTCAGCCAAAATATATACTTTAGTGGAGTTTGGTCGTTTTAAAATTGCAAATGTTTATATGAATCAGCAGGTTGTGTGATGGAGCGAATGACGGACACTTCAAGGATGCGAACCCTATTCCTTTTCATTTTTTTTAGCCTGGTGACAGTGACCGGTTTTTCACAAAACCTGGAACGCTATAATTGGTATTTCGGCAGTTCCACTCAGGGCATTCGTTTTAACAGGACCAGCGCCAAGCCGGCCATTGTCCAGAAGGCCATCCCGTTTGGAAGCGGTGGCAGCGCCACAGTCTCTGATCCGGCGAATGCCAACCTGCTATTCTATACAGACGGGCAATTAGTTTACGATGCCTCTCACACACGAATGCCCCTCGGATTTGGTCTGAATGGGAATACTAATGCAAATCAGCCAGTAGCTGTTTGCCCTGTGCCCGGCCCAGCGAATACCAACAAGTATTTCCTTTTCAGCAACACCGCGAATTTCACCACAGGCGGCGCCATTAGTGTGAGCGTAGTTGACATGAATCTTTTTGGAAATGCAGGTTTTCCCGCCTTGGCCCTGGGTGATCTGGAATCGAAAAATACAGCCACCGGCCTTGTCAATCGTTCGGAGGGAATGATCATCGTACCACATACCAATGGCACCGACTTTTGGTTGATCACACAACAGGTAAACTCACTAATATATTCCTCCACACTAATTAATGCCGCCAGCTATACAGGCACCTTTGTAACCACTACGACCTCCGGCTTGTCGCCGTACCCGATAACGGTTGCCAACTTTGCTTATCATGCAGGTAAAAAGAAAATTGCCGTGTCCGCCCAGGACACTAACACCGATGCACTCATTCTTGATTTGGACGCCGCCGCCGGTATCTTATCATTTGACCGTTACATTTTAAATTCCGGTTTGCCAACGGCAACCAATCAATCCATCTATGACATTGAATGGTCACTGACTGGAGATTTCCTTTATCTCTCCCGCTATGGTGAGCCCGGTGTAGCCGCCGATCTGTTGCAATTCGATTATCAGAATCCAAGTACAACACTTAAGTCCGTTTTGCCAGCTGCGATCTTCAGAAGCTTCGGCGTGCAAATTACCCCTGACAGTTCTATTTACCATCTGTACCAGTCCGTCGCAGGTGGCCCGATCTTGTTGGGAGAAATTACAAAACCAGACACCATTGCCAGCCAGGTAAAATACAAACCCGCGCAACTTACCGCGACAAGTTTTGCCGGCACACAGTTTTCATCCTTTGCGTCAAAGCCAAAAGTAAATCTCATCGTCAACTTTACGTTTATCGGCTCGTGCCAAAACAATAACACAACCTTTTTTCCGGATATCCAACCCGGTGCTGATAGTGTGCGTTGGGATTTTGGAGACCTGAGCGGATCAAAAGCCTGGAGCCCTGTACACAAATTCGGTAAGGCACAAACATTCAATGTAAAACTTACGGCATTCTATCAGGGTCAAACTCAATCCACAACATTGCCAGTTCCAATTACAGCATTTGCATTGAAATTAAACCTGGTACAAGACACCACTGCCTGTCGCAGTGAATTTCCTCCGCCACGCGGTTCATCATCCCCAAAACGATTCTCTGTGACAGTAAAGGTGACGGGTGGCACCCCTGTTTCTTACATCTGGTCCAATGGTAACGTGGGGGCCACGTTAAGACCGGATTCGGCTGGTTATTACTACGTTGTTGTCGCTGATGCTTCCGGTTGCTCTGCCTATGCGGGTGTAAACGTTAAAGAATATAGACTTCAAGATCAACGCTCTAACATTTGGTATTTTGGAAATAAAGCAGGCATTGATTTCAACAAACCACCACCGGTCGCGCTCAGCAACAGTTCGATGAACGCACCTGAAGGTTGCGCCATTGTTTGCGATCGCAACGGGAAACCTATTTTTTACACGGATGGTTCAAACGTTTATAATAAAAAGGATCTGTTGATTACCACCAATATTGGCGGAAATCCCACCTCCGCGCAATCATCGATCATTGTGCCTGTGCCGGGCGACGAAACGCTCTATTACATCTTTACCACTGAAGATATTAGCTCGGGAACGAATACTGTCAAGTATTCACTTTTTGATTTGAAAAAGAATGCAGGCACGGGGGCCGTCGTGATCCAGGATCAAACACTTTTTAGCAAAGGAACGGAGCGAATTACTGCCAGCGGCAAATGGCTTGTTATTCATGAATATGGCAACAACACCTTCCGTGTTTATTCAATTACGTCGGCTGGTATTGGTGATCCAATATTGACGGCGATTGGTTCTGACCACAGTTTTAGCAACCTGGCCAACGGGGAAGGATATATGAGACTAGGTCCAAAAAACAATCTTGCCGTAGCCTTATCCACTCCCGGCACCAGTAACGTGGTGGAGCTCTTTCACCTTAACGACACCACCGGTAAGCTCACCAACTACAGGAAGATTGATTTGAAGCAACCAACTGGGCAGGTATATGGTGTGGAATTTTCACAAGCCGGCAATAAACTTTTTGTTACTGTAAAAGGAAACCCTACACCTTCGGAAATATTTGAATATTTTATCGATTCCATTGGCCATGTTTATTTAAAGCAGCGTGTTCAGAAGTCGTTGGAGTTAGGCGCTATTGAACTAGCTCCCGACGGGCAGATCTACCTAGCCATCAATGGAAGCAACGTATTGGGCACTATCCAAGCCACCGAAGACACGACCAAGTTATCAGGCTTCAATTTCAATGGCTTTGCTTTGGCACCGGGCACCAACAGCAGGCTGGGGTTGCCAAATTTTATTCAACAAATCTCCAATGCAACCGGCGGACCTTCCATTGATGTTGCCGGTGTATGCCTTGGAAGTCCAACGAAATTTGTGGGCACCGCCACCGATGCGATTGACAAGTTCTCCTGGTTTTTTGGCGATGGGGGAAGTGACACGCAAGCATCACCACAACATACCTATGCGGCAGCCGGCACCTACAATGTTTCCATGCGGCTCACCAACCGTTGCGGACTAGACACCACATTACTTAAACCAACAACCATTTTTGCTCCACCGGCGAAGCCAACGAATCCGGGAGCAAGCGGACTCTGCAATGGACCCGTGACATTAGATGCGAACACGGGCAATCTTCCAGGCCTCACCTATTTGTGGTCGGATGGAGAGAAAACAAAGACCGTCGTTATTTCCCAGCAAGCCATTATTTCAGTGACCATCACCGACGTAAATGGATGCACGTCCAAACAACAAACGCTGGTAGCTGACAATCAACCGAAAGTGGACCTTGGGCCCGATCAGACCTTGTGCCAAAATTCATTTACCACTGCACTCAATGCACAAAACCCGGGGGCCAATTATACTTGGACTGTGAACGGTGGCAGTACCACAAGCGCACAGAGCCGCCAACTGGATGTAACACTGCCTGGAGTCTTTACTTATAAAGTAGTAGTGACGGATCCCATTACCACCTGTACCGTTACTGACCAGGCAATTTTCACAGTCATCGCGTCACCTTTATTTACACTTTCCGGCACAAATCCTACAGCATGTAATAGTTCAACTGGTGTGTTGATATTGCAACTGCAAACGACCACGCCACCCACAGGCCCGTACTCTTATTTTATTACAGGGCCTGGCTCATTCAATCAGCAAGCAATTGATCAGACAGCTCCGAAGACGATCAATTTTAATTCATTAAAAGCAGGCACATATTCCGGTGTTCTGAATGACCAGATTTCAGGATGCACTATTTCCCAGTCGTTTGGGCTAACCGACGCACCGCCGGGTTCGGCAACCGCTGCGGCAACCACTTTTTGCGATCCTGAAACAATTCAAGTAACTACCACATTAGGGTTTCCTGTACAGTATCAGGTCACCAACAATGCCACGCAGCAAATCATTGGTCCTACTTCGGCACCAGGTCCTTCTCCCTTCAATGTGGCGACGCCCTTGAAATCCGGAACTTATACAATACAATTGACGGATGTTGCCGGATGTATTTTTACCATCAACAACTTTGCCGTTACTCCCAACCCGCCAATTGCTGTCACGGTCACGCCAAATGTTTGTACTACGCCCCCAACAATCTCGGCATCCGGTCCTGCCACTTCGTATGTGTGGACAGGTCCAGGAATTGTTGGACCCGTGAATGGCTCATCCATTACCGTTTCAGGAAGCGGGTCCTTTACCTATTCAGTCACCGCTACTGCTGCCGGGTCATGTCCAAACACCCAAAGCACGAACGTTGTTCTTGACAACCCCGCGGTCGATTTCACGCAAAGCGATCCCTGCCAAAATAATGTCATCCTCAGTGCCACCCCTTCCGGCAATTACACCTATCGATGGTATAAGTCTGGCGTATTCCAGCCGGCCCTGTTAGGTCAACAGATTGTATTGGGGTTGTCAGAAAATGGCGCTTCGTATCAGGCTGAAGCAGTTAACGCACTCAATGGGTGCGCATACCGGAGTAATCCGCCGAAGTCTGTACAAGTTCAGGGATTCGTCGACGCAGGGCTATCAGCCACACCTGCCTGCGATGACAATAAGCCCTTTATCCTGACGTCCACGACCACAGCGGCGGGGGTTACCTATGCATGGTTTAAAGACAATGCTTCGATCAGTGGGGCAACAACATCCACTCTCAGTCAGTCAGATGCAGCAACATATAAAGTAGAGATCTCAAAGCCAGGGTGCAAAGCTAGCGCACAGCTGACGGTCACGAAGGCTCCGTTACCCGTTGGTAAACTGCCTAACCGTGAAGTCATTTGCAATGATGTGGAAAATAAAGATCCCAAAACCAACAATGTTGATCTCGATCCGGGAAATTTTGCGAAATACAGCTGGTTCAAGAATGAGTTAAGCATCAATTACACCCAGCGTGTTTACAATGCCACCAGTCAGGGGAAGTACCGTGTGGATCTCACCAATTCGTTCGGGTGTGTAGCACCGGATGAGACGGAGGTGAGGAACGAATGTATTCCAAAAATTGAAGTACCGAATGCGTTCCGGCCAAGTTCTTCCATCACAGAAAACAAAGATTTTTATGTTTTTTCCTTCTTCATAACCGAGAACTTCCAGGTCTTCCTGTATAACCGTTGGGGTGAATTGGTCTTTACTTCCAATGACCGGAATTTCAAATGGAATGGTGGCTTTAATAACAGTCTGAGTCAGCCACTGCCGGGGGGTTCGTATGCCTATGTGATCAGATATGTGAGTGCCTTTCATCCGGAACGCGGAGTGCTGGAGAAGCGAGGCGGGGTGGCTTTGCTTCGGTGACTTAACCACAGAGCCCGCAAAGAAGGACGCCAAGGACGCGAAGAAGGCAGAAAACAAATATCAAAAAACATTTAACTCTGCGTCCTCTGCGTAATTATCTTTGCGACCTCTGCGGTTAAATTCTGCTATCAGACCTGCAGCGTTCACAAAATAATTCTAAAAAATTCTTAAATGAAAAAAATCACACTTCTCTTCTTCTTAGTAGTCCTGGTTACCTTAACCGCAGAGGCACAGATCATCAAAACTTCTTTGACATTAACCGTGCGTGATGAGCTCGGGAATACAGTGGAAGGCGCCACCGTGAAGATCTTTGAAAAGGAGGCTGACTATACTGCTGAGAAAAATGCAGCAGCAGAAGGTGTGACTGACCCCAAGGGGATTGTGAAATTCAAAAACCTGAAAGCAATTGCTTATTACATATTGGCCCGCAAAGATGCCAAGGACAATGCAGGTGGGGGTGAGCAGACCGGAAAATTGGAAGCGAAACGATTCAACAAAGCAACCGTTGTGATTCAATGACGACAATGGATGAGTCGCTGGCGGGGCGAATCCGTCACTATTCAACTTCTTATCCAGACGAAGCGTCCTTTATAAATAAATTTCTCCAACTCCTCACCCACCCTGACGCTTTTCAGCGAGCGCACCTGCCAGGCCATATCACCGGGTCAGCCTTTATTATATCGGAAGATCTCACGCAAACACTTTTGGTGCATCACGCCAAGCTCAACAAATGGCTTCAACCGGGTGGCCATGCCGATGGTGATACCAACGTAGCACAGGTGGCTCTGGGTGAGGCGAACGAAGAAACGGGCTTGCTCAACCTGACGCTGGTCGCCACCGGGATATTTGACATTGACATCCACCCCATTCCCGCCGGGAAAGATTTCCCGTTGCATGATCATTACGATATCCGTTATTTAGTGAAAGCTTCCATACTGGAAAAAATCATCGTCAGTGAAGAATCACACGATGTGAAATGGGTGTCGCTCCATAATCTGGAGAAGCACACAAGTGAAAAATCGATTCTGCGAATGCGAGATAAGGTGTTGGGAATGATGAATTACAAATGATGAATTTAATTGCAAATAAATTCCTTCACAACCAACAACGAATCATTCGTAACTTCGTCCTATGGCTACTATCGGGCAGGACATTCAGCAAGCAAAACAACTCTTAGAGAAAGGCGAGTTGGTTGCTATTCCAACTGAAACAGTTTATGGTCTTGCCGGGAATGCTCTTGATCCCACGACTGTTGCCAAAATATTTCTTGTGAAAAATCGTCCTTCCTTTGACCCTTTGATTGTTCATGTTTCATCGCTTAAAGCTGCCCATTCCTTTGTTGCGGGAATTCCCAAGCAAGCCGAACAACTTGTCCGTCGTTTTTGGCCCGGACCGCTTACGCTCTTGCTCGCTAAAAAAGAAATCATACCCGATCTGGTTACAGCGGGCCTCGATCGCGTTGGTATTCGTTGTCCGGATCATCCGTTAACACTGGCCTTGTTGCAACAGATTACATTCCCACTGGCGGCGCCCAGTGCAAACCCGTTTGGTTATGTAAGTCCAACCTCTGCACAGCACGTGCAAGACCAACTCGGAGGAAAAATTTCCTATATTCTCGACGGTGGCCGATGCCAGATAGGAATTGAATCAACGATCGTAGGATGGGAGGACCAGCAGGCGGTCATTTACAGGTTGGGTGGCGTAAGCCTCGAGCAAATTGAATCCGTCATTGGAAAAGTCAATGTGCGGGCTCACTCCACTTCGCAACCCCAGGCGCCGGGTCAATTGAAAAGTCATTACGCGCCGCGGAAGAAGTTTTTATTGGGAGATATTCAGGAACTGGCAAAGAAATATCCCGTCGATCGTTACGGTATCCTTTCCTTTCAAAACAATGTGACAGGAATCAGTTCGGATTTTCATCTCATCCTATCTTCTTCGGGCGACTTAAATGAAGCGGCTCGCAATCTTTTCTTCATGCTGCGGCAATTCGATTACATGAATATTGATATAGTCCTGGCGGAAGAAGTTCCCAATGTAGGATTAGGCAGGGCCATAAATGATCGCCTGCGCCGGGCGGCGTCTGACGATCAGGTATAAGGAGGAGAAATCGATTATTACATTAAGGATAACGGAGCTGGTTTCGATATGCGGTATGCCAGCAATGCCGAAATGATCATTCGCGCGTTAAAGAAAAACAAGCTGGTTAACCAACTTTTACATGTCAAAGACGGAGCCGAAGCGCTGGATTTTCTTTTTTTGGTGAAGGGAAGTATCAGGGGAGGCAGGTTAAAAAGATACCAAGGATTATCCTGATTGATTTAAGGGCATCTCTAAAAACTCCTTGTACCCTTCTCTTCCACGGGTTGAGGCCATAAAAGGCAAGGTTTTTAGAAATGCCCTTAAAAATGCCGAGGGTTCATGGCAAGGAATGTCTTATGAGAATTAAAAAAAATGAGAGAACCCGGAAAATTCCGGTAGTAGTGCTTAGCTCCTCCAAAGAAGATGCAGATATAAATGAATGTTATGATCTGGGAGCAAACGGCTACGTGGTAAAATCTGTGGCGTCCGATGAGTTCAAAAAAAACAATTTCTGATCTCGGTTCATATTGGTTGAAGGTTAACGAACCGCCTCAATAAATAATAACATTGAGCATTAAAATTTCTCTTCTATCCCCAAACCAAACAATGCAAAATCATATTTGGCGGGATCAAGCGCATCAAATTTTCTGAGTTGGGCCGTAAGATCAAGGGCTGTTTGCCAATTTAATGGCCTGAATTTTATCAAGTTAAGCTTTCTGGCCACCCGCTCCACGTGAAGATCGACAGGGCACACCAACTGCCTTGGAGAAATTCTTTGCCATATCCCAAAATCAACACCCTGCCGGTCCTGTCGCACCATCCAGCGCAAATACATATTGATGCGTTTGCAGGCAGATTTTCGTTCAGGGGTCGCTATGTGTTTTCGTGTCCGGGTGGGGAAGTCCGGAAGTGTAAAAAACTGGTGGTGGAAATTAATCAATCCTTTTTCAACCGTAATCTCCTCGTGACCGACAAGAAAAAGATCTTCTAATGATGAATGGCTCCGGTAATACAATTGAAGGAAAGTCATAAAATAATGCAGGTCTGTGAAATTGAAAGTGCGGTGTTTGAAATCCACCAATCGCTGCAAATCCTGCGACTGGTGATTGAGAATGAAATCATGAGGAGCCCGGTCCATCTTCGTCAGGAGGTCTTGGCAATTATTAATGATGGTGATGCGTTGACCCCAGGCGAGTATGGCCGCAAATAAACCAGATATTTCTATGTCCTGTTTTTTTGTGAAGAGGTGCGGAATAGAGATCGGATCGTTTACAATAAACCCGGGGCGGTTGTATTGATCTGCCTTACTATCCAAAAACTCTTTTAGGCCGGTAAGTTTGGGAAATGATTTGGCCACAATTATTTACTCAAGGGAAACTGGTCACTTCAGAAACCTGACCTCAACTCTTCTGTTCAGAAATCTGGACGCGTCATCTTTTGCGATTACCAGCGGTCGTAATTTTCCATATCCATGCGTGGTAAGCCGGCCAGCTGATATTCCCTTTGATTTCAAATAGTCTACCACACTTTGTGCACGGTTGCGCGACAGCTCCAGGTTGTACTCCTCCGATCCCACGTCATCGGTATGACCGTTCAGTTCGGCTTTCCAATCTGATTTTTCGGTGAGGATTTTTACCAATTTGTCAAGCTCAGGAAACGAGACCGGCAAAAGTACAAAGCGGTCAAATTCAAACTGGATATTTTTGAGGATATAGATTTCTTCCGGTTTTATTTCCTGTCCGTCTGTCCACAGCAGCGGTTGGAGTTGGGGAGCAACCGGATCCGGATCAAGCGGCACCACGGCCACATCGTCGATATAAAAATATGCACTACCGGTCAGCATCGGACTTTTACCCTTACGGTTATCTAATTGCGTAAACTGTGTGGTGAGGTTGTCAAAAAAATTTCCAATTGTTACAAATGATTCACCTCCATTCGCCACGTATTCCATTTCAGCAAGGTCCCAGCCACTCTTGGCAAATGGTTCATTCCTGATCAACGACAGGGTTGGTCGTTGCGGGACTACCTGATCATCAGGATAAGAGAAGGAAGAATCCGACAGCAATAATCCAATCCGGTCCACAGTATACACCGAGTAGGAGGCGAGCTTGAAATAGAATTCGATCTTGTAACGCTTGCCCTTCTTAAGAGGTTCAGTGAGTTCACCTTGAATGTATTCGCGATAGCTGCGTGGTTTGCTGGTGGGCCTATTCCATAAATAAATGCCGGTATAACCAAAACCCCCGTGAGCGTTGGATTCTCCTGCCCAGTTAAAAGGCACATCACAATCACCCATGCTGCACTGATGATAATAGTCAGGTGTACCGTAGTTTACTGACCGCCATCCGGGCAAGGCAAAATCCCTGTTGCTTGTACTGAAATTTGTCGGACAACGGAAGTGTTCTTCAAAACTTGGGTTCATCACCAAATTCTGTGCGCCGGAAATGTTAATAAACGCCATCGCGACCACTACATGTAAGCTGACGTTCATTGTCATTTGTAATATGTGATCTCAGCCGGGAACTTAGGTTCTGTAGCACCCAGCCGGTCGTAGGCTGATTTAGAAATACGGATGACGGTACCGGCATCCGCGGATGGAATAGGTCCTGTAACGCGAACAAATACTTCCTGATTGGTAGTCAGGTTACGGATTTTTAGAATCGTCCCAGGTTTTATTGTTTGGTGTTGCGCTAAATATTTCCGATTACTCTCGGAACCTTCAATTAGTTGGGCCAGCCCGCTTTCTTTTACTTCATCCGATCCGGTCACGTTTTCAGAAATTTTAACGGAATTGTCAGCTTGGAGTACGGGATTTACCGTCGTGGCGGTTACTGTTGTCAGATTAACGGCCGTGGCGGATACGGGCACAGCCACCGAGAGCACCTGACCTACCTTCAATTCATTTTCCTGGATGTCATTCCACTCTTTTAACTGTTGAATGGTCATACCATACTGACGGGAGATAGAAAACAAGGTCTCTTTAGGAGCAACAATATGCGTCTTTGCTGCTGAAGGAGTTGTTTGTGTCACCACGGGGTCAGCAGGAGGTTTCCTTTTTATGATAATATCCTGACCTAAGGACAGTGAGTTGTCCTTAAGATTGTTCCAGGTCTTAATATCATCCACCGAAACGTTGTATTGACGCGCAATCGAAAAGAGTGTTTCCCTGGTGGCAACTTTATGAATGAGACCATCTGCAGTCTGGGTGGCCGGTTGATTTTTTACTCTTGGCGCATAGGGTACTTTAAGGATTTGACCCACCTCCAATCCGGCATCCGCGGTTGGATTTTGTTCGAGGATGGCTAAAATGGTTGTGCCATATCGCCGGGAGATGCTATACAGTGTTTCCTTCGCTTCCACCTGATATACCACATGGGGCTTTCCATTGATGGTTTCCATCCTAAGGGAGTCTGGCTGGCCGGTACTCGCGAGTATGATTAATAAGATTTCAAACATATACAATTAATTCAAACGAAAATTACCACTTCGATCGTGCATCACACAACCCAAACTCGTTGAATTACTTAGTATTTTTACAAAAACCCGATGTATGAAGGCCTTACTGCTTACCCTTTTGTCTTATATCGGCCTGTTTTCAGTGCTTCTCGCCCAGGAAAAGCCCAAAGTGATGGTCATGGAGATCAAGTCGGAGATTGACCCGCCGATGCTGCGATACGTGAGGCTATCACTTGAGCACGCCGAAAAAATAAAGGCCGATTATGTGATTGTCGACATGGACACGTACGGCGGCGTACTCACCGATGCCAAAGAAATTGTAGACCTGATCATGGATTTCAAAAAACCAATATGGGTTTATATCAATTCAGATGCCGCTTCGGCCGGGGCCCTTATTTCCATCGCGTGCGATAGCATCTATATGTCACCCGGGGCAAGCATTGGTGCGGCCACCGTCGTAGAGGGTACGGGCGGGCAGGCAGCACCCGATAAATACCAATCCTATATGCGTTCCATCATGCGCTCGACGGCTGAAGAAAATGGGAGGGACCCACGCATTGCCGAAGGGATGGTAGATGAGAAGGTTGTCATAGACAGCATCAAACAAGCTGGAAAAGTGATCACCTTCACAACTTCTGAGGCTTTAAAATATGGTTATTGTGAAGCCAAGGTGGAATCAATCGAGGAAATCCTGAAGCGCAATAAGATTATGAACTATGACATCGAGTATTTCAAGCTTGGCGCCGCCGAAAAAATCATTGCCTTCTTTCTAAATCCTTTCATCAGTGGATTGCTCATTCTTGTGATCATTGGTGGAATTTACTTTGAACTTCAAACGCCCGGTATAGGTTTTCCCCTGTTTGCCGCCATTATCGCCCTGGTGCTATATCTCGTGCCCTACTATTTAAATGGGTTGGCAGAATATTGGGAGATCCTGGCTCTTTTTGTCGGACTTACACTCCTTGTCCTTGAACTTTTTGTGATACCTGGGTTTGGAGTAGCCGGTGTGATGGGCATCGTGATGACGGTTGGGTCGCTTGTTTTGATTATGCTCAACAATGATTTCTTCAATTTTGATTTCGTTCCGTTAGGTGATATTGTGGTGGCGATGTTTGCGACCTTTGGGGGGTTGTCGGGTGGAGCTTTGTTGCTTTTTTTTGGCAGCGCGCGGCTAACCCAAACAAAAGCATTCAGGCGAATGGTGCTCACAGAAACCCAGGACAAAGAACAAGGCTATACATCAAACTTCAATGAAGAGCTGATGGTGGGGAAGAGCGGGACTGCCTTTACGGTGCTCAGACCCAGCGGCAAGGTGTTGATTGCGGGAAAACTTTATGATGCCTTTAGCCGGGGTGAGTACATTGAAAAAGAGGCGGAAATTGAAGTGATCGACGTCGAAAGTTCAACGTTGCGTGTAAAGAAATCTACTACATGAAGATACTTGGAGTTATTCCGGCGCGGTTTGCCTCCACACGTTTTCCGGGCAAACCCCTTGCTGATTTATTGGGGAAGTCGATGGTGCACCGTGTATATCTGCAATGCAAAAAGTCAAAGCGGCTTAGCGAAATTGTTGTAGCCACCGACCATCAGAAGATTTTTGACCATGTCATTTCTTTTGGTGGTAATGCCTGTCTTACGTCGGAGCAACATCCAACGGGAACGGATCGATGCTGCGAAGCAATGCACCTGCAGAAATCATCGTTTGATTTTGTTGTGAATATTCAAGGGGATGAACCTTTTATCGACCCTCGCCAGATTGACCTGCTTTGTTCTTCCCTGGAGAATACTACTGAGCTGGCCACACTCATTCAACCCCTTACTACCCTTGAGCAACTCTTTTCACCAAATGAGGCGAAGGTGGTTCTGAATGCAAAGAAGGAAGCTATGTATTTCAGCCGCTCCCCTATTCCTTTTGTTCAAAAAAGTGAACGAGAAAACTGGCTGAGCGAAACAACCTACTACCGTCATGTGGGATTGTACGCGTACCGCCAGGATATTCTAAAAGAGATAACGCGGCTCCCTCTTTCGGCACTTGAAAAAGCCGAATCACTCGAACAACTTCGGTGGCTCGAAAACGGCTTCAAAATAAAGACCATTGAGACAGACGCGGAAGAAGGGCTTTGTATCGACACCCCGCTGGACCTGGAGCGGGCCATTGACTACTTAAAAAAACTTAAAAACCAATGATGGATGCACCTCATTCACGAGACAACGCATTACTTTTTTTTATTCGCTACACAAGAAAGAACAAGGATACTTTACAAAATAAAATCGTGGTCGATCTGTCTGCTGGAAGTGGGTACATCTCACATTTATTTGAAGAGACGAACAGCCGGGTCATGCCCTTCGATCTTTTTCCTGGCAATAACACGTTTGCCATGGCCACCTGTCGCCCCATTCATCTTCAAGAGCCTTTTCCCATAGCATCCGCCTTTGCCGATTACGTGATCCTCGCTGAAACGATCGAACACCTTCCCAACCAGTTTTTTCTTTTTAAAGAGGTTGCAAGAATTCTTAAGCCCGGTGGCCGATTTCTGCTAACCACTCCCAACAGTTCTTCCCTTCGTGGCCGCTTCTCCCAATTCCTGACAGAAAGTGAACACTATGGAAGTCCTCCTCCAAATGAGCTAACCGCTTATGTAAACTGGAGACCTGGACAGAACTATTTTGGTAAACTCTTTGTGAGCGGCGTGCAACGTTTGCGTACGCTCGCTGCTATCCATCACTTACAGCTAAGAAAAGTTTATCCCTCCCGGCGTAGCTCAACATCCTACCTGCTACTTATCTTCTACCCGCTCATCTGGTTCTTCGCAAGCAGCGTGCGCAAAAAACAAATAAAAAAGGATGCCGATAACCGGAATGTTTACTCTGAAATTTTCAATCTAAACACCTCCTGCACAATTGCGCTGTCAAAACATCTCCTCATGGAGTTTGAGCGTCGGGGATGACCGGTTTCATCCGGAGCTTTTCGACCGCAAATTTCCTAACTTCCCTTGAAATACTTTCCAGGTCTTTTGATACAACATGTGAGCCCAGCACGTGACCCCCGGCATTTGGAATGGGGACAGTCACTTTGAGCGAGTCCGGTGTGCCCAACTGACTATTCATTTCCAGCATCGCACTGACTTTCACCTGGGGATCTTGTTCTTTTTCATTCTTATAATAATAAAGAGTGAGACATGGCTGCTTAATTTTTTCAAAAGTGGACTTATTCATTTTGCTTTCCAGCAACTCTTGTAATTGGCAGACCGCTTCCAGCCGGTACTTCTTGTTCCAATATTGACGATCTGCCGAAGTATCAACAACACCCGGGGCCGTTTTTGGCATGTTATACTTGCCTCCTACCACCATTCTCGCTATTTGCAGTCCCCACGGATTATTCGAAATCCAGGCATTGGGATTATTAATGGCAATATTGGGCGACATGTTAATCAAGGCATACACATCTTGTGGGTATTCGGCTGCCAACGCCAAAGCCATCGTGCCCCCTGTGGAGGTACTCATTAATATTACTTTGTCGCCAAGCGCTTTGCCGATTGCCAGCACTTCCTTGCTGCTCTTCCACCAGCGGTCGGGGGTGAAATACAAAAGTTGTTCGGTAGTATCAATACCGTGGTCCGACATACGAGCGAGGTATAAATTGCAGCCAAATGTTTTTGCAAACTTTTCGTGAATGGGATCACCTTCTTCCTGGCTGGCGGAGAAACCGTGAATGTACACGACACTGTATTCGGTTCTTTTCTTCGATGAATCAGCCCAAATAATCCGCGCCTCGTTATCAGGTTTCAACTTATGCTTGCTCTCCTGATTTGCTACATACTTCTGCAACGCATCGGGCTGCTGCGGCACGGTGGGCATGTCCTTGTTCCACACCGGACTATCCGGTTCAGGGCCCAGAAAATAAATTCCAAACAAAAGGATAATGGGAAACGTAATGAAAATAAAGCGCCTGGGCATAAATTTGCAGTTTTAACTAAAGATAGGAAATGGGAAGTCACACCTTCAGGAATTTGGTAAGAAACCCTGGTTTTGTTAACAACAGACGCACCGTCTTCAGAAATTTTGAGTCAACATTAAAAATCTCCTCAACCGCATCTTTTAGAAAAACCCGAAGGCTTAACTCTTTTTTATCCCATCGCATCTTTTCTCCGCAACGAGGACAATAGACTCGGGCCGGTCGAGGGTCGCAGACCCCGACCAACCACACAAAATCAGGTTCATTTAATCTTTTAAAAAAAAAGCCGGACCATAGTGTCCGGCTTTCCCAGCTTAAAAAATCATTCGATCGGGGACAGCAAAAAAAATAATCCCAACTGCCGTAACTCATTTTACATAAATGAGTCCCGATCAAAAAGAAGGCACTCCGGCACCGGCAAAAAATATTTACCACCAACAACCACTACGAATGGAGTAAATGACCAGTCGTGCCGGAAATGCCAAGCCTCACCCTAATCCCTCTCCGGGGGAGCGGGAAGAAGGCACCTCACCTCTCAACTCCTCTCCGGGGGAAGAGGGGCTGGTGGTGAGGCTAGTCCACATTGTCATGCAAAAACTTATTGTTACCCAACAAGTTGTTGTCATCATTCAAATTGTATTTGGAAATAAACCGCTCCGATGAGTGCGGCACGTTTTCCATTTTCACACCTCTTCTCAAATAGGCAGGCAAGGTCCACTTCTCATTGAACTCTTCCTTGCTCATCTCCTGCTTCTTGGCAGCCTTTAGTCTTTCTCTCCGCTCCTTGGCTTGCTGTTCGAGGCGTTGTTTTGTCTTGCGAATTTCCATCATACCTTCTTCGTTTATGACCTGATCGGCAGAAACTTCCTTTCCAATTTCAAATTCATCATCCCCTTTGAACTTGTCGATATCGTCGTCATCATCTTCATCCGCTTCTTCATCGTTAAATTTTTTGGCAACAATCTCCTCCTGGTCGAATAGACTCAGCGTGTAGTTTCGTTCCTGAAGAGGCGTCTCTTCCTTTTTGAAGGGCTTCTGCTCCGGCTTGATGTAAACAGGTTTTTCTTCTGGCTTGACATAAACCGGTTTCTCTTCCGACTGTTTTAGCACTGGAACTTCCTCAACCTGTTTCTTGACGAGGGGTTCTTCAGGATAATCGAAGAAGGGCTCATCAGGATCGGAGAAAATCATTTCGTCCGCTATTTTCAATTCAATTTCGTGGTTTCGCTCATTTACGGAGTTGTCAGCGAGTCCTGTGGTTGTTATCTGACTTTTCTCAAGGTCCAACACTTTTTTCTCGTCCGGTTTTTTTGTTGTATGTACACTTCTTCCTTCGCCTGCGAATCCTGTGGCAATAACCGTTACCCGGATGCAATCACCAAGGGCAGCATCCACGCCATGACCGAAGATCACTTCGCATTCATCGCCAGATTGTTCCTGGATATACTCCGTGATTTGGCTCAGCTCATCCATTTGCAGTTCGGCCTCCTCCCCGGAAATAATCGAAAGCAATATTCTCTTCGCCCCCATGATGTCTTTGTTATCCAACAGCGGTGAAGCAAGCGCTTGCTGAGCCGCACGTATGGCGCGATTATCACCGCTCGTCTCGGCAGAGCCCATTACGGCAGCCCCGGCATTGAGCATAACGGTGCGGACATCCTGAAAGTCAACATTGACGTAACCTGCCAGTGTGATAATTTCCGCAATCCCTTTCGCAGCGGTCGTCAATATGCTATCTGCTTCACCAAATGCCTGGCTGATTGAAAGATTACCGAACATTTGCCGCAACTGATCATTCAGGATCGCGAGTACCGTATCGCAACTGCTGCGCATCGCTTCAAGGCCTGCCTGACCCTGGCCTATTTTCTTCCTTCCTTCAAAGCCGAAGGGCATGGTCACAATTCCAACGGTAAGAATGTCCATCTCTTTCGCGATCTTGGCGATGATGGGTGCTGCGCCAGTACCCGTGCCGCCGCCCATACCTGCGGTGATAAAAACCATTTTTGTTCCGGCCAGCACGTCCCGGATTTGTTCTTTACTTTCCATGGCTGCCGCACGCCCAACTTCAGGGTTGGCTCCACAGCCAAGACCTTCTGTGAGGTTGGTTCCGATTTGCAACTTGGTAGGCACCGGACTACTGTTCAGTGCTTGCAAGTCAGTGTTGCACACGATAAACTCAACATCCTTGATGCCGAGCCTGAACATGTGGTTCACCGCGTTGCTGCCGCCGCCCCCAACACCAATCACCTTGATGATCGATTTGTGGTGTCTCGGCAAATCAAATTTGTAGGTTGATCCTGGTTGAAACATGTCAATTATTGTTTAATAGTGGTTAAATTTTTAATTTCCTTTGTATTAATCCCGTTCATCTTTCTTAATCCTTAAATCCTGCTCATCCTTTAATCCCTAAATCCTGATCCAGATCAGTACTCGTTTTTCCCATCAAGGTCGTCGATCAGCAATCCTTTGGTTTTGTTCAGGATGCTGCTGAAGAAATCAGTAGCAGGCTTCACTTTCTTCACTTTTACAAGAGCCCTGTTTTCTTTTGCTTCGCGATAGCGTTCTTCACGCTCATCCAGTGAACGGAAGCCGGCCAGTACAAGCCCCACGGCCGTCGCGAACATCGGGCTTTTTACCGCTTCGGGTTTACTCTTGCCCAGATGCTCATTGGGATAACCGATGCGTGTGTCCATTCCGGTCATATATTCCACCAGATGTTTAAGGCTGCCGAGTTGTGAACCGCCACCGGTGATGACAATGCCACCTGCCAGCCTATTTTCAAAGCCGCAGCTGATGATTTCCGTATGGACCATCTCGACGATTTCTTCCATGCGTGCCTGAATAATATTTGACAGGTTTTTTACCGATATCTCCTTGGCTGCACGATTCCGAATGCCGGGGATAGAAACAATTTCATTTGGACTGGCTTCCTCCGCGATGGCTTTCCCGAACTTGGTCTTTAACTGCTCCGCTTGCTTCGCCATCACCATCAGGCCCGTCTGGATATCATTGGTGAGAATATTTCCACCAAACGGGATAACAGAAGTATGACGAATGATGTTGTCATAGAAAATCGCGATGTCGGTGGTGCCACCGCCGATGTCAATCAGGCAAACACCTGCTTCTTTCTCCTCATCGCTTAACACGGCCAGGCTGGATGCGAGTGGTTCAAGGATTAAGTCTTCGATTTCCAACCCCGCCCTGCGCACGCATTTATTAATATTATTGATGGCACTGGTCTGCGCCGTGATAATGTGGAAGTCAGCTTCCAGCTTCACACCGCTCATGCCCACCGGATCCTTGATACCTTCTTCATAGTCGACGGTATAGTCCTGCGGCATGACATGGATGATCTCACTGCCCGGAGGGATCACGATCCGATACATGTCTTCGGTGAGCCGGCTGACATCTTCGATGCTGATTTCGTTGTCATTCGACGTGCGGGTGATGCTGCCATGATGAATGGTGCTTCGGATATGCTGGCCGGCAATGCCCACGTTAACCACGCCAATATCAATACCCGACATATCGCTGGCCTCTTTTACCGCCTTCTCGATAGCGTACACGGTCTTATCGATATTGGTAACGATGCCTTTAATAACACCCTCGGACTCTGCCTTACCCAGGCCGAGCACTTCGAGCTTACCATACTCATTTTTGCGACCTGCGATGACACAGATTTTTGTAGTCCCGATATCAAGGCCGACTACTATTTTTTCTTTTTCCATGGTTGTTAATTTTTTTAAAGTGGTTGTTTTTCAGTGATTAAAAAATATATTGTCTATTGACTCGTTCATTCATTCCGCTATTACTTGTCCTTCATATTTCAAATTCACGCGTTGATACCGGGTCCATCCTTTTTGCGGGAGAACTTCTTTGTAAAAAACCATCAGCTTCTTAAACTTTGCCTCAAAATTCTCTGGCGTTCCGAACTCCACTAACTGACCGGTTAGCTGCGGATAGATCATAATTTCACCGCGTCCATTGACATCCATCTGCGCGATTTGAGCTTTCCAAAAAGAGTCTTCGCTTATGAACGTAATCATCTCCATGAGTTTTTTGTCTTCTTCCAACTTCATCAGATCACCCTTCTCTAAAAGGTGTTTCACAAATTTTCCACTGATAACCATCACGCGTGACGTAAACTTTTCAGAAATTCCCATCGTGATTCCTTCTTCAGACAGGTAGGCATCCGGAGCATCCTCTTGAGTAAAGCGCGCAATGGGTCTTCTCAACTTTATCGTTACGATCAGATTTCCTTTGAGATCTCCAAATAGTTCTGCCTCCCGGATATGTTTGTCATGCTTCAGTTTTGTTTCGATAGCCTTAAGGTTGATACGTGACAGGCTGGTCCCCTTCACCTGCTGGCCACTGGTTTCCACCATCCGAAGAATATCCGCCTCATCCAAAAAATGGTTGTCGTTTAGATTTTCTATCTCAACGATAATGTCTTTACACAGTGCGCCTCCTTGTTTGCGTTCACTAAAAGCAATCAGAAACGAAAGTCCGACGATAGCGACTCCGACCTTAATCTCCTTTCGTATGTTCAGCTTAAGCTTCATATTTCTTCGTCAACAAGTCTTTTATTGGTTTTACAAACGTATCAATGTCGCCGGCTCCCACCGTTGCGAGCACTTCAATATCAAGTGAATCAAGTTTTGACAACAGATCCTTCTTACTGCTCCTGATCTTCGAGAGGCTGGTCACATCTTTAAAAATAAGGTCCGATGTTACCCCCGGGATGGGCAGCTCCCGCGCGGGATAGATATCCATCATCACCAGTTCATCTGCAAGGCTTAGGCTTTTTGCAAAACCTTCGGCAAAGTCACGTGTGCGGCTGTATAGGTGTGGCTGGAAGACCACCGTAATTTTCTTGCCTTGGTACATCGCCTTCAACGACTTTAGAAATGCCTCAATCTCGGCAGGATGGTGAGCGTAGTCATCAATGAAAATCTGTCTCTTATTTCGATAGACAAACTCAAACCTGCGCTTCACACCTTTGAAAGAGGCCAATGCCTCCCTGATTGTTGCGTCATTCACACCCACTTCCTTCGCTACAACAGCAGCGGCAATGGCGTTCTCCACGTTATGAAAACCAGGGACACCTAGCTGTATATTCTCAATCTTCTTGTCAAAACCAAGAAGATCGAACTTAAAAAATCCACCATCGGTAGTGAGATTGCCGGAAAAAAATTGTCCCTGATTAATACTGTATGTCTTTTTAGTCAACGGAGGACAGGATACAGCCAATGATTCAACCGATTTATGAATCACCAGCGTACCCTTCTTATCAATTTGTTTGATGAAATCTTTAAACGATGTAAGCATACTGGCGTGATCACCGTAAATATCCAGGTGGTCCGGATCGGCCGAGGTGACCACGGCGATGTCTGGGAATAAACGAAGGAACGACCGGTCAAACTCATCCGCCTCTGCGACCACAATAGTATCCTTCTTTACTTCACCCTGCATCACCAGGTTAGAATCATAGTTGGAAGCAATGCCTCCCAGAAAAGCCACCATGTCTTTGCCAGCCGATTTCAAAATGTGGGCGATCAGCGACGACGTTGTTGTCTTTCCGTGGGTGCCGGCAACGGCGATTGTCTTATAATCCTTTGAAATCAAACCCAGTACCTCTGAGCGTTTCAGAATAGTGAAGCCGTGGTCCTTCAGGTAGGCATGCTCTGCATGATCCTTTGGAATAGCCGGTGTAAAAACTACCAGGGTCTTTTCCTTTGATAGGTAACCGGGAATAAATTCTACTTTATCATCAAAGTGAAGCTCCATTCCCTCTTCGATCAGCTCATGCGTGAGGGGTGTCGGCGTGCGATCATACCCTGCCACGCGCAGGCCCTTGCGCCTGAACCACCGTGCCAGTGCGCTCATGCCAATGCCTCCGATGCCGAGAAAATAGATACTATCGTAGTCGTTAAACTTCACGCAATTAATTTTTCAATTTCATTGACAATCTCTTCCGCTGCATTGGGTTTGGCCAACCGTCCAATGCTTTCGCGTAGTTCATGACAGCGCTTCTCATCGTGCAACAGTTTTATCGCTTCATTCACTAACTTTTCTTTTGCATGCTGGTCCGGTATTAGAATAGCCGCATTCTCATTAACAAGCGCCATTGCATTTTTTGTCTGATGATCTTCAACCACATTAGGCGAAGGCACCAGCAAAGCCGGTCTTCTTGCCAGACACAATTCGGAAATTGACAAAGCACCTGCCCGCGACACAACCACGGTGGCTACTGCATAGGCCAGATCCATTTCCTTCAGAAAATCGTACAGCCGGACCCTTCTTAAATCTTTATTGGCGATCTGCGCCTTCACACTTTCATAATACACTTTTCCAGTCTGCCAGATCAATTGAACATTTGAAGCGATCAACTGATCCAGGCCGGCCAGCAAACTTTCGTTAATCGTCCTTGCACCGCCGCTTCCTCCCAGCACGAGCAGGGTGCGGCCGTTGGACGTGAATCCGAAGTGATTGAGCGCTGTGTCATGCCTGCTTGCCAGGTTGACGATGTCTTTTCTCACCGGGTTGCCGGTCAATTGAATTTTGTCCTTCGGAAAATACCGTTCCATATCGGGATAGGCGACACAGATACGCTGCACTTTGTTTGCGAGTCGCTTATTGGTAAGGCCAGCATAGGAATTTTGCTCCTGCAGGATCGTTGGAATTTTGTATCGCGTTGCGGCCATCATCATCGGGCCACTGGCATAACCACCTGTACCCACCGCTGCATGCGGTTGGAATTCTTTAACAATGCGTCTGGCTTTCCAATAGCTGATAATAAGCTTGAGTGGAACTGCAAGGTTTGATAATGAAAGACTCCTCTTGATTCCACTAATCCATAACCCTATAATCCTATAACCTGCTTCAGGCACCCGTACCATTTCCATTTTTCCCTGCGCACCGACAAAAAGAATATCCGCATCAGGATGATGCTCACGAAATGCATTGGCAATTGCAATGGCAGGGAAGACATGGCCGCCCGTGCCTCCGCCAGAGATGATAAGGCGATATGGTTGGGTGGCTTTCAAAGAAGAATTCTGTTTAAGTTTATCCGACGCTCCATGAGAAAAGCTGAAAGCTGCAGGCTGCAAGCTTCAAGCAGCTTGGCACACACCAGCAGGAGGCCTGAAGCTTGGAGCTTGAAGCCCTTATCAAACCATTCTCTGACCAATTGATCAATTATCTTCATGCTGCTTTTTCTAAATTTTTATTATCCTTCATTTCTTCATTCTCCGTTTGCCGTCCCCAGTTCGATTCTTGTTCGCCGCGGCTAACGCTCAAAATAATTCCCACTGACAATCCAGTGAATACCATCGCGGTGCCACCCATGCTGATCAGCGGAAGTGGCTGGCCGGTTATTGGTCCAAGTCCTACGACCACGCCCATGTTCACCATCGCCTGGCAAACCAAATCGAAACTCAATCCCGCGGAGAGAAGACCACCAAAAGCACGTTCGGAATTATAAGCGGCCTTCATTCCCCGGTGCAGTAAAATCAAGTAGAGAGACAGCACCACTACACCGCCGATCATGCCATACTCTTCAATGACGATTGCATACACAAAATCAGAATAAGGGTGTGGAAGAATATTTCGCTGATCACTGTTACCGGGACCTTTCCCAAAAATTCCACCCGTGGCTACCGCTATTCTTCCATGTTTTGCCTGGAAGGGAAGTTCGCTGCCGTTGATAAAACTCATGATCCGGTTCTTGGCTGTTTCACCGCGTACGCCAAACTTTAGCGCTACCGCCCCAGCCAACAATCCTACTAAAACAAGCATGGCCAGGTATTTCATCGGCACACGTCCAATAAACATCACCAGCATGCATGTGGCAAAGAGTAAAACAGCTGTCGATAAATTGGTCAGTGCGATCAACCCGCAAATCACTCCTGCCCAAATCAGCATCGGGATTAACGACTCTTTTATATCGTCAATGTTTTGCTGTTTCTTCGACAACATACTGGCGAGATTGATGATCAGGGCCAGGCTGGCAAAATCTGATGGCTGAAACGACGTGTTGATAATTGGCAGCGTGATCCACCGCGCCGCATCATTGATTGTTGTTCCGTTTGTGAATGTGTAAATCAACAAGGGTACACTTATCCATAGTGCCAGGCGTGAAATTTTTGAGTAGTAGCGATAATCAATTTTGTGCGCCATCCACATGGAGGTCAGGCCGAGGACCACCATGAACGTGTGTTTCACCAAATACCATTCCGGACTCACCGTGCGCTTGAAGGCCAATGTGCCGATTGAACTGTACACCACCAGAATGCTGATCAATGACAACGCGAAGACCACGGCCCAGATAACCGGATCACCCTGTAAATTCTTGTCCGACCATTCTTTAATCTTTTTCATAATCCTGTTTTTTCAGACTTATGCTTTTACTTTTTCGATCTCCATTTTGGCCTGCAAAACCGCTTCCCTAAACTGGTCGCCACGGTCTTCATAGTTTTTAAACAAATCAAAACTTGCGCACGCAGGAGAGAGCAACACGACATCGCCCTTTTCCGCTGACTGCAACGCGAGCTGCACTAACTCCCTGACGCTTTGTGTCTCTACTATTTTTGGGACTGCTTTGCCAAAGAATTTCTTTAGTTTCTCATTGTCTTTGCCCAGGCAAATGAGCGTCTTCACTTTTTTCTCCACTGCTACCTTGATTAAATTGTAATCATTGCCCTTATCGATGCCACCGGCGATCCAGATCAGTGGTCTGTCATAACTTCCAAGTGCGTAGACGACTGAATCTACGTTGGTGGCTTTGGAATCATTGACGAATTCAATGCCGTTGATCGTTGCTATAGATTCAAGACGGTGCGGTGCATTCTTAAATGTCTTTAGCCCTTCGCGGATTTTGGTATCGGCCACCTTCGCCAGATACGCTGCCGATACGGCGGCCATGGTGTTTATTAAATTATGCGCTCCTTTCAACGTTGTATCGGATTGCGCGATTTTGAATGACTTCTTTCCAAACTGGAACACCATTTTCTTTCCGTCAAAATGGGCCGAGGTAATCGCCTCATGATCCAATGAAATTTCTACCCGATATGCTTCCGTCGACCGTTGCTTGGCCTCCGGTCCTGAAATGGGATCATCGGCATAGTAAATGAAATAGTCCTTAGACCCCATGTTTTTCACCAATCTGAATTTGCTGTTGATATAGTTGGTCATCTTTTTTTCATAGCGGTCAAGGTGATCTGGTGTGATGTTCAAAAGCACGCCGATATGCGGATGGAAGGTTTGCGTTCCGTCTAACTGGAAGCTGCTAAGCTCCAGCACATACCAATCATGCTCTTCGGTTGCAACCTTGCGTGCCAGGCTTTCGCCCACATTGCCAGCGAGGGCCACTTTCTTCTCTGCATTTTTCAGAAGATGGTACGTCAGCAGCGTCGTGGTAGTTTTTCCATTCGTACCGGTAATGGCGATGATTTTTCCTTTCAGGTAACGGAAAGCAAATTCAATCTCATCGATGATAGCAATCTTCTTCGATTTTATTTTTTTAACGATGTCCACCTTGTCTGAAATGCCCGGGCTCTTGATGACCAGATTTGCATTCAGAATTTTGTCCTCACTATGCTGGCCCTCCTCGAACTCAATCGAATGCTGAAGCAGGTCATTCTTATGCTTGTCCTTGAGTGAACCGAGGTCGGAAACAAACACATCAAAGCCCTTGACTTTTGCCAACAGCGCTGCACCCGTCCCACTTTCTCCTCCACCCAATATGACGACTCGCTCTACCATAGAATTTTATGTAACGTATGTCACCTTAATTTTAAAGTTGCCAAACTGAAAATCGCCAGCAGTATTCCTACAATCCAAAAACGTGTCACGATTTTGGATTCGTGGATGTTTTTCTTTTGGTAATGATGATGGATGGGCGACATCAGGAGGATTCTTTTTCCCGCGCCGTACTTTCTCTTCGTGTACTTGAAATAGGTTACCTGCATCATCACCGACACAGTTTCAATCAGGAACACACCGCATAAAACCGGTATCATCAGTTCCTTTCGCACAGCCAATGCCACGACGGCAATAATTCCTCCGAGGGATAAGCTACCGGTATCCCCCATGAAGACCTGAGCAGGATACGCGTTGTACCAGAGGAAGCCGAGGCAAGCGCCTACGAAGGCAGTACAGAAAATAACCAACTCGCCGAGGTTGGGGATATACATGATATTGAGGTAACTACTGAAGTCAACACGACCGGAGAGGTAGGCGAAGATGGCCAGCGTCAATCCGATTATGGCGGATGTACCCGCTGCAAGGCCATCAATACCATCGGTAATATTCGCGCCGTTCGATACCGCTGTAACAATAAGTATAACGATCAGAGTATAGATGATCCAGGTGTAATTCTTGTCCAACCACGGAACCAGGCTGCTGTAGTCAAATTCATTATTCTTCAAAAAAGGAAGCGTTGTCTTGGTCGACTTAACCCCTATTTCCGGTTTCACCTCGTTGCTAGCTACAGATACTTCCGTTGAGGTCACCATGATGGTCTTCTTGTCGCGAATCACAACGTCCTCATTAAAGTACAGCGTAAGGCCTACAATCAATCCAATGACAACCTGGCCTACAATTTTGAAGCGGCCGGCAAGTCCTTCTTTGTTCTTCTTGAATACTTTTATGTAGTCATCCAAAAATCCTATTAACCCCAACCCGACGGTGGCGACGATCAATAGCAGGATGTAGACATTGTCAAGTTTGGCTAACAGGAGTGTTGGAATAAGGATCGCCGCCAGGATAATAATACCTCCCATTGTGGGCGTTCCTTTCTTTTGCATCTGACCCTCCAGACCGAGGTCGCGGATGCTTTCACCAATCTGCTTTGTCCTTAAATAGTCAATCAACTTCTTGCCGAAGGTGATGGTGATCAGCAAAGACAATACGGCGGCCGCCGCGGCGCGGAATGAGATGTATTGAAACACTCCTGCTCCGATCAGGTCGAATTGCTTATCCAGGTATGTGAATAAATAGTACAGCATTCTAGTTCAATTAATCAATTTGAAAATTGAAAACATCTCTTGCCTATTAGATTTTCAAATCCTATCATTTTCAAATCTTCAAATTGTCCCCTTTTCAAATCCTCCATTAATTCGCAAACATTTTTAACATTCTTGTCACCACTTCCCGATCATCAAAGGGTCGTTTCACTCCTTTAATCTCCTGATAGGTCTCATGCCCTTTACCCGCCACGAGGATAATGTCCTTTTCTTTTGCAAGCATGCAGGCAGTCTTGATCGCTTCTTCGCGATCAACCATCACCAGTGTTTTCTTGGCATCCGTAGGGCCCACTCCCTTTTGCATCTCCCGTATAATCTCCATCGGATCTTCATCGCGGGGATTATCTGACGTAAAAATTATTTTATCCGAATACTTGCAGGCAATGGCAGCCATCAAGGGTCGCTTTGTTTTGTCGCGATTACCACCACAGCCAAAAATTGATATCACCTGCTCCTGGCCAGAGCGAAAGTGTGAAATGGTTTCCAAAACATTCTTCAATGCATCCGGTGTATGGGCATAGTCAACAATGGCTGTAAACTTAGATCCGGGCATTACCAACTCGAACCGTCCAACGGCCCCAGTCATCGAAGAGAGTCGCAGTAGAACTTCTTCAGGATCCTCTTCCAGCAATACCGCTGTGCCATACACGGCGAGGAGATTGTAGGCATTGAAATCACCAATCAGCTTGAACCATACATTCCGATTGCCAATTTCGACCTCGAGACCTTCAATTGAATTGGTAATGATCTTCCCTTTGAAATCGGCCATTTTTTGCAATCCATACGTGTGTTTCTTTGCCTTGCAGTTCTGTATCATGACCATACCACGCTTATCATCTACATTTACAAGCGTGAAGGCATCCGATGACAACGCATCAAAAAAACCCTTCTTCGCACGGATGTAGCTTTCAAAGGTCCGGTGGTAGTCGAGGTGATCGTGGGTAATATTTGTAAACACCCCACCGGTAAAATACAAGCCTTCTGTTCTTCCCTGATCTACAGCGTGCGAACTCACTTCAATAAAACAATGTGTACAACCAGCCTGGATCATTTTTACAAGCAACTCATTGATCACTAGCGGATCAGGTGTAGTGTGTGTGGCCGGAAAAACCTGGTCGTGAATCCGATTCTCGACAGTCGAGAGCAAGCCGCTGCGATGGCCGAGCGAACTAAATAATTTGTAAAGCAGTGTGGCAACGGTTGTCTTACCGTTCGTGCCTGTCACTCCTACCAATTTTATTTTCTTTGACGGGTTACCATAAAAATTACTGCAAATAATTCCCAGGGAATGTGCGCTGTTTTTTACGGTGACGTGGGTTATATTTTCATGTATGCTTTCTGGCAATACCTGGCAGACCACTGCAATAGCTCCGGAAGTAATGGCCTTGTCAATAAAATTGTGACCATCCGACCGGATACCCCTGATCGCAACAAAAAGGTATCCTTGCTTCACTTTTCGGGAATCAAATGCAACTCCTTTCACTTCCACATTCATGTCACCGGAAGTAGCGGTGATCCGCACCGTATACAATATGTCCCGTAACTCAATCATTAGCTCAATCGAATATGAATTTGTGATCCCTTTGAAATTCTCGTCCCCGGTGAAAGAGATTGCTCCGACACCCTCCCCTTTCCCTGATGCACCACCCGCAACCCCGTTTTCTCCAACAGGTAAATGGCATCACGCAAGGTCATGCCCTGCACATCCGGCACATGGTCTTTGATCACCACGTTTTTCTTCCATGTTACAGCGTTGCCATTTTTTACTGCTTTGATCCACTCCTCTTCTGTCGTCGAGTGGTTGGAAATGCCTAACTCGTTGCATAACATGGTAAGTTCATCCTGTCTGCCTGCGCGAATCATAGGAAAAACTCCCAACTCCACCACTGGCTTCTTTTCCATGGGCAAGTGCAACTCCAGATCGCGGGAATAAATATTATCCGCTATTTCTTTGAAGACGGGCCCCGCCACGCTATTGCCAGACTGATAAATTCCTTTCGGATTCTTTATCAGCACAATGGCTGAGAATTTAGGAGCATGTGCCGGGAAATAACCGACAAACGAAGTGATGTACTTCTTCTCGTAATGATTGTCTTTCAAAATCTGGGCAGTACCCGTTTTCCCGGCAATGCGGTAGTAAGAATTTTTTAAATTTTTGGCTGTGCCCCGGTCAACCACACCATCCAATAAGAGCTTCAGTTGATTCAGTGTTTTCCTGGAACAAATCTTAGGATTGATTACCTCCGTTTCAAACACTTTCTTTGCTTCATCCGCCTGGCTGATGGATGTAACAAACATAGGTTTGATCATTTTCCCGTCGTTCGCCACCGCATTGTATAAGGCTAAGGTGTGCAACGGTGAAATCTCAAAACCATATCCATAGGCCATCCACGGCAACGTGATGCCGCTCCAGTTTTTATCTTTTGGCCGGGAGATTTTGGGATATGCCTCGCCCGTAATTTGTAAACCTAATGGCTTGGAGAGTTTCAGTTCGTCTACATACTGCAAAAATTTGGACGGTTTCGTGCCAAAATGCTTGTCCATCAATTTCGCCATGGCAATGTTTGACGATCGCTCGAATGCATCTTTGATGGTGATCCGCCCAAAACCGCCTTCCTCGTGATCGTGTACTTTTTTATTATAAAAAGTGTATTCGCCATTTCCGGTATTGATGCTGTCCGTCAACTCGATACTCGTCTCTTCCAGCAAGGCCATCATAGTAACTAACTTGAAAGTGGAACCGGGTTCAATCGAACCACCGACTGCAGTATTCAGTACTTCATGATAGTTGCCCTTACCATCGGCGCTCAAATTAGATATCGCTTTGATGTGTCCTGTCTTCACTTCCATTACTACCACAGTTCCCAGGTCCGCATGGTGTTGCTGCATGGCGCGGTAGAGTGAGGTTTCAGCAACATCTTGCAGGTTAATATCAATCGTCGTCTGAATATCCAATCCGTCGATGGCTTTGATATTGTTAGCGTCAAACACCGGTTTCCAGGTGTCGCCGGCAATTTTTTGGAACAACGCCTCGCCATGCTGACCACCCAATGCGTCTTCAAAACTATATTCCAGGCCTACGCCTTTACCGTTTTCATTTACAAAACCGATGGTCCTTCGACTGAGATTGGAAAAAGGCCTGTAGCGCACATCCATCTTTTCAAAGAGTACACCACCCCGCAATCTTCCTTCACGAAAAATGGGCCACGTGGACATCTCCTTTTTTGTTTGAAAGTTTATTTGCCTCTTGTTAAGTATGAGGTATTGTCTGCCTGACTCGCGCGCATCGCGTATCATCCGCTTGTAGTCGGTGGCGGAGCGGTCTTTGTAATAACGTGCCAGTAAAAGAGACAACGAGTCGATATCCTTGCGGAAGATTTCATCTTTTACCAGGGTGGGGTCCATGGCTATTTTATAAAATGGCAGGGAGGTGGCCAGCAGGCTGCCATTGTCCGAATAAATATTGCCGCGGGTAGCGTTGACTTTCTTATAATCAAAAGATATCTCATTGCTGATCCGGGTCCACTTCTCTCCTTCCGCAAACTGGATATGACCAACCTTCGCTGCCACACATACAGCGAAAACCACAATTGCCAAAAAAGCAACGCGTACACGTATTAATATGGACTTCTTAATATTCACCTTCTTTTATTGCTACTTTAGTGGGAGGATTCAAGCTTTCTTTCAAACCAATTACTTTAACTTTTCTGGCCACTTCACTCTGTTTGCTTGCATACATGAGGTCCGACTTTAATGTGGTGTAATCCGCACGCAGATCTTCTACTTCTGACTGAGCATGGTCGATGCGGCGCACGGTTTTTTCCGAGTAATGCGTGTTGCTGATATAAAGTAGTCCGATCAGCATGACGAACATGATCTTTGGCAGATATTGGACCGGGAAGCCTTCTTCGAAATAAGTTTCTAGTTTCAGCCGTCTTTCCAAACCGGAGAATATCCCCGAACCATCCCCTGAAGGTTTTATCCTGGTCTCATTTGTCCTTTCTTGCTCAATTCGAAATTTATTCTCGCTCATTTATTTCGTTAATTGTTAATCATATTCGTCATTTATCTCCTCTCCGCTACCCTTAACTTTGCGCTTCTCGCTCTGTTGTTCTCCCGCACCTCTTCCTCCGATGCCTCGATCGGTTTCCGGTTCATCGTCTGAAAAGGTTTGATCGGATTTCCGTAAAAATCTTTCTCCAGGTCACCGAATGCCTTTCCGGTATTGATAAAATTCTTGACCATTCTGTCTTCCAATGAGTGATAACTCATCACCACCAATCTCCCTCCTGTCTTAATCACTTCACCGCATTGTTTCAAAAAACTTTCCAAGGCCTCCATTTCCAGGTTTACTTCAATTCGCAACGCCTGAAATACCTGCGCGTAATATTTAAACTCTTTCCCCCTGGGCGATAACGGTTTTAACATTTTGATCAAATCCATATTGTTCTCAAATTTTCTCACAGCCCTTTGTTGTTCAATGGCTGCCGCTACCGTCTTTGCATTTCTCACCTCACCATACATACCCAGTATCTTATGCAACTTCTCCTGCTGGTATTCATTCAAGATCTTAGCTGCCGTAAGGGTCGACTTCTTATCCATCCTCATATCCAGTGGCCCGTCGAAGCGGGTTGAAAATCCCCGTTCGGGTGTATCGATCTGGTGTGATGAAATACCAAGATCGGCCAGCACCCCGTCCACTTCGGTGACACCGTTCAATTTCAAATACTGCTTCAGGTATTTGAAGTTCGCCTGACAAAATGTGAAAGAACGACTTTGAATATTTTCAGCCTGTCTTTTTGCATCCTCATCCTGGTCAAAGGCGATCAAATGGCCTCCCTTCAGTTGTTCCAGAATTTTTAAGCTGTGCCCTCCACCACCGAAGGTTACATCTACATAGGTGCCTTCCGGATTAACTTTCAACCCCTCCAAACACTCGGCCAACATTACTGGCTTATGGTACATTGGCTGCAAGCTTCTGGCTGTTTCAAGCCCCTTCAATTTTTTCAATGAACTTTGTAAGCATTCTCTGCTCACACATAACCATTTCTAATAATTCCATGTTCTAAAAATTTAATCCCCTTGAAGTCTATAGCCTGTAGCCCGAAGACGACCGCTAACAGCCAACTGCCAACAGCTACTCATTCAAATATTTCTCTGCCAGCTTTGACAACTCACTTGGGTCACGGATCAGGTGCTTCTCATATATTGTTGGATTCCAGATTTCAACTTTGCTACCTGTACCTACCAGCATCGCGTCTTTGTCGATTTGAGCATAGGTGAGCATGTTTTTGGGTATCAGGAAACGACCATTGCCGTCCAATTCTACCGTAACTACTCCGGACAGGAAGTTCCGCTGAAGTTTGCGATACTCTTCGTTGAACTCGCTGAGACCTGAAATTTTTGAGAAGACCTTCTTGAACTCCACCATCGGATACACAATGAGGCATGGCTCGAAGCCCCGGCGGATAACCAATTCCTGGCTTTCCCCTTCGGGAAGCTGGGATTTGATCCTCGCAGGCAGTACCAGTCTGCCTTTGGCATCAAGTTTACTCTCGTACTCGCTAGTGAAGAAAGTCATAGACGTAGTGGTTGTCCTTTACTTCTAAGCAAACATAATGAGAAAAATTACATTTTCAACCACTTTAACCCACTTTCATCCACCTTTGACTAGAATTCCTGGGATTCTGACTAGGATTCATAGGTTTTTAAAGATTTTATAGGGGTTGGCTCAGATGAATTTCTTTGTACCCGCAATTGAATGGCATTCGTCAATCACTACGCAACTTTTGATCAAATCATGACTGTATGGATATGGAGTTCAGGTCTTGAGCGAGAGAGATTTCAACAAATTCATGAAACCTTTGGGTCCGGACATGGTACTACTAATAAAATCCAACTCTTGGCATGCTCAAAAATTACATTGTCGTCACCTTTCGGAATCTGCTTCGCAATCGGACTTACTCAACTATTAACATCACGGGGCTTTCAATCGGCATTACCTGTAGCCTTTTGATCCTTCTATGGGTTTATGATGAGTTGTCCTTCGACCGCATTCATCCCAAGGCCGATCGCCTTTATCAAGTGTGGGTCAACGCGACATTTGATGGCAAAGTGAATTCCTGGACATCTGTTCCACTTCCGACCTATGAAGGTTTGAAAACAGATGACAGTAATATTAAAAATACAGCAGTGTCCGATTTGGGAGGTGATCGTCTGCTTACGGTTGGGGATAAGCGAATTACTAAGCGAGGGTTCTATGTCAGTGAGGAGTTCCTCACCATGTTTGAGTTTCCATTGCTGAAAGGCAGTCCCGACAAAGTGCTCACCGAACCAGGGTCCATCGTCATTTCTGCGGCGACGGCCCAAGCACTGTTTGGAGATGAGGATCCTATCAACCAGATAATTCGGGTTGACAACCTGGATGAGTTAAAGGTTATTGTTAAAAATGTTCCCAAGAATTCAACTTTTCAGTTTGATTGTCTCCTTCCCTGGAAGCTTAACGAAACTCGCGACTGGGTAAAAAGGAACAAGGACAATTGGGGAAATGTGCGGCACAGGCAAATCCGGTGAATTCTCAAAGAAACGAGTGAGGGATGGGAGCAGATTCTGGATTCCGGTTGCTAACCGCAGCAATCAGTTTCCAGTATCCAATCTCGTTCATCCTGGAAGTAGGATCCGGAAACAAGAATCCAGCACAACACTAAGCACTCACAATCTTCATCATCTCCGCAGGATAGCGAAGTCCGGCAGCCACTCCTTTGGGCGCGATGGTGTCAAGGTCCGAGAGTTCTTGTTGGTTTAATGAAACATGGAGGGACCCGGCATTTTCCTCCAAATACTTCAATCGCTTGGTGCCTGGAATGGGAAAGATAAAATCACCTTGCGCCATTACCCAGGCAAGTGCCAGTTGTGAAGCCGTACAATTTTTGTTCGACGCCATATCTTCCAATTTTTTTACCAGTTGTAAATTCTTTTCAAAATTTTCTCCCTGGAATCGCGGTGAAAACCTGCGGTAATCGCTCGATTCAAGGTCTTCAAATTTTTTGATCTGCCCTGTCAGGAAGCCCCTGCCCAAGGGCGAGTATGCGACAAACGCAATACCGAGTTCTTTGCACGTTTTAAGAATCTCATCCTCCGGATCGCGGGTCCACAATGAATATTCTGTTTGTACCGCACTTATCGGATGAGTTTTGTGCGCTCGCTTCAAAGTATCCACCGAGACTTCTGAAAGACCAATGGCCCTTACCTTACCTGCCTTTACAAGATCGCCCATGGCACCCACGGTTTCTTCAATAGGCGTTGCTGGATCTTTACGGTGTAAATAATAGAGATCGATAACGTCCAGTCCCAAACGTTTGAGGCTTCCATCACAGGAAGAGCGTACGTATTCCGGTTTGCCATTGAACCCTCGCTTCGTTGGGTCATTTGGATCACGTACAATTCCAAACTTGGTGGCCAGCGTTATTTTATCGCGATTTCCCTTAATGGCCTTGCTGACCAGCTCTTCATTTTTATACGGACCATACATATCGGCCGTATCCAGGAAGGTAATGCCCAGGTCAAGCGCGCGGTGTATAACTTTTATGGACTCTTTATCATCAAAGGCACCGTAAAAATCAGACATGCCCATACAACCAAGTCCAAGTTGCGATGCCTGTAATCCCTGCGACCCTACTTTTCTTATTTTCATGGCAATGATTTGGTTAGTAAAACAACGATCAAAGGTAAATGTTTAGAGCGACAAACTTACCTGCCGATCAGGTTCAGTCAGAACCCAATATCGGTCTTCACAAACCTACGTTCAATGTGGAAAATACTTTGTTTAAATAAAAAAAACCTTCGATGATAACCCGTCGATTTATTTCATGATAGCAAAAGCGCAATAAGGATTTCTATAGCGCTTGCGATCTTTGTCACTCCTGTTCCATCGTCCTGCAAATTCAAGGTAGACATCGTATTTCGGCAAATAAAAGTCTGCAACACGATGGCTGGCGTATTTATCATCCAACTTTTGTGTTATGACTATATTCCATATTGGAATATGGAATATCTATGAAACTACAGATCTCTTAACCCACTTTGAACACCTTCATCACCTCATCTCCCAAATGATTAATGACTTTCACAGCAATCCTTCCATCCACTATGGCGCGGCGCTTGTAGCGCGTGCCGGTGCGACCTTGGTATGAGGGAGCATCGCCAGAATTGTACCCTGAACAACCTCACCCTCGATTAATGGATTCATTGAGACGACTCAGTGCCGAACATATAGCTTTAACTACTGTAGATTCAAAGGAGTGAGTTTCAGGATGAGACCATGGATAACCCAACCCGCCTCGTAGGAAGTGCGCACCAACACGCGTTGCAAACGCGCGCCATAGTGAGGGCGAGTCAGAAGAAATCGCTAAGAAACTTGAGGATGTTTCAGGGCAATATTTGGTGCGATTTTTCAAACGAGTTTTTACTATATTTCGTTGTAATAGCATGAGCAGACTGCCAAAGGCCCCTTTAATTGAGGTTATTTTTGAGCTTAGGTGGACATCGCCGGATCAAAACGATCAATATTTACATGGTGATCTTTACCAATTACTTAAAGATAAGTATCCCTTTAGGGAATCAACTACGGGATTTCCAATTGGTGTATTTATTGGAGCCCCGACACATAGATTTAGAACGGCCGCTAATGACTACCCATTAGTTCAGATTGGTCCTGGCGTGTTAATCCTACTTTGTCAAGTTAGGCAATCTATTGAATAGCATAAGGTTGCAGCCGAAGAGCGAGTCAGAAGTATGGTCACGAAGAACACAACGAACCACTACGAGTACTACGAAATCAAGGTCCAGCGGATCATTGGCCCTG
>JANXYC010000149.1 GCA_025350305.1 Cyclobacteriaceae bacterium | reverse complement strand
GTGATCAATGGGAAACCATTGGTATGCACATGCAAACCAGAGCACTGATCACAGAGAAAGAGAGAACCAAAATCGTTGAGTTTTTACAGCAATCATCTTCTAAATAAGAAATATCGCTTTCGAACATTTTACGATTCAAAGTCAGATCAACTAATTGATCTGACTTTCCTTTTAAATAACAGATGTTACGCAAATTGAGGCATAATTGGATGCCGTTTTTGAGTTCTTGATTTTTTCAAAGGCTGTTTTAAGCGCCACAGTAACTAAAACTGCTTTCATGACGTAGTGATTAAGGTTGAGTCTTATTTTCATCAGTTCAAGTTTGAAGAAGGCA
This sequence comes from Cyclobacteriaceae bacterium, assembly GCA_025350305.1. Classification (GTDB taxonomy): domain Bacteria; phylum Bacteroidota; class Bacteroidia; order Cytophagales; family Cyclobacteriaceae; genus ELB16-189. Next base: position 2,248 of record JANXYC010000149.1, on the reverse strand, counting down.
TAGACGCTGGCAAAAATATGGTTGGCCGTGTTCGTTCTGTTTTTGCCGGAGATGCTTCCAGGAAAGTGTTGTTCTTCAACGAACGATGGCACTCTTCCACCCACCACCGTTTTGGTATTGTGAGATGATGTGCTGATAGGTAGCCGTCAAATCTGAACACATTAAATACAAGTTTCATTCAATTCCGTCATAAGAGGTATATAGTTATCGGCTTTTTCAATTCAACTTTCATTCCCCTTGTCCCATCTGGTATATAGTTGCCTATAACTTTGTAGTTGGTTGGATCGTAAGCCGATTGCAACACCTGACTACTCCCTTATTTTTCACCTGAATAGGTTTAACGCACATGGTTTTCACCTTTTGCGCTTGTTTTTCACCTATCTTTGGGCGTAACCCATTACCTTTTCACCTATATACAATTAGGCAATCATTTTTCACGTCAACCAACTACTATTCACCAATGGCTAAGAAGCATAATAGTTTTTCACTTAAAGTAAGTGTTTTTCACGGGAGGCAAGCACCTGAAGAAGCAGTATTGGTTGGCTATGGAGCATTGATCGAAGCTTTTCAACTGCCGATGCCTATGCCCTCGCCATTGGCGCTGATCAGTTCAAAGAAACGGCAATATGAAACAGATGAGTGGAGGGTTTTTACATCAAGGCATCAGCCCGAAGATAGCCTATACAAGCAATTGGTATTTGCGTTAAAGTACGAAGGCGTTAATCTTTTATTCTTTAAGAAATTATTTTCGACATTAACTCAGAAAGAAATTACACAACTCATACAATTGGAACCAACGGGGCAGTATAGCCGCAAAATTTGGTTTCTATATGAGTGGTTGTTTTCCGCAGAATTAAAAATTCCAAATGCAGACAGTAAAATAAAGTACACGCCTTTATTGGATGAAGATCAGCAGTATGCCATTAAAGGAATTGAATCATCAAGACATAGAATCGTTAATAACATTTTGGGAGACCGGGATTTTTGTCCGCTCATTCGCAAGACCGAAAAACTGGAGCAATACATTGCCGCTAACCTGGCGGCACAAAAAGACAACTACCTTAAAGGCATACGCAAAGACATTGTGCAGAGGGCATCTGCATTTTTATTACTAAAAGATTCAAAAGCATCTTTTACCATAGAAGGTGAAAGTCCAAAAAGTAAAAGAGCAACGCGGTGGGGGCAAGCGATAGGGCAGGCCGGCACTAGGGATCTAACTAAGGAAGAATTACTCCGGCTACAACAACTCGTGATAGAAAATGCACGGTTTTTAGAAATGGGTTTTCGCAAAAAAGGCGGCTTTGTTGGCGAACATGACCGCACTACGGGAGAACCTTTGCCCGATCATATTTCTGCTAAGTGGCAGGATATTGATGGGTTGATTTCAGGGTTACTAAGCACACATGAACTACTATTGAAAAACAATATCGATGCAGTATTGGCAGCGTCAATAGTTGCTTTCGGTTTTGTGTTCATCCATCCCTTTGAAGACGGTAACGGTCGCATCCATCGTTATCTCATTCATCATGTATTGGCCAAAAAACAATTCGCACAGCAGGGTATTATCTTTCCCGTTTCTGCATCTATACTAGATCACATCGATGATTACAGAAAAGTATTGGAGTCATATTCACATCCGTTATTGGATTTTATAGATTGGAAGGAAACCAATGATCACAATGTGGAAGTAACCAATGACACCCTTGACTACTATCGCTACTTTGATGCAACACGACAGGCCGAGTTTTTATATGACTGCGTAAAAGATACAATGGAGAATATCATACCCGCTGAAGTTACATACCTAACGCGGTATGATGCCTTTAAAAAGTACCTCGAAGAGGAATATGAAATGCCCGACAAAGTAGTTGCACAAGTAGTCAGGTTTTTAGAACAAAACAATGGGCAACTTTCGAAGAGGGCAAAAGAAAAAGAGTTTAGCGAATTGAAGGAAAATGAAATAGCAAGTTTGGAAGAAAGGTATAAGGAACTGTTTCCACTAGAATCTGTTTCCTGATTTATAATTTTTACATTTATCTTTCTATCTCAGCCAGATTATTACAGCAAATGCTTAGGACAAAAGCAATATGAACAATAAGGTCTTTTTTGATTTTGTTAAATCAATCAATGAGCATAACGTTGACCAACTTTATTCGCTAATGACAGACGACCATAAATTCGTTGATGCACATGGCAATGAAGTATCTGGCAAAGACAAAATGAAAGTTGGCTGGACAGGATATTTTCA
>JANXYC010000127.1 GCA_025350305.1 Cyclobacteriaceae bacterium | reverse complement strand
GTTCTGATCCCTCGCTCCAACATAATGACAGCAGTTATCAAAAGGAATTTTTGGTACATTCAACCGTTGCTATTTAAGGGGTGGAAATTCCGCAGGGCCGGAACAGTTTTTTCCGTCTTAAGGTGACCACTTCTACGAACTCATAACCAGTGGTTTAGGATTATTGTAGTGTCGCGAAATGAAGTGGTCACCCACCTCGGAATTTCCAAATTGACCATTAAAACATAAAATCAAATGAAAAAAGCATTCACCATTATTGCAATACTTATTTTTTCGAAAATGAGTTATGCGCAAAACATTCAGCGGGCTTCAGACACTGCCGCCATCAAACAAACCATGAACAACTTTGTCGATGCCATGCGTAAGGGCGACAGTACTTTGTTGAGATCTACTTTCTCAGAAGGCGCGATATTACAAAGCATTTCAAAGGACAAAAACGGAGTAGCTAGATTGTCTACTAAAACCGCGAATGATTTGGTAAAACAAGTCGGCACACCGCATCCACAGGTTTTAGATGAAAGGATTGTTTTTGATGCAATAAAAATTGACGGCGATCTCGCCTCCGTTTGGACGCCTTACAAATTTTATCGCGGCGATCAATTCAGCCATTGCGGTGTTAATGCTTTTCAGTTGCTGAGAACTGCCGATGGTTGGAAGGTGATTTATGTTGTATATACCGTCCGAAATAATGACTGTATCCAGTAGGTTCATTAGTTTCTCAATCGTCATAACCCCCTAACGGCATCGCAGAGTTTCTCGTGTTCGCTGATAGGTAACGAACGATTCCGAATCTTCAGTTCATGAAATTACTTCAATTAAAAATCACGGCGATCGGTTTGATAATGCTGATTGCTGTTAGGGGATATAGCCAGCTATCGCAGAAAACCGCAAAGCTTTCTCCTAAAACGACGCAAAATTTGCATGTCATAAAAGACTTGCAACCAGCAGAAGTATGGCAACATTTTGCAACACTATGCTCTATTCCACGTTGCTCGGGCAGTGAAGACTCCCTGGCTTTTTTTATTAGACAGTTAGCAGCTAAGCATGGGTTTGAAAATTTCCTATATAAATCAAATGATGTCCTCGTTCGTATCCCTGCCTCGCATGGGTTTGAAAACTATCCATGGAAATGTTGGCAAGCTCATCTTGATATGGTTTGTCAGTCAAAAACAGGCAGTACGGCAGCGATAGCCCCTATTATGCTTCATCGAGAGGGCCAATTGGTAAAAGCAAATGGTACCACCCTTGGTGCCGATGATGGCTTTGGTGTAGCGGCATTAATGGCACTTATTACTGATCGCAGGATTAAACATGGGCCGCTGGAGTTACTTTTTACGACCAGTGAAGAATCTGGTTTTGTTGGAGCCACGGCATTTGATTACACGCTATTGAAAAGCAAAATTATTTACAATGTCGATTCTGAAGAAGAAGGTATTGTGACCGTTGGTTCCGCAGGTATTGGACTGATGGAAATAAACATACCGGTGCGCTCTTCTATTATTGGTGACGACAATCATGTCTATGTGATCAAAGTATCAGACCTAAAGGGTGGGCACTCCGGTTTCGACATCAATAAAGGCCGTGCAAATGCTATTAAAGTAATAGTACAAATATTGAAAGCTCATCCTGAGCTTTATGTTCTGAACATCTCTGGCGGCAGTGCCATAAACACTATTCCCCGCGAAGCTGAAGCAATTATTGCATCGCCTTTAGATAAGCAATCTTTACAAGATGCACTTGAAGCTATTGAAAAGAAGATTGCCGCAAAAGATACCGTGGAAAACATCCTATTTACACTACAAGATACTACTGCGGGAAAAGTGGTACGAGTAATGACTAGTACCGACAAAGACAGAGTCCTATCATTTATCAGCAAACTTCCTAACGGTATATTAGCAATGGAACATGGTAGTACCACTTCGGTTCGTACCTCGAACAATGTTTCTATTGTGGATACTCGCAATGATACTGTCACGGTTAAATGTTTGTTTAGGAGTTCCTCAAATAAAGATATAGACTCTGTAAAATCAATTATTGAATCTGAAACTGCGGTCGCAAATCCTAAGGCAGTTGCAAAGATAGTTGGCCGGTATGCACCATGGGAACCGAACTTTGATTCTCCTTTGGTAAAAACAGTGACTGATACTTACGAACAGATTTTTCGTAAAAAAATGATTGTTCAGACTATTCATGGCGCGCTCGAATGTGCTGTTTTTGCTCAAAACATCCCCGATGCCCAAATTGTATCAATTGGCCCAACCGTTTTTGGCGCCCACACACCAGACGAAGCGGTAAATATAAAATCAGTTGCAGATTATTGGAACCTGGTCTTAGCACTTCTAACAAAAAGATAACTGCTCCTTCATTGCAATCATTTAAATCAAAATAGACCCGCTCGTAGTACGTATCGTACATAGTCTTCAACTCCCTCAATATAAACAGGTCCTTCAACATCACCCGGATCAATTTCTTCTCCGATTTGATATAGATAAAACCCTTTCTATCCCGTGCTTTGTCATCGGCTAATAGTCTTTGAAAGTTGAATGACTCCGTGACCCGAATGCTTGATCCTTTAGACCGCAAGCGAACAAGCTTGTTCGGAATTGAAACTCTGTTTTACTTACGGCGTTGTTTCGCGCCTGTATCGCAGTAATTTGTGGCCTTAAATTTGATATGGCGGATGTGCAACGGGGGCTACAATTATGCTTAACAACTACTTCAAAATTGCATGGAGAAATCTTCTCCGAAATAGAGGATATTCAATCACCAACATTGGCGGGTTAGCCATTGGCCTCACCGTGACTGTGTTCATTGGGCTGTGGGTATACGATGAACTATCATTCGATACCTATCATCAGAATTATGATCGCATTTTAACACGATGGAAGAAATTAACGAATTGGCTAGCGCAGTCAGAGAGATGAGTTGATTTATTTACAAGTGAACAAAACATAAGATAAAAGATTAATTCATAAATAGACCAGAAGCAAATGGCATCAAAAAAGAGTGTTCGAGAAATGATGTTTCGCGGTATACATACCATCATTTACATTCGGCTTATGCAAATAAAACCAACGACAAACACGATGATGGCATTGGCACTATTTGCCTTCTGCACTTTCGTTCCGATAACGCAAACATTTGCCCAGCCGAACAATTCTAAAGACCAACGCCTCGCTAACTCCCTTGATTCTCTGGTCAAGTCAATATCCACCCCATTTAACGGCAACGTGCTGGCTGCCGTTGATGGTCATGTCATATTAAAAAAGAGCTATGGCTTTACCGATTTCAAAACACGTGAAAAACTTAACGACTCGTCTCTGTTCGACCTAGCCTCGGTAAGTAAACCATTCACCGCCATGGCCATTATGCTTCTGCAACGGAAGGGCAAACTTACCTACGATGATAACGTCAGTAAATATTTTCCCGACCTGCCTTATGCTGGTGTGACGATTAGACATTTATTGAATCACACATCTGGCATCCCCGACTACGATGAATATGCTTTGGATGTTGAGAAATACTTTGGATCGAAAAAGGTGCTCCACAACAAAGACCTACTCGATATTCTGGTCAGGCTTAAACCCCCGCTGCAATTCAAGCCAGGCGAGAAATTCTCTTATTCAAACACAGGATACGTCATTCTTGCTTCAATTGTTACCAAAGTGTCGGGCTTGGAGTTTAATGAATTCATGACTGAAAATATTTTTCGTCCCCTAAGCATGACCCGCACACGAATGTTCAATACCCAACGAGAGAAAGGGGAAAAGATCGCTAACTACGCTTATGGTCACCTATACTCTGATAGCCTGAAGAAGTTCATCATTGCAGATGAAGATCCACGATGGGGAAAATATGTTTATGCCATGGATGGCATTCAGGGTGATGGTGGCCTGAATTCAACTACGCCCGATTTATATAAATGGTGGCAAGGGCTCACTCAAAATAAAATCGTGAGCAAGGAAATGCTGGAAGAAGCATATCAGCCTGCTATTTTAAGCACTGGCGAAAAAACGGTTTCGGGATTTGGCTGGTTTATAGAAAGTAAACCGGAAGTAGGTAAAATAATTTATCACTCTGGTGGCCACCCAGGATTTGGAACGTACATTATTCAATTTCCTGAATTAAATGGTGTGTTCATTGTCTTGTCTAACAATAGCGGCCGCGGAACAAAGACCCTGATTAAAGACGTGATCAGGTTGTATGGCAATTCGAAGAAATAGGCTGGCCACTCAATTTGAAATGGTTAATGATTTATCCACCAATTCGGTTACCAAGTCCTCGTTAATTGGTATCCCGAGGGTTTAAAGGTGTTGGTTAGTATCCAAGCACAGCCAAACCGGTATCAACTAACACGGTCGTTAGTCCGGCCATATTCTTATTTACCTCATCTGTCGTGTTTAGAAAGAATGGCTTTGAAATTCTTTTGATATTTGCCCCGGACAGAAATGCACGCACGTTCGTTACCGGTCGCTACCTGGTACGAAATAATTGGCGAACCTACTTTATCGGACGCAATCCTGGACAGATTAACTAGCAAAGCAACAAGAATTGATCTGGCTGGTGAATCATTCCGGAAAATAAAATAACTTTATAGAATCGTTCTTTGCTTTACCGAACAAATCCTGATTTAATCAGGGGGTCAGCTTGCAGGATTGGGGGGTCAGCTTCGCTGGAATACTCAATTGAGCAAAGGAAATACTGAAAACTACAATGACATGTTTAATAAGTTAGTGGGTCATTCGCCCAATGTGCTGCCCATGATTGAGGAGTTGGGGTTATTGAAAAAATAGAGAAAGTTGATTTTTGATTAGGACCTTGGACACTTGTAACAAAAAAAATAAAAATAGTCAGTGTTTTACACTGACTATTGACAAAACCAATATAGAGAATACCTATTTATAAGCGATCGCTGCACTGGAAGGTCCAGCCAACGGAAGGAGCGACGTGGATTTAAATCCGGTGGCTTTCGACCATTTATTAAAATCATCAAACGTGTAATCAAAACCTTTTCCAGTTTCGATCAACATGTTCAAACTCATCATCAACCCAAAAACATTTTTCTTTCTCTCATTATCAATGATCCCTTCAATGGCAACAAAGGCTCCGCCGGCTGGAAGAGCATCATACGCTTTTTTCATCAGCATCAATTTGTTCTCTTCATCCCAATCGTGTAAGATGTTTCCCATGATGATAATGTCAGCTGCCGGTAGGGGATCTAAAAAGAAATCACCTGAAACAATTTTTACTCGATCCGAAAGTTGAAAATGATTTACCGTTCCTTGTGCAATCGGGGCCACCGGTGGTAAATCAAAACTAACGCAATTCATATGAGCTTGATGTTTTGCCACCATCAGAGAAAGTAATCCGCTGGAACCGCCTACATCCGTTAGCGTCTTGTGTTTCGAAAAATCGAATGACTGCGCGAATGCCATGAAGTTGCCCATTTGCACACCACTCATCGCGTTAATAAAACCTTTCAACTTATCCTGATCTTGATAGATTGCAGCAAATAAATTTTCTCCATTCTTAGCTTCATTTTGGGGTAGCCCTGTGCGAAGTCCTTCTTCAAGGTTCGCCCAAAAACCATAAAGACGGTGGTTCATCATCTCCAGTATTCCGCCGATATAGCTAGGTTTCTTCTTGTCAAGGAAAAAATCGGTATTGCCACTATTGGAATAACGTGCTGTTTCCAAAATTCCTTCGCGAGTCAAAAATCCGAAGGCCAGCAACGCATCTAAAAAATCATACACATTTCTATCCGATGATTTTAAATTCAACATCGACTTGATTTCGGCTGCGGACATTGATTTCTTCTCTGCCAGTTTTGTAAACAATTCAAAGTTGACAGCCGTGAGCAGAATTTTAGAAGCCCAAAAGCCGGTGCCAATCTGCATAATACTTTCTGGTGTGGGGTGATCGTGTTTTTCCATATAGACGTTTTTTAATTGATGGATTAAATCAACGATCAAAGATGTTTGTATTGGATGACAATCCTTTTAACCGCGGTTAAGAAAGGAGGCGCTGCTGTTTATTGATCGTTCATCAGCCGCTTGCGCATGCGGCTCAGTGATTGCGGCTCCACATTCAGGTAGGAAGCGATGTATTGGAGGGGTACGCGTTGAAAAATTTCCGGCTGAGTATCCAACAATTTCAGATAGCTGTCTTGAAGACTCATGGTTCCGGCCTCGCTTATTCTCTTCATAGAGTGCGCAGCCCTTCGGGCGAGTTTCAAGGTATACCATTGTTTTAGTTTGGGGATATCCTGTTCAAGTTTTTGAAAACTGGCTTTGGATATTTGCAACAATTCGCAGTCTTCAATGGCTTGAATAAAAATAGTAGACAATTGTCCAGAATAATAGCTTTCAATATCAGCAACCCACCAATCTTCAAAAGGCAAAAGAAAAATGCGCTCATGTCCTTGCGGATCAATGGTGAACGTGCGCATGCAACCTTTACTGACGTAAGCTTTGAAATCGCAAATTATTCCAGGCTTTACGTAATATTCTTTTTTGCAAATATGCTTCACCTCAAAATGACATAACAATTGTTCAAGTTCAGCATCTGAAAAACCAAAAGTATCTTTGAAAAGGCTAATGAATTTAGGTTGAACACACGAAGAAGGGACACTCATAGTTAAATTCTCAGCAGGTCATTGAGCCTAAAAGGTACTAAGTGGAAGTGTCAGTTGCAAAAAGTAATCGTTCAATAATTTACCGGTAGAAAGGTAAATGAAAAAGGATAAATCAGGAAACAGGTTTTACCCAATTGTTGGGAAGTAGTTCCTCCAATTTATTGACGGGGTGGTTGGGAATGCGGATTAGGATATCCCGGAGCCACTCAAAAGGATTGACTTTGTTGATCTTGCAAGTCCCCATGAAGGAGTATAACATTGCAGCCCTTCGCGCCCCATCATGGGAGCCGGCAAACAGATAATTTTTCCGTCCGATAGCCACTGGCCTAATGGCGTTTTCCACCAGGTTGTTGTCAATCTGAAGACGGCCATCTGTTGTATAGCGCGATAATTTATCCCACCGCTGCAAGGAATAACTCAGTGCTTTACCGATCGTGCTCTGCGGAACGACTCTTGAATAGGCATCCATCATCCAAGCCTTTAGGTTTTCCAATATCGGAACGGCCTGCTGCTCTCTTAACGCCTGAAGCTCTTCGGCCGATAACGATTGGACCCTGCCGCATTGTTCGATGGCATAAAGTTTTTGCATTTCCGTCAGCACATAACTGGCGCGCTCTTTATCATTATCCAAGGCTTCATCAAACTTCCTTCGGGCATGCTGGCCGGAAGCAGCATGCGCCCCGTGGCAACTTTTTCGCTATCGAATTTTGAAGTTGCCTTCTTGCGTTCGTATTGGATGGACTCCAAGGTAACAGCGGGTTGAGGTGAGGGCAGGGACGAAATATTTAACTTGAGCTGATCGGGGGATGCGGCAGGGATGAACCGTTCATGACGGGAGCCAAAGACTAACCGTTTAAGTTGATCAAGTTCACTTTTGAGATGAACGTTTT
>JANXYC010000088.1 GCA_025350305.1 Cyclobacteriaceae bacterium | reverse complement strand
GCGCGGAAAGGTAACATTCTTAGTTCTCCGTTGGGCTTTTAAATCTGCAATTTCAATATTGTAAAATTCACAGACTGCTTGTTGGATTAAAGGAATTGTCAACCGCTTTGCTTTGGAAGAAGAAATAACATCTTTTAATACTTCATTCGCCATTTCCAGGGAAATGGGTTGATTATGAAAAGAGGAGTAGGCAACAATCCGGATTAGAGCCCCTTCTAACTCGCGAATATTGGAATTGATCTGATCGGCGATATTTACCATTACATCATTAGGTAAATGCCAGCCTTCGGTGGAGGCCTTTTTTCTTAAAATAGCAATGCGGGTCTCCAGATTTGGCGCTTTACAATGAAAACTTTCCTGTAAAAGGTTTAATCCATTCCGGGCGGTGCCTTCGACCAGAACAGCCGCGGCCCCATCCGCAAATAAAGCATTGGCCAAAAAATTATCTTCTGTCTTTTCTTTTTGAAAGTGAATCGTACACAATTCGGTGCAAACAATAAGAGTTTTCGCATTGGGCCGGGAGGTACACACGGCGTCAGCAAGTTTCAGTGCATTAAAGGCCGCGTAACATCCCATGAAGTTGATACTGGTACGCTCGATGTCGGAGTTCAACCCCAACGCTTTCACAAGATCAATATCAAGACCGGGCGCGTACATGCCTGTGCAACTGACAACGATCAGGTGAGTGATGCTATCTTTTCGTAAGTCAGCAATGGGTGCGAGGCAGGATGACACGGCCTCCAGGCTGACGGCCAGGGCATGGCGCCGGTACAACTCCAGCCTTCTCTTGGTGGAAGGAAACGGTTCCATGCCCGGTGTGTTCTCATAAAAATGAAAGTCCTCGGTTTTTCCATAGTCATCCAACACGGAATAACGCGTTTCAATACCGCTGGCACGAAAAAGAATGCGCAGCTTGCGGGCATCATCTTCGCTGAGCTCCATAGCCCGCGTCATAAATTCCGCAATGGCCGACTGGCTGAGCAAATGAGGGGGTGTGGCTGTGCCGATGGACGTGATGAAACTCATTTCTCAATAATACTTGAAAAAGCTTTATTTTAATCATTAAGTTTCAATCTATGTTTTCAAAATCCACATTTCTCCATCTGCGCGTACCTTTTTCGTATTTCTTACTGCCGGTCTTCTTATTTGCACTTGCTGAGTCGCCTAACCTTGGCGAGACACGGCTGCTCTGGGTGTTTATTATTCTTCACTTCTTGTTGTATCCGGCCAGCAACGGGTACAACAGTTATTTCGACAAGGATGAGAAAAGTATCGGAGGTCTCAAGAATCCTCCACCGGTAAACAAAGGACTTTATTGGATGTCTCTTTTATTGGATGCCGGGGCGATTGTCCTGGGGTTTATTAAAGTTTCTCTTCTGTTTTCATGTATGCTGGTGATCTACGGACTTGTGTCAAAGGCCTATAGTCATCCTGTCGTCCGATTGAAAAAATATTCGGTAGCAGGCTGGATTGTAACGGGTTGGTTCCAGGGGACTTTCACCTTTATGATGTGCTATGCCGGAATCAATAATTTTGATGTTGTCAATCTCTTGCAGGTGAAAGTACTTGTGCCGGCTACACTCACCAGCATCATGTTGTGGGCCAACTATCCGATGACACAGGTGTATCAGCACGAAGAAGACGCCAAGCATGGCGATAACACCTTGAGCCGGATGATGGGCATTCGCGGCACATTTTACTTTGCTGGCGCATTCTTTGCCCTGGCCACGGCAGGATTTATGTTCTTCTTCGTCAATTTTTATGAAACACGTTATTGCTGGACGTTTCTTGCAGCGCTAAGTCCCGTCGTACTCTACTTTGGATTTTGGTTTTTAAAAGTTCTTCGAGATCCGCGAGAAGCAGATTTCAAGCACACGATGAGGCTCAATTTTATTTCCGCCACCTGCCTGAATGCATTTTTTATCTGGTTCTTTTTTGACGTGAGCCATTTGGGGGAATATCTTTTTTAATGATGAATGACGACGAACGAATAACGATCAACGAATTACCCCATGGCCACCTTCTCCAATAACTTCTTCGTGGCGTTGATGCCATCTGGTTCGGACAACTTTTCACCTTCGTACTCAATGCCAATGTAGCCCGTGTAACCCGCTTGTTTTACGATGGGCATCATCTTCGCATAATCTGTTTCAACACAATTGCCCTGTTCATCAAAATCGTAGGTCTTTGCACTTACACCTTTTGCAAAAGGCAATAACTCGCCCACACCCTTGTAGCGGTCATAATATTCCATGCATTTTGATTCCCACATGTCTCCTTTCTCACGGCGAATACAGAAGTTTCCAAAGTCTGGCAACGTGCCACAGTTGGACATGCCCACGGCGGTGATGACGCCACTAAGCCATTGACCATCGGAAGACATGCCTCCGTGATTTTCGACGATTACATTAATTCCAGCGGTTTGTGCATACTCACTAAGTTTGTGCAGTCCATCCGTACCGGCCTTGGCCACTTCTTCGCGCGTGCCTTCTCCAAAACAATTTACCCGAATCGAATGACAACCGAGAAAGTTGGCCGCATCCACCTACTGGTAATGGTTCTCTACTGCTTGTTGACGTTTTTTTGAATCAAGATCTGCCATGAACCCCTCATTGTCGCACATGATGAGCACGCTGGTAACACCATTGTCATCGCAGCGCTTTTTCAATTCCGTGAGATAGGAGGTGTCTTTCGCTTTGTCTTTGAAGAACTGGTTCACATACTCTACAGCGGAAATTCCAAAATCATTTTTTGCTTTGGCGGGAAAGTCAAGGTTGTCCAGCTGCTTAGCCTGGAGGGCACGGTGCAGTGACCACTCGGCTAATGAGATCTTAAAAAATATTTCTTTTTTTGTTTCGGTTTTCACGGCTGTGGAGTCAGATGTTTGTTTTGAAGAGGGTTTTGATGAGCATGCATCCACCACGGTAGCAGCAGCTAATCCACCTGCGGTGAAAAGCCCAAGGGAGCGAAGAAATTCCCTGCGGTTTGATGGGTTCATGGTAGTGGGTTTTATAGATGAAAGTTAAAAAAATTGTATCAATTCACCGAATAATGTCGAAAGGCGCACCGTGGGTTTGCTTCATTAGAAAATTGGCAGCTGGCCGGGCGTAACGCGCAAGATTCACGGCAGCATTGGAGGTCCACACATCTCCAAACAGGCGTTGAATTTGTCGTCCGGCCCAAAGCCTCCTGGCAAAATGTTGGTTCCAGGTTTTTGAATAATCCTTTTCAAGTTGCTGACGGGAGTAATGACTATCCCGGCAAAATCGAAGGACATGTTCGCTAAGAATTTTTGCCGAATGGATCGCGATAGCCATGCCGTTTCCACAGAGGGGTGTAATCATGCCTGCAGCATCACCAGCCATCAGCAGGTTCCGTTCCACCGGTGCCTTGGTTTCAAAAGAGATTTCATTGATGGTCTCAGGTTTGGTAAAAAGGAACTCGGCATCTTCAAAAATATTTTTCAGAAAAGGATTCCGGAATAGCACTGCCTCTTCCATAGCCCGAAGGTTGCCATGCGTTCTGACATTATCCCGATGAGTGAGGTAGCAGAGATTTACAATATTACCTTCCACCCGGCTGATGCCGCAATAGCCGTCCTGAAAATTATGAAGAGCGATGAGATCATCCGGAAAGCCCTTTAAGAGTATGTGATACTTCACGCCGACATAGGGTGAGCGCTGTTGAATGAATGAGCGCTGAAGCTGGATATCTAATTTTGACCGCTTGCCAAATGAACCGATGACTACATCAGCCTCTTGGATTTCCTGATTGGTGTGAATTGTAAAACAGTCGTTCGCGAATGATACCGTTTCCACTTCTGTGTCGAGAAGAAATTCAACCCCAAGTTGTTTGGCTCTTTGAAAAAGAAAATAGTCAAACTGGTAGCGGCTGATCCCAAAGCCGCCCAGATCCAATGCCAAAGCAGCGGACTTGCCATTGACGGAGGTGAGTTGAAATTTACGGATGCTTGCTGGTTGGAGTTCTTCCGGGTAGGCCCCCAGCGATTTCAAATACGGCACTACTTCATTTGAAATGTATTCACCACAGACCCGGTGAAATGGATACGAACGTTTTTCAATTACCTGACAGGGTACCCCTTCACGGGTGAGGTGAATGGAGATTATTAATCCGGCCAGCCCACCACCCACAATAATTATTTTTTTGTCCGCCACACGCTAAAACTAGTGATTTGGCCACGCAGGTGGAATGTCTGGCTGTTTTGTTTATTGACAAAATGAAATTTAGGTTACTTCTTGCGATTTTCTCCACTAAACGTTATTGAGAGTCTATGGAAGAGAATAAGATTTTGCCGGAAAAATGGAATGTACTGGTGGTGGGGAATAATCCTACTGAGTTGGGGCAGGTATTTGACAGGCTCCGGGGAATCCGAAACAAAACCATACTTACTGAAATAGCTTTTGATCTTCAGACTATCCTTGAGCGATTGACGCTCTTTCGCCCTCAGCATATTTTGATTGATGACAACGTGGGCAGACAGGCTTTGCATACGATGGTAGACAAGCTCCATAGGCGTAAAACCCGACACATACCGATCACAATTTTAAAGAATTCCAATTACCAGGAAACAATAGGTGCTGGCGTGATGAATTTTGTGCTGAAGCAAAACCTGACCAGCGAGCTGCTGTATCGCGAACTTTTGAATTCAATTCATTTTTTTGAGACACAACGCTACTGGGACAAGGCTTACCGAAAGAGAAAGGGTCAGCTGGCCCGTCTGGTGAAGGCGGCGATTGGTCAAATCTGACTCTCCAGTATAAGCTTTTTCACGAGCTTCACTCCGTTGCGGAGAAGTTCCAGTTTAATTTTTTTTCCAGGCTTCGTATTAAAATAACCGTTTACACTGTTGAGGTCCAGATCAGACGTCGGATAACCGTTAATGGAAAGCAACTCATCGCCGTCCTTAATATCTACTTTGTCGGCAGCGGAGTCTTTTCGTACATCGGTCACTTCGAATTTGCGCAATCGTGAGCCTTTCGCCTTCACGGTGAGCCCGCTCATATTGAAATTGAACTCTTTGCGGAAGGAGGAATTTTTTTTGAGATAGATTTTTTCCCCGGGAAAATTATAAATGGTTGTGAAGCGACTTAAAATTTCTCCACCCACTGCTCCATTTCGGAAAACATCCGACGCTTTAAGTGTATCGGTGTAACTGTTAGGGTCCGGAAAATTGACAATCACATTTTCAATTTTGTATTTGCCCAGCTCCAGAGATTTGATCCGTGCGATCTGGCCGGTAATGAGTCCACCCAATCCGCGACCAATCAAGCTGCTTACATGTTTTTGCGGTATTTCAATTTGTGAGTTGGAGGAAGGGTCCAACACAAGCCCGTGACTGGCACCACTGTCTACCAATAATTTTGCATTGACGATCACACCATCTTTCATCTGGACAGGTACCTGCAGATAGGGTTTTGTATCCTGGATAGTAATGGGCAACATCTGGTAGCTCTTTCGTGGGTGAAAGAACTCCGGGAGTGAAAGACTTAGTTGCCTGCTCTCATAATCTACTTCCACAATAAAACGACTAAACACTTCATAACCCAGTATACCCTGAACATCTGTTCCCAGGTAATTTCTAAGTTCCAGATAGTCCTTTTCCAGCACGAGCATGGCATGACCTTCACCGTGCACGCCCGGCAAATCCAACGTCACGTTGTTGGTCACATAGGCCTCCACGATTTTCTCACCACCCGGACCGGCAACGAGGTAGTGACGTCCGTAAGTCAATTTCAAAATATCGCTAAAGGTTTTCTCTGTGAGAATAGTTGTACGCACCCCCGTATCCAGGATAAACTTAAGGGGTAGTTGGCCATTAAGCACAACAGGAATTACCACCAGGTTATTACACACCTCAATGGGAAACTGGACATGCTTCCGGCCTTCCATGATGGTAAAGCCCAGCTGAGCTTCGCAAAAAGCCGGCAACGCAAGAGCCAAAAGAAGAAAATATCTACGAAAGTGCATGAAGCCGTATTGCCCCGGATAAAACTATTGAAAAAAAATCAAAACAGATAACTACTTAAACGGTAACTACCCCCAAAGCGGTGAGCAATTTTGAAACGGAATTTTCAACCGTCAGGAATTTTAAATTGGTGGAATGCAGAAAACCTTTTTCAGACATGATTTTCATCTGTTCGACCAGCGGTGTAAAAAATGCATCGATGTTCAAAAGTCCAATCGGTTGGTTGATGAGCCCTAACTGGCGCCAGGTAAGAATCTCGGCCAATTCATCCAATGTTCCCCACCCTCCAGGCAATGCGACGAATACATCGGCAAGATCAGCCATTTTCTTTTTTCGTTCATGCATGGAATTGACAATGACCAATTGGGTTAGGCCGCGATGACCAACTTCGCGCTGCATAAGAAAGTCCGGAATAACCCCGATTACCTTACCGCCATTAGCCAAAGCGGCATCAGCGATGATCCCCATGAGTCCGATGTTACCACCACCGTAAACAATTGAATGGCCGGAGCGAGCAAGTAGTTTACCTGCCTCGGCGGCGATATCGGCGAAAATTGCGTCTTTCCCGGTACTGGACCCGCAAAAAACACAAACATTCATGCACAGAGCCGGTCAGTGCTTGATATCGTGTTCGTTATTGCTGACGGATTTGTTGGGGAACAACCAGACTGAAACAATAGCTAAAATGAAAAGAGCGATTACTACACCAAAGACTGCCATAGGGTTGGTTTTAAAACATCAAATTAAGCTCCTTTTGTCATTTCTAACAATATTTGAACATTGCGGAAACCTTATTCTTTTAATTTTAGTTTAAAACGCACTTAATACATCAAAAAATGGCAAAAAAAATCCTGCTGGCGGTCGGCGTTATTGTTGTTGGAATCCTGGCTACGCTTCTCATTGTACGATATCAGACTAAAAGTTATAGCCCTGAATCAAGTGCGACTTTCCAGAATGAGGATTTGAAAATAACGGTATTTTATAACCGACCTTTTAAAAAAGGCCGGGTCATTTTTGGTGGTCTGGTGCCCTATGGAAAGACCTGGCGTACCGGTGCCAACGAAGCCACCGTATTCGAAACAAACAAGGACTTGTTGATTGGAGATAAAAAATTAAAGGCAGGGAGATATTCCCTTTGGACCATTCCGAATGAGCAAAGCTGGACCGTAGTTTTTAACTCAACTATTCCCAACTGGGGCATTGATGTGATGAACAATGGAGAGGCCGCGCGCGATCCGAAGCATGATGTCATCGTCATCGACGTGCCCGTGATGTGGACAGATAAGGAGTTTGAACAGTTTACTATTTCAGTTGAGCGGGCGGACGACATGCTGGAACTCGTGTTTGCGTGGGACAAGACTCTTGTAGCGCTACCACTTTCCCGTTAATGAATTAAAACAGTAACGATCGTCTTTCGATTTTCCGGAATTGTTTCCGGTTGCGCTTTTCCGGAACAAGCGAGTCGACCTTCCGGTATCCCCATGTTAAATAAATAATCACCCAGCGATTTTGCCTGGAGTAATGTGCGGTCGTTGTGATAGGTTGCCTTGATCACGAGTGAATCCCGCCTGGCCTTTGTCACAGAATCAACTTTATAGTTAATCGGGATTCTTACGGTATCGACAAGCACCTCTGTAAGGTCCGGACTGGAGCGAATGGAATCTTTTTGATAGCCCTCCAGCGTAACCAAAACAGAAAAAGACTTGCCTGAATTTGCCTTCATCATTTTAATGAGGCGACGAAGTTCTTGTGAGGAAAATGCATCCAATTCAGACGAATTAGCTTTGAATGAAACGCCACTCAATTCAATCTCGTCTCCAGATACGGGAGGTTTTAAATTTGCATTCACCCGCTCCAGTATTTTGAATTTATCGCCGATAAGGTCAAAGATTTTTGAGAAATAGGTGTAATTATCCTTTTCGGGATCGATGAACAAATGGTAAACAGCTCCTTCCTTGAGATAAGCGATGAAGGTCCCGTCTTTTCCAGGCTTCGCAGAAAACACCCGGCTCTGGTCCAGCTTGTTGATTACCGATATGGTCGAGGACGACGGGGCTTCGGGTCCGGCTACCGTTCCTTGAATTTTCATTACTCCCTTGGGGCGGACTTCTGTTGGGAAAAGAATTTCTACCAATTCGCTGACGCGCTGTTCTGTAAAATCCAGCATTAAATAACGGCCAACGGAAGTTGAACTCACGTATTGATCATCGCTGGGTGTATTTACAAAATCCAACGGCACCGGATTGGTCCATTGACCCTGGATGAGTTTGGTTTCGTACAAATCCATTCCACCCTTATTGGGCTTTAGTTTGTTGGAAGAGAACACCAACGTTTCTCCATCAGCCATGATACGGGGAGTTTGGGAATTGCCTGTATTAATAAATGCGGGCAATTCAATTGGCACTTCCCATTCGCCACCCGCCCTCTTTATCGTCATCATTATCTTGCAATTGTCGGCGCTTTCAAAATCCATTTTACCACAGCGCATGAAAAACAGCATGGTACCGTCAAATGAAAAGGACGGACAGCCTTCATGACCATTGGTGTTGACCGGATAACCCAGGTTCTCAGGCTCGCGCCAGGATCCACCTGTCAGTTGACTGCCATACATATCAAATCCACCCAGTCCGTTGCTTTTGGAACTCGTGAAGTATAAGATTTTTCCATCTGCATTAAGCGCATGGCCTTTTAAGAAATTGGAACGGGTATTGATTGGTTTAGGCACAATAACCGGTTCTTTCCAGGTCACCCCTTCCCGCACAGTATAAACCAGGGTGAGGGCATCGTCTTCCGCCATGTTGGATGTGTACACGAGGCTATTGCCATCGAGACTAACGTACGGTGCATAATTATTGACGGAGCCGCGATTGATGGTATAGGGTAATTTCCTGAGCCTGGCCTGACCAAACAGTTGTATGGAAGCAACGCACGTCAAAGAAATCAGGAGGATTGTTGGATTCATCATTTAAATTTAATCAAAAGAGATTCAAGGACTGCAAAACCTTTGCCAAGTACGGGTTCTTTGAAAATCAATCAATAATTTTACCCGCTAGAAAAATTGCGTTAGTTTAGGACAATGATTCAAGTAATACCTTCCATCGCCATCCGCAGGGGCAAAGTAGTAAAGATGCGTAAAGGCGACCCCGCCAGCGAAAAGGCCTACGATGAAAATCCTCTGGATCTTGCCAAGCGTTTTGAGGACCACGGCATTGATGTAGTCCATTTGGTGGATTTGGATGGCGCCGAGCGGGGCAGTCCGAAAAACTTTCATGTCCTGGAGGCCATGTCCAATCACACCGATCTGAAAATTGATTTCACAGGAGGCATTAGCACCGATGGCGACATCACCAGCGCCTACGAGTTTGGGGCCGACTACATCACGGCTTCCAGTATAGCCGTTACCAACCCGGAATTGTTTGCTTCGTGGGTAGTGTCGTTTGGACGGGAAAAGATCACCCTCAGTGCAGATGTCACAGACGTTCAAACCAAGCAGGTAGCATTTCGCGGTTGGTTAAAGAAATCTGAACTGACGTTGTTTGAACACTTGCAGTTTTTCTATGACAAAGGATTGAAGTATGCCAAGTGTACCGACATTTCACGCGATGGCGTGTTGGAAGGTCCTGACTTCTCCTTCTATCAGGAGATCCTTGACAAATTCCCGGACTTAAAAGTGTTGGCCAGCGGCGGTGTGCGCGGCGTCGATGACATCCATCGCCTGAATGACATGGGAATTTTTGCTGTAATCTTTGGAAAGGCTTACTACGAAGGCTTCCTGAAACTCAAGGACCTTGAACAATTCCTGATAAAAGCCTGATTGGTTTTTAAGACCGCTTCCACGGCATGACAACAATAAAGGTTGTGCCCTTGCGCATGGGTTGCGCATCCACTTCCACAGTGCCCTTGATTAAATTCAGGCGTGAATAAATATTTTTCGAATCGTTTTCCGGGAGAATCTTCCAGACGGTCCATGTTGTTTATTGAAATGAGTTATTACACGCTGACTCGACCCACTTGCGCAAGTCTTAAGACTTGCGCTGATTGATATCAATAATAATAAGGAAAACAGGCTTATTCTACCGGAAGATTATCTTTACAGAAGTGCTTTGAATTATGCGGGCCGGCCGGAGATTGATTAGAAGGAATTTGAAGATGTACAGGATTGCGTTTAGTAAATAATTATAAAGTGTAAAAGAAAATAGCGTCGGATCAAGGGTACTAAATGGCTGAATGGGTTGATATAGTATAAAAAAATCGTAGTATCTGAATAGAAAAAGAAGAACAAGAAAGATTGGTACAGTGATTTTCCAGGAAGGCATTTTCTCATTTAATTTTTTATGTACTGCTCCTGGAGTGAACGTTTTTTCTCCAGTTCTTTAGCGTCCCTTTTCAAGGGATTCAACTTGACGGTATTGTAATTATTCCAGAACTGTTCGTTATACGGGGTGCTGCTTTCATAAAGGTCCTTGTCCCGCTTATCTGCGTCTCGCCACTTGATCTTTGAATAGTCGTCTTCGTAAACATTTGTTAACAGAAATTTAAGGTCAACATATTGCTTGAGAGTCTTGCCATTCTCTTCAACTACCGAACTAGCATCGGAGGCAGCATGTCTGGCGTGGATAAAGACAGGAAAATACTTTTCCCCAATTTTCCGATAGTTTATCTCTGAAGTACTAAAATACTTGCCGTCGATAAGCCAGCTACTCTTTATATCTTTTCGGGCTGGATTGACGAAGGAACGAGAATCGATTCTGACAATCGCAAAGTCTGATTTGTTAATGAAAAAATTGATTTCATTCCATTGGAAACTTTTAGCATTTGAATTGGTTACTGAAATGATATAAACAATTTTATTCTCCCACTCGGTCCTTCCTGTATAGTCGATATTGAGGTGTGGTAGATTTTTTTCCGATAGGATATGATTGGATTTTTTGCCAAGCACTCTTACATAGTTATTATTAAGTATCATGTATAATTCATTACGGTCGCCAAAAAGTAGATTGAGAGCTCGGGACAGTAAATCCTTGGATCTAAAATCATCACTCTTCCTTAGTTCAATAACTTTTACCCGGTTTTTTGTCATTTCTAATGAACTGTTGTCGTACGTGTTTTTTCCGTAGGCTACCTCTTGCACCCTAACAGCCGCCTCAATCAATCGCGTATAAATAGTGTCTTTTAAAGAGAGTTCTCTGAAAAAACCCTCCATTAGGTGAGGTTTCCTGGGGTAATTAAATTTGATGAATTCGATTGCGGTATTGAGAATGAGGGATGCTGAATCAAATTTGGAAGCGGATATTGTGATTTCATCCAATTCATAGATCGATGGAGTAAGTAGGATTTCCATTGGAAACACAGAACCGGACGTCAACTGAATTTTTTCGGTCTTATAACCAATTGCTGAGAATGATATTTGGGGTGTGGGAATTTCGACGGGAACTAAAAGCAAGAAGTCGCCCTGATTATTCGTCACGGTTCCAAACGGAGTTCCGGCCAAATATATATTTACATATTCAATTGGCTGCTTGTTTTCAGAATCCTTTACACTTCCGCTAAAATGTTGCATCAACTGCTTATCGGAACTTTGGCCGATAAGCAGAGAAAATTTAACTACGAACAGACACGTAAAAAAAAATGATGGATGTAACCCACCATTTTTTATACGAATTCCCAACATACATTGTTGGTTTACAATTGGTATGGTGCGCAATTCATTTCCCATGCCGTGATCATTGGTCCGGTAGGAGGATTGTGTGTCATAATCATCCACAACGTTGCACAGTAGGTCGCGCGATCAACGCCCCCTTCAATTCTTACCATTTCTTCTAATTCAAGCTTTTTCATAATTGTTTGTTGGTTAAATTAATAAAAGGAATCAATTACCTCATTTGAAAACCATAAGGCGCGCAATTTGTGCCCCAGGCAGCCCACATGGCGTCACTGCAACAGTTGTACAAAATAATCATGTTAAGAGTGTTGCAATACACTTCACGCGTAACACCCCCTTCAATTTTTGCCATTTGCTCAAATTCTAGTTTTTTCATAACGATTTGAAGTTTAAGTTATTTGAAATTTGAAAAGTTAATTTTTTGAAATCTGAATTCATGGGACTAGTGGCAAGACAGGCGGCAGTCACAATTTTTCCGATTCCCGCTTCTCGACGTCTGGAATTGTACACGCTTTAATAAAAGTAAGTCATATTCAGCCAAGGGTGCTGGTTTTCCAAAAAGATTTTTAGTTAAATGTTTCAACTTTTATTACGTCTGCTAAAACGTGCGTCAACCTTGAATCAATGCAGATTTGAACGATTAGAGCGAATTGTTTTTCAGAATCTAACAAAATATTACATTGACTCTGCGTATTCCTTTAGCAACAAGGGGATTGTTTTACTATAGGATCATAGAATTCTATAGAAAACTTTAGGTTGGACAATTTCACCGGGATGTGTAACTACGCCGGGGGTAGGCCTGCCCACGCGCGGCGCTACGGCAGACAAAGTGCGGCTAAGTTTCAAGATGCAATTTCATTTTTAGTGGAAGTCTCTTATTGTGTGCCCTGATTGGAGATTCCGCTAAGCGAGATCAGTTGTTTTCGCCTTAAGGTGACCACACTTAAAGATTGATTATCAGGCTTTAAAAATTATTGGGCGGCGCGAAAAAAAATAATCAGCCAGAGCGGAATCTCCACGCGGTTCCTAACTTTAGTCGTTGCATTGCCAGCAGGATAATCTCGAGGTCATCAATTGCAATGGATAGTGGATATTTGTCATCATCGATATTCAGCGCCAGTAGATCCGGTAAATTTATTTGAACTTCCCGAAATTTATCTTGAGTTACGATCAAAATAAAAATATGATGAAGTTTCC
>JANXYC010000005.1 GCA_025350305.1 Cyclobacteriaceae bacterium | reverse complement strand
CTCATCGGGAGTCCTACTCTAGACTCATGATAGAGTAGCCGGATCCAAAAACTAAAATCGTAAACGTTCAAGAGATAATTGTGTTGAATCAAACATGTTTTCCTGACAAATTATTTTTCACAGAATTTGAGACGTGGAAGACGCTATAGGGTCAATAATTTTAGAATGGAGATTACTTTAAAACTCTAAAGACAACTGAAGATTTCCGGTTGATCAGGAAAACCGTAAAGCAGGAACTTCTTTGAACCTGCGTCTCCTACCGGTTAATGGACCTCAATCTTTTTCATGGCCCCTTCATAAAGTCCCATCAACACCTTCTCCGGTGTGAAAGGCGCATGGAATTTTAATTCGTAATGAGGATTAAATGCTTTAACCGCATTTTGGATAGCAAAGTAGGCCCCCAATCCGTACATCAAAGGCGGCTCACCGGTGGCTTTTGATTTATGGATAGCCGCGTCAGGTCCGTGGGTATCGAGGTGTTCAATGATTATCTCTCTTGGCACAGAATAAATATCTGGAATCTTGTACGTGGACAACGCATTTGACAGCAGTCGCCCGTCGGTATCGTACAACAATTCCTCCATTGTCATCCATCCTATTCCCTGCACCACTCCTCCTTCAATTTGTCCAAGATCAACGATCGGGTTCATGCTATTGCCGAAATCGTGAATGATCTTTACCGAATCGATTTGATAGGTGCCCCGGATGCAATCCACCGTGACGGTGATAATCGCCGTGCCGTAAACATGATACGCAAAAGGATGTCCCTTTTCTTTTGATTTGTCAAAATGAATGATGGGTGTCGCGTAGTGGGCATTCTCCGACAGGCTTACCCGGTCCATAAATGCCATGCGCACAAGCTGGGTCCATGTTAAATCAGTTTTCTCACCTTTGTTAATAACATACTCATTTATTACTGAAATATCTGATGCTTGTGAAAGTAATACTTTAGCAGCTGTTTGTTTTAATCTTGCCAGAATCATCTCACATGCTTGCTGAAGAGCTTTCCCATTCAAGTCAGCGGTTGAACTGGCAGCAGATGGCGATGTATTGGCCACTCGTGTTGTATTGGTAGTTTCAACTTTGATTCTATCGGGGTTGACTGAAAAAACAGAAGCCGCCACCTGGACCATTTTGGTGTTTACTCCCTGACCCATTTCCACTGCCCCGGTACTTACACCGATACTCCCATCTTGATAGACGTGTGCCAGGGCGCGGGCATTGTTCATCATTGTGTTGGTAAACGAGATGCCAAAACAAATCGGCATCAAGGCCATGCCTTTTTTGAAATGTTTGCTCGTAGAATTGAATGCATCGACCTCTTGTTCCATCTGATCGAGTTTGTAATGCTGCCTGGCTTTACTCCACGCATTTTTTGCCTCTGCGTGGTCTACAATCTGCCCATATGGAAATTCATCACCATCTTTCAACAGGTTTCGTTCCTGAATTTCTCTCGCGGTCACACCAATCGTATTTGCTGCTTTTGCAATAGCGGATTCAATCACAAACATTCCTTGCGGTCCCCCAAAGCCTCTGAATGCCGTGTTGGGTGGCAAGTTTGTTTTGCAACTGTAGGCCGTCACTGTTGCATGCGGCACATAATAACTGTTCGTAGCATGAAAAAGAGTGCGCTCCATTACTGCTGGCGATAGATCGGCAGCGGCGCCGGCGTTTTGATGAAACGTTGTTTCATACGCCAGTATCATAAGGTCTTTCGACAATCCAATTTTGAAATCGGAACGATAGGGATGTCGTTTGCCTGTCATGCGCATATCGTCCAAACGATGCAAAGCGATTTTCACTGGTTTCTTCAGGAGATGAGCCCCAAGCGCTGCCATCACTGCCCAGGCTGTAGCCTGATCTTCCTTTCCTCCGAAGCCACCACCTAACCGTATGACATCGACTTCAAGCTTATGCATAGGAATGCCTAATACTTTGGCGACTGTTCGTTGAACGGCCGTTGGTCCTTGCGTCGAGGATGATATCCGGATGCTGCCATTCTCCATCTCATAGGCGTAGGCTCCCTGTGTTTCGATGTAGAGATGCTCCTGGCCTTCGTTATCAGCCTCACCTTCCGCCTCCCCTTCCCCTACATCCACACGGCCTTTGTGCTCAGCGTCTACACGGGCCAGTGCGTGGTCAGGGACAACTGCAGGTACAATGGCAAAGATGGCGGCGGCAAGGACAATGCCACTGGCGCCGCGGCCCCTGTCGCCGCGGTCTAAGTTGCTGCGGTGGAGCACCCGACCCCTTGGACGTCCGTCAACGGCGACTGCT
>JANXYC010000259.1 GCA_025350305.1 Cyclobacteriaceae bacterium | reverse complement strand
TGGATTTCGTGGCCCAAAAAATCTTCGAAAGTCATCACTGACCTGGATGAGAATATCATCCGCAACTTTGCGTTGAAAAACGGATTGGTTGATATCAAGGTTTGCGCTGTGGATGAGGTGTGGTCAGGATTGAAGCTGGTGATTCCTGTCAAAGACCGCGGCAAAAGCTGAACTAGAAAGCTGAAAGTTTAAAGCTGAAAGCTGAAAGTTTAAGGCTCATCTTGGCGGTCGTTGGTAGTCTTAGTTGAATAAACGTAAGTACTCTCCTTTAAACTTTAAACTTTAAACTTCTAATGTATCCCCAACGAACGCTGTATTCCCTCCAAAGACTGACCTTTCGTTTCCGGCAACACCTTCCAGGCAAAGAACAAATGTATAAACATCATCAGGCTAAAGAAGGTGAACGCATACGCACCGCCCAATGCCGATGACTCGGCAAAAATGGGAAACGTCCAGGAAATGAAAGCAGCCATAATCCAGTGGGTGAAACTTCCGAGGGTCTGACCTTGTGCCCGAACCTTATTGGGAAAAATTTCGGAGATGAATACCCAGATGACAGCGCCCTGTGAAAAGGCAAAGAATGCAATGAAACCCACGAGGTACAGCATTACTAAATAGCCCCCGAAATCTCCCGTATAAAAAGCACGCGCCACCAGTCCCAGGAACAATACCATGCCGAAAGAACCAATGATGAGCAATGTGCGTCTGCCAAATTTGTCAATTAAAGATATTGCCAGTAGTGTAAACACCAGATTCGTAGCCCCTATGGAGATTGCCTGCAAGAGGGCCGTATCCTTCGCAAGCCCCGTCATTTCAAAAATCCGTGGTGCATAGTACATGATCGCGTTGATTCCGGAAAATTGATTGAACGTAGCCAACGCAGTGGCATAGAAGATGGGCTTGTTATATTTTCCGGAAAACAATTTTTCTTTTTCTTTTCCTTGTTCGCTTTGTAGCGACTCGCGAATCTGGTTCATGGCCAGCGTAATATCTTTTTCTCCGATTTCTCCGAATACTTTTTTCGCTTCGTCCTCGCGTCGTTGCCTCATCAACCAACGTGGGCTTTCAGGCACCAGAAAAACAAGTGCAAAGAACAAGAGGGATGGTATCGCTTGAACACCCAGCATCCACCGCCAGGATTCCTCGCTGATGCCGTTGAGCAAATAATTGGACACAAAAGCAAGGAGAATACCACTTACCACATTGAACTGAAATAATGCAACCAACCGGCCACGTGAGTGTGCTGGAGATATTTCAGAAATATACATGGGCCCGACCACGGAGGATGCACCCACACCGATACCTCCGAGGAATCTGAAAAGTACGAAGGGCAGCCAGGCAGGGGTGAGGGCTGTGACCAGTGAGGTTACTACATATAAGAGCCCGATGGCCTGCAAAACTTTCTTTCGTCCGAATTTTTCGGCCGGCGCTCCCGCAACCAGCGAACCGATGACAGTACCAATTAATGCGGAAGCGACCGTGAACCCGTGTGCGAAGTCAGTAAGTGACCAAAGTTGCTGGATGGATTTCTCCACTCCCGAGATAACGGCTGTATCGAAGCCAAACAAAAAACCACCCAGGGCGGCAACAATGGAATTGCGAAAAGCAGTGGAAGAGCGATTCATGCAGGACGGGTTTAGGAGTAGCAATTAACAAAGTTTAAAGTAAGGGCATCTCTAAAAACATGCCTTTTTATGGCCTCAACCCGTCACCCTTCTCCGGAAGAGAAGGGTACAAGGAGTTTTTAGAGACGCCCGTAAGTAAAATCTCTTAAATTTATTTCCGGTAATGGTGTAGTTCAAAATTGCCACGGTCTTAAGACTTTAGTCCAACAAGATAATTTGAAATTCACTCCCGATAATTCATTTTGTATATTTGATAATAGGAATCAGAATTAACAATTGAGGTACCATGGACAGAAACTTAATCACCACTTCTACAGAACTTGCCGGATACCGCATTACCGCTAACCTTGGCGTTGTTCGTGGTATCACCGTGCGTTCAAGAAATATTTTCATGAATATCGGCGCGGGTATTCAGACATTGATCGGCGGGAATATTTCCATCTATTCCGAACTTTGCGAGAGAACTAGACAGGAAGCGTTTGACTTGTTAGTGCAGCATGCGGACGAGAAAGGTGCGGATGGACTCATTGCCATTCGCTATGATGCAAATGAAATAATGGGCGGAGTTACCGAAGTACTCGCCTACGGAACGGCAGTGAAAATTCAAAAAATATAGGGGCTATGCGCATAAACAAACTGAAAAATGATGTACAACATCCCGGTGGGTTATTCGTATTGTTGCTGTTCTTGCAATGCCACTCGCTTGTCGCTCAACTCGAGCCTACCGGAATATTTGACCACCACGAAGACATTGGTAACCCTAAATTAAAAGGATTGTCCGTCTACAACAATGAAGACCAAACCTACTTGCTCTCGGGTCGTGGACCTAATATGTGGGCGAATATGGACCAGTTCCAATTCATGTGGAAAAAAATTAACGGAGATTTTATTATTCGGGCTACCATAAGGTTTGTCGGGAAAGGGACTAACAACCATCGAAAGATTGGCATCGTTGCGAGGGA
Source organism: Cyclobacteriaceae bacterium (assembly GCA_025350305.1). GTDB lineage: Bacteria > Bacteroidota > Bacteroidia > Cytophagales > Cyclobacteriaceae > ELB16-189. The sequence continues at coordinate 13,314 of JANXYC010000259.1, read as the reverse complement.
CAAGTTAACCACCGATTCGCGGTATGCAGATGCATGTGTTCACGGTGATGGACTCACGTCACTTCAGTTCAGACAGAGTGACGGTGATTCGACCGGTGAGGTAAGGGTATCGTCCTTTCATCCAACGGAAATGGAATTCGAACGGTCTGGAAATACATTCACCTTCTCGGCTGCACCTTTCGGTGAAAACTATAAGTCCGTTAGTAAAGAAATCCTGCTCAATGAAGAAGTGTATGCGGGCCTCTTTATCTGCTCTCACGAGCGAGATGTAACAGAACAGGCTGTTTTTAGTAATGTACAAATCATTGTTCCGACACCGAAGAATTTCGCACCCTATAAAGAATATATCGGGAGCCACCTGGAGGTAATGGAAGTTGCCACCGGCCACCGAAAAATTTTATACAGCGTACCGAACTCAATCCAGGCGCCCAACTGGACACCTGACAATAAATACTTGATTTATAATACGGAGGGACTTTTATATAGGTATGAACTTGCCACGGGTACCATTTCAAAACTTACTACCGGTGCAGTAGACAAAAACAACAATGATCACGTGCTGTCATTTGATGGAAAGATGTTGGGGATCAGTAGTAGTTCAAAGGACCGATCAACAATTTATATTTTGCAGTCATCGGGGTCAGACAAACCCACGCAAATCACAGAAGAGGCTGCCGGCCATTCTTATTTGCATGGATGGTCTCCTGACAAAAGGAGCCTGGTATTCACGGGAATGCGAAATGGAGTTTATAATATCTGGTCCGTTGATATCGTCACGAAGAAGGAGGCTCAACTGACAGACACTCCGGTACTGGATGACGGTCCGGAATATAGTCCGGAGGGGGACTATATTTATTTCAACTCGGTGAGAACCGGTACCATGAAGATATGGCGCATGAAACCCGACGGAAGAGATCAGGAACAAATTACATTTGATGAATACAATGATTGGTTTCCGCATATTTCACCCGATGGCAAGTGGATCGTTTACTTGTCATTTCCTAAAGAAATCGATCCTTCTACCCATCCGTTTTATAAAAAAGTTTATCTGCGTCTGATGCCTGCAGCCGGTGGCGTTCCAAAGAATATAGCCTATGTCTACGGAGGACAAGGAACCATCAATGTTCCAAGCTGGTCACCGGATAGCAAAAAGATTGCCTTTATAAGTAATTCTAAACGTTGAATATTCAACCAGACGAGTTTAACAAAGCCAAGTTGTATTCTGGCAAAGGCAATAATTCGTCAAAAGTGGTAGATTGATCGTCAACTGGTCATTCAGGTTCCATCACGCACTTTGCATTCGCGAGCGAGATTCAGGGTTTATTCTGTGCTGTCGAATCTTTCCGAATGATTTGCTCCGTTACTTCACGCCGACGCTCTGACTGGTTCTTGATAACGACCAGCATGTCTTGTTGCATCGTTTCGATTTTACCTTTAAGAAATATCCAGGTGAACCGGTCGTCCAGTTCGCCCACATTCATCCGGTAGGTGCTGCCCACAGTTACATGATCGCCACTGCAATGAATACCGTGCTAACCTGCGCTGGCTGGTTTTGCTAAATCCATTGATATAAATCCATTATAATTCCGAAAAATTCTTACGCTGACATCTAAATAATCCTTTAGTTTTTATAAAGGATCCTTTAGGTGATTTGTTCCCAATTGACCTAAAGGAAGGATAATTCACGCCAACGGGACAGGGAATTTAACTGTCCTTGGGACCTCTACCATCGACGGCTATTTAACTGATAATAACAACAGCGGTGTCGACACGTTTAGTGGGCATGTTACCGTGAGCGGTTTGGCAGGATTCTTTACAACCGCCATTACGAGTACCGGGAACGTGATCTTCATGAATGGACTGACTCATTCGGGAGCCTTTTTTACAGCAGGAGGAGCAACTTTTAACACCGCCAGCCAGCTTGTTGATGGAACCTCAGCGATGTCGTTTGGCAACACCGTGACAGTAACAGGCATTACGGTGACCATCACTACCTTGAATGCCACGGCAGCAGGCAATACAGTCATCTACAATTCAAGTGTTGCGCAAACATTGTTCCGTCCATCGGCTGGAACGTATGCCGATCTCACGATCAACAACACATTCGGAACCTCACCACAAGTAACGCTGCCTGTTGCAAGCAATATTATTGTAAGTAATAACTTAACCATGACAGCCGGGGACATTAATTTGAATCCAAACACACTCACCATCGGCACAGCACCGGGTTCCCCGGGATCGCTTACCCACGGAGGCACTTTGGCAAGCGGATGGATGTATGGAGGCAGTATCACCCGGTATTTTAACACCGGAACCATTGCAAACCGGTCGGTCACCGGCTTATTCCCAATTGGCACGGCTTCTGACTTCCGGCCATTTTACATCGCTGCGTTAGCAGCCATTACAACGGGCGGTACAGCAACGCTATCCTATACTAACGCCATCACTACCAGTGTTGTCTCCTTTGTTGACACCCCTATCGCTACCCTTGTGGTGCTAAGGCATGATGCTTTTTGGACGGTGGCTACCGCGGGTATCATTGGAGGCACGTATAACCTGAGTGTAGAGGGAACAGGATTTGGAACCGTAGGAAATGTTATTGATCTGCGCATCACACGAGTGGCCAGCACTATTGGAACCGATGGAGCACATGCCGGCACCACCGCAAACCCGCAAGTGAACCGTACGTGACTGACGCTCGCACAACTAGCCACCAATTTTTATATCGGTTCAGTTAATGCAGTGAGTTCACCCCTGCCGATTACCCTTCTTTCGTTCACCGGTTCGCGCGGGAAGAACGCTACAAATCTAAAATGGGTAATAGAGTCAGAAATAAATTTCGATTACTTCCTGTTGGAGCATTCTGGTGATGGGTATGAATTTGAAACTGTTACAAAGGTAAAAGGCAAAGGAAATTCTTCCTCACGTGCCGAGTACTCATATCTGGACCTCACTGCAACAAACCTTTACTACTATCGATTGAAGAGTGTTGATCTTGATGGAACTACGTCATTCTCCAAAGTGATCAAGGTGGATGGAAATGGAGAAGGATATTCCAGGCTAGCGGTTATTTATCCAAACCCTGTTTCAAACCGAAAACTTACGCTGCAGTTTTTTGATAACGATCCCGGTGCGGCCTATTTAACACTGACTTGATAGTGTAAATCAGCAACTGAGTGTGCCCGAAGCTTTGGTGCCAGGTATATATTTTCTGCAGATTGTAGAGGGATCAAAAAGTGAGATGATCAGGGTTGTTATTCAATAACAGAACGATTTATGAGAGTATGAACTGCGAATTATCGTCCGCAAAGGAAGGAATTGTTCGAGGTAATTTTCTGTTTTAATTAAAGGCATGGAGACAAAAAAATTTATTTTGTTGCGTGGTATGGTCAAAAACCTGGGCGGCAGTGTAACATCAAACGAGTCATTCCAAAATCGGATGTGGTGCATCCGAAGGCCGCTCCTCAAGATTGAATTGCATGATGGTGCGGGCACAGGTGTTCCAGCGCAGGATTGCGTCGTTGTTAGCAGTAGGGGCGAGGGCTTGGGCTTTTTCATAATAGTCCATGGCCTCCAGGTACCACTCATAGGCATCGAAATCAGAACCGTGAACAGCTGAGCTGAGGGCTACATTGCCCTGGCGTTCGTGGATAATGCCGGTATAATAAAATCGGGTATAATCATCTTGTAAACTGAGCACCATGTCTTGTGCTTCTTTGGCCACGGTCATAGTCGATTGACCAAACTGATCGGTAAGCGCCAGCAACAAAACGATGCGGGCCTTCTGGTTGTCCTTATCAACTTCCAGTATGTCCAGGCAGATGCTCTCCGCTAATTTCGGTGAGTTGAGCAAACGGTAATGTTCTGCCTTGGTGAGCGCGGATTCCACGCCGTCTTTTGAAAGGGGCTTCAGTTTAAACACTTGTTTTTTCATGGCATTAGGGTATATCGACTGTCCTAAATTACTATTTATTTGCAATCGTTTCCATTAAAAATTAAATCTACTGGTGAACTGTTCATTCATATTTCGTCCCTACGGGACTTGAATAATGAGGGGGGTTGAAATTCTCTTCCAATATTTGGTCCCTATGGTCCCTATTAATCGTCATGTTTATTCAATATTTCGTCTTTACGGGACGTTGATGATGGTCCTGGGTGGGGTACTTGCTAAGATGATCTAAGCATCCTGAAAAGCTTCATCAGGGGATCGTAGAACTTGTCAGCCACCCGTTCTTTCAGGGGGATAATCGCATTGTCGGTAATGGTTATTTTTTCAGGGCACACATTTGTGCAGCATTTTGTGATGTTGCAAAAACCAATGCCTCCCTCCGTCTTAATATCTCCCCGACGATCTTCCACATCCAGCGGGTGCATCTCCAATGCCGCTGTGTATACAAGATGCCGTGGTCCCATAAATTGCTCATGAAGATCATGTTCCCGCAGCACATGGCACACATCCTGGCACAAAAAACATTCAATACATTTCCTAAATTCTTGTACCCGATCAATATCACTTTGCGCCATTCGCCAGGTACCATCGGCTGCATCGGGCTTACGGGGCTTGAATTTTTTGATCTTAAGTTTCGTGCGGTAATTAACGGAAACATCCGTCACCAAATCTTTGATCACCGGGAACGCTTTCATAGGCTGAATACTGATGACCTTATCCGCCGGCATGTCAGCCATGCGGGTCATGCACATGAGCTTCGGGTGACCGTTGATCTCCGCCGAACACGATCCGCATTTGCCAGCCTTGCAATTCCATCGTACGGCCAGGTCATTCGCGCTCTCGGCCTGTATCTGGTGAACAGCATCCAATACGACCATGCCTTCGGTGATGTCAGTCGTATATTCCTGGAATTGACCTCCGTTTGAATTTGTTCGCCAGATATTGAATTTAGTCAGTGCCATGGATGTGTATCGTATTTAGTTGTGGTCAAATGAATGTAAAAATTTTAAATGTAAAATAAAAGCATCTCTAAAAACCTTGTCTTTTATGGCCTCAACCCGTCACCCTTCTCCGGAAGAGAAGGGTACAAGGAGTTTTTAGAGAAGCCCATAATAAGGTAAGAGCTTCCACTTTTACATTTTACATTTCCTATTTATTTTCTTCAATGATCTGCTGCAAATCTGGTGGCATTTTTTGTTTTGGAATGTGTTTGACTTCCATCTTTCCCTCCGCACCTTTTTTGATGCAAATGTTGAGCTCGCCGAAACGGTCGCCCTTTTCAGGAAAGTCCTCGCGGAAATGACCGCCACGGCTTTCTTTTCTTTCCCGGGCCGCAACAGCGATCGCTTCGGCAACTGTTAGCATGTGGGTCAGTTCAATGGCGGTGTGCCAGCCGGGATTATAACCGCGGTTGCCTCCGCACGCTGCACGGTCGGCCAATTCTTTTAACCCGTTGATCCTGTCAATGGCTTCACTTAATTCTTTGTCAGTCCGAACGATGCCCACCAATTCCTGCATCATATCTTGTAAAGTGGACTGAATCTGAAATGGGTTCTCTCCGTTCTTGTTCGCTTCCCTTTCAAAGGGTGCCAGTGCCCTTGCTGCAATTTCTTCTACTTCGGCACCGTTGATTTTTCCTTCTGCTGTTTCTTTGGCATACTTGGCAGCAAACTCGCCCGCACGTTTTCCGAATACAAGCAAGTCGGAAAGGGAATTGCCTCCCAATCGGTTTGCACCATGAAGTCCTGCTGCACATTCGCCGGCAGCAAAGAGTCCGGGTGTACTGGTCATTTGTGTGTCGGCATCTACCTGCACGCCACCCATTATATAATGTGTAGTGGGCCCCACTTCCATCGGCTCTTTGGTAATATCAACACCGGCCAGTTCCTTAAACTGATGGTACATGCTGGGGAGCTTTCGTTTGATATGCTCGGCGGCATTCGGAAGCTTTTCTTTTATCCAGGCGATATCCAGAAAAACTCCGCCGTGAGGGGAGCCACGGCCTTCTTTTATTTCACGGGTGATGCAGCGTGCCACGTGATCGCGTGTCAGTAATTCAGGTGGGCGCTTGGCATTTTTATCGCCTTGTGTGTAACGCCAGCCTTCTTCTTCATCTGTAGATGTCTGTCCCTTGTAATTATCCGGGATGTCATCAAACATGAAACGTCTTCCTTTATTATTTCGCAGTACACCACCTTCGCCGCGTACCCCTTCGGTGATCAGCAAGCCACGAACGCTGGGCGGCCATACCATGCCTGTAGGGTGGAACTGTACGAATTCCATGTCGATGAGTTCGGCTCCGGCGTGATAGGCCAGTGAAATTCCGCCGCCGGTACAATCCCAGCTGTTGCTGGAAATTTTATAGATCCTTCCCATCCCGCCAGTGGCGATGATGACCGCTTTTGCATGAAATATTTTGAAGAGACCCTTCTCACGATCGTAACCAAAGGCACCCACGACTTTCTCACCATCTTTCAACAAACTTATAATCGTGTACTCTTGATAAATATCCATACCCTGATGGATGCCATGATCTTGTAGTGTGCGGATCATTTCCAGTCCGGTGCGGTCACCTACGTGTGCGAGCCGTGGATACTTATGTCCACCGAAATTGCGCTGAAGGATTCTCCCATCGTCAGTTCTGTCAAATACTGCTCCCCATGCTTCCAGTTCTCTCACCCGATCGGGCGATTCTTTTGCGTGCAGCTCGGCCATGCGGGAGTTGTTCAAATACTGACCTCCACGCATCGTGTCCGCAAAGTGTACTTTCCAGTTGTCGCGATCATCAACGTTAGCGAGTGCAGCGGCGACACCACCTTCGGCCATCACTGTATGTGCTTTCCCTAGCAAAGATCTGCAGACAACGGCAACCTTAACTCCAGCGGATGATGCTTCGATAGCAGCGCGCAGACCTGCTCCTCCGGAACCGATTACCAAAACATCATGATGGTATGTCTCAAATTTTTCCATTGCCTAGTTGAGAATTGAGGAGTTGTGAAGTTTCTGCTTTCTACTTTCAACTTTCAACTTTCTGCTTTCTACCTTCTACCTTCTACTTTCAACTTTCTACTTTCTACTTTCTACCTTCTACTGTTCACTTCCCACTTCTAAAATATCCTCCAATCTGTCCATATCCCCATCGAAACAAGACGCACATAAATATCCGCGAAAGCGACGCCAAACAAACTGCACCACGCCCAGTTCATGTGTCCTCGGTTAAGGCAACTGGAACAATCATACGCTGTTTTCTTAACCGGTGACTTTGAAAGTTGGTCTTTGAATCCTCCTACGAGGTGCCGGAAAGAATGACAGCCAAATGTATAGCCTCCCAACAGTGTCGCATTCAATGTCAGGACCAACGTTCCCATACCGATTCCAAAATGTTTTTCTCCCGACACAGCATCAACGAACCACATAGCCTTGAAAGCATCGTAGGCGAGGAAGATCACGAACATAACGGCGAGGTACATGAAGTAGCGATGAATATTTTGCATGATCAACGGAAAGGAATTTTCTCCGCGATAGGTTTTGCGAGGTTCGGACACGGCGCATGCGGGTGGATCGGCCCAAAACGATTTATAGTAAGCGCCACGATAATAATAACAAGTAAAACGCATACCTCCGGGTGCCCAGAGGATCAGCAGCGCCGGCGAAAAAGGAATGATCAATGGCCACCAACCAGGCTTTGGCCCAAACCAGCTATGCGGTGAACTGCCGAAAATCTCGGGTGAATAAAAGGGAGAGAGGTAAGGACCCACAGCGTAATGATCTCCCTGAAAGGCCGCCCACGTGGCATAGACGATAAATGCAGAGAGTCCCAAAAAAACGAATAACGGACGTACCCACCAGGCATCCTTTCTTGCAGTATGTCCAAAGCCGGAGTGAGTCAAGGGGCTTAGATTAGTCGTTTAATTTTGCATGAGTTTAGATAAAAATAGAACACAAAGCAACAGGGAATAGGACGTCGGTTTCTCGCCCCATAGTCCTACCGAGCGTCAGCGAGGTCTTTCCGCGGCCAGGTATACAGTACTTTGAAGGGAGATGCCTTGCGATTTTACCTTATTCTTCGATTGTTATTCTTGCGGCCCGGCATGATATGCTATGCACTAAATTGCTTTGTTTCATTTCAATAAATTCAAATCGGGCTGTGAATACTTATACACTTTAAAGTAAAGGGTGGTCTTGATCTGATGGACGCCCTGAATCTTCGAGATCTCATTGACAAACTCCAGCAAGTGGTCGTTGTTTCGGCACATCACATCAACCTCCAGATCATAATCGCCGGAAGTAGAAGCTAAAAAACTTACTTCGGGGAGTTTTGATATTTTCTGGGCTACCTTTTCTTTTAATGTAATCGGACGCACGTACACGGCAATCTGTGCATAGGATTGAAATCCAACCTTGTCCGGGTTCACCCGGCCGATGATATTGATGGTGCCATCCTCAATCAGCTTATTGAATCTTGAACGTATCGTTCCGATAGACACGCTAAGTTTCTCCGCAATCACGGTAAACGACATTCGCCCGTCCTGTTGCAGGCAGGAAAGGATGGCAAAGTCCAATTCATCCAATGCAACGCTGGCGGATTTGTTCATAGGTGACAAGGGTCAAAAATGGAGCATTAAACTGAATAATTTGCTTTATTATCCTATAAAACTACATTTTTTTTATTTTTATTATTACTTTTAATCACAATAAGCAATAATCCACCAGACAACTATGAAGTATCCTTCTATTAATAATTTTATAAATGGTCAATTTGTGAAGGCTCAGGGATCGAGGACGCTCGATGTCATTTCGCCGATCGATGGCAACCATCTTTCCACCGTGCCGATGTCGACGGCCATGGACCTGAACAAGGCAGTAAATGCTGCGAAAGTGGCGTTCCCCGGTTGGAGCCGCACGCCAATAAAGGAAAGGGTACAAGTATTCTTCCGGTATAAATATTTGCTTGAAAAGAACCTGAAAGAGTTATCCGAACTCGTTCAGGAGGAAAATGGCAAAACCTATGGTGAAGCGGTTGCTGAAATTGAAAAGAGCATTGAGTTAAGTGAGTTTGCCACTTCGTTACCTCAACTTGTAACGGGCGAAGTACTGGAAGTAAGCAAAGGCGTCGAATGCCGGACGGAACATGTTCCACTCGGCGTAGTGGCCTCCATCGTTCCGTTTAATTTTCCGAGCATGGTGCCCAATTGGACCATACCAAACGCCATCGCCCTGGGCAATTGTATGATCATCAAACCTTCAGAGAAAGTACCGCTGAGTGTAGGCCGGTTAGCTTCTTTATTAAAGGAAGCGGGCCTGCCGGATGGTGTATTCAATGTTGTTCATGGTGATGTGGAAATCGTGGAGGCCATCTGCGACCATCCCGGAATTGAAGCCGTCTCGTTTGTGGGATCAACAAAGGTTGCAAAGCTTGTGTATCAACGATCCACACATCATTATAAACGATGCCTGGCATTGGGTGGTGCGAAAAATCACTTGATGGTTTTACCCGATGCCATTCCTGCGATGACGGCGCAAAATGTGGCGGCTTCTATGAGCGGCTGTGCGGGTCAGCGTTGTATGGCCGCTTCTGCCATGGTGGCGGTAGGTAAGGTGGATCACATCATTGAAAAAATCTGTGAAGAGGCCCGGAAAATTATTCCTGGCAAAAACCTTGGAGCGGTAATCAACCAACAATCGAAAGATAGAATCGAACGCTATATCACGGAAGCAGAAAAAGATGGCGCGAAGATCCTGGTAGACGGTAGAAATACAGTCGTGCAAGGAAAAGAGAAAGGCACCTACGTCGGACCAACGGTGATCGACTTTGTAAAACCTACCATGTCGGTTGCGACAGAGGAGATTTTTGGCCCTGTCATCAGCATCATGCGCACGAATACGGTGGATGAAGCACTGGCAATTGAAAATGCAAATCCTTATGGCAACGCTGCCTCCGTATTTACACAGAGCGGTGGCGCTGCCCGCTATATTATCGACAACGCCAGCGCCGGCATGATCGGTGTCAACGTCGGTGTGCCGGTACCGCGCGAACCATTTTCATTTGGCGGCTGGAATGAAAGCAAATTTGGCGTAGGCGATATCACAGGAAAAAGCTCAATTGGATTCTGGACGAAATTGAAAAAGAGTACAACGAAATGGAATCCGGAAGCAGGAATTAATTGGATGAGCTAGGTCAATTACGAATAAGGAATAATCCTACTTTGTCAAGTCAGGCAATCTATTGAATAGCATAATGTTGCAGCCCGAAGAGCGAATCAGAAGTATGGTCACGAAGAACATAACGAACCACTACGAAATCGAGGTCCAACGGATCATTGGCTCTGTTTCGTTGTGTTCGTTGTGTCATCTTCGTGCTCGTTGTGACCCCAAAAATCTAAATATGACAAAGTAGGAATAACTATTACGAATAACGAATTTATGAATTCAACAGAATCAAAAACTCTTTCGGAAACCAAGGAAATAATTGAGGACAACCTTAACTACACCTTATTCTCCTGGAGCAAACAAAAAGGAATAGCACCCATTGCTGTCAAATATGGCGAAGGTGTGTACTTGTACGGTCACGATGGTAAGCGTTATATCGATTTTTCATCGGGGTTGATGAATGTGAATATCGGTCATGGCAATCAGCGTGTGACGCAGGCCGTGATGGAGCAGATGCAGCAAATAAGCTATGTTACGCCAAGCTGCGTTACGAAAGCGCGTGGCGAGCTGGGAAAAAAATTGGCCGAAATATGTCCGGGTGATCTGAACAAGGCATTCTTTACCGTCTGTGGAGCAACCTCGATCGAGAATGCAATCAAGTTGGCGCGCATGAACACAGGCCGTCACAAAATTTTAAGCCGGTATCAGTCCTATCATGGTTCCACCTATGGCGTCATGTCCGCGGGTGGCGATCCTCGCAAGCTTCCCGCTGATTCACAGCAGGCGCCAAATTTTGTCCATATCGACATACCCTATCTATACCGGTGGCCATACGGTGAAGAGAGTTTATTATCGGAGTCGGTGGCGCAATTGGAAAGAATTATTGCTTACGAAGGACCAGGTACAATTGCTGCTATTCTCTTGGAAGGAGAGTCCGGTTCATCGGGTTGTCTGCAATACCCAAAAGGTTATATGGCGGCCGTGCGCGAACTGTGTAACAAACACGGGATACTCCTCATCATGGATGAAGTGATGAGCGGGTTTGGCCGCACAGGAAAATGGTTTGGATTTCAGAACCACGGCATCGTGCCGGATATGGTGGCCATGGCAAAAGGACTTACCTCCGGCTATCTGCCGTTTGGTTGTTTGATGGTGTCAGATAGGATCGCTGCACGCTATGATGACACCATGCTCGCACTGGGCCTGACCTACTCGGCTCACCCGGTGTGCTGCGCTGCTGCGCTGGAAGTGTTGAAAATTTATGAAGATGAGAACATGATTGAAAACGCAGCGGCAATGGGAACGTATGTAACACAGCGGGTGGAGGAGATGAAAAAGCGTCATCCGAGCATTGGTGATTTCAGAACAACGGGATTATTGGGCTGCATCGAGCTGGTAAGAAACAGGAAGACAAAAGAACCGATGGCGCCGTTCAATGCCAAGCCAGAGGAAATGGTGATTATGAACAAAGTGGCTGCTAAAATTAAGGAGCTGGGCATGTACACGTTTGTGAGGTGGAATTATATTTTTATTGCGCCACCACTTTGCGTAACGAAAGAACAGATTGATGAAGGATTGGCCATTATCAGCGAGGCGATCTCCATTGCAGACAGTGAAGGTTATGTTAAATGATAAATGTCAACAGGTGAGGAAATTTATTTTACTATTCTTATTTTCATTCTTTGCCTGCTTGTGGAGCAAGGCGCAGTCGGATACCAAAGAGGTTACAATACTTTACACGAACGATTTTCACAGCGCATTTGATCCCATCCCGGCATATTGGTTAAACGGGTCTCCGAAGTTGGGGGGTGCGGCCCAACTGAATACCATGATTGGCGAAATCCGGGCGAAGGAAAAGACTACATTCTTATTTGATGCAGGCGATATGTTTACGGGCATGCTTTCAAATGTCAGCAAAGGACAAGCGCTGATGGAGATGATGATGACGATGCGGTATGATGCCATGGGGATTGGCAATCATGAGTTTGATTACGGTAGTAAAAATTTCTACAAACAAATGAACCTCCGTAGTGCCTACTGGAAAAGCAGCCGTTGAGGCGGGAACAAATGCCCTTTCTCTCATAAACACCATTCAATCGGTAACGGGCATTGACCTGGATACGCTCGTGCCCAATCCGAATGTTGCAGGCAAATCGGTTTTCGGTGGATATTGTGGCCCGGCGGTAAAACCGATAGCATTGAAGATGCTGGCGACGATCAGCCAGGATCCGGTCACAACCAGGGTTCCTATATCTGGCATTGGTGGCGTGAGCACATGGAAAGACGCGGTAGAGTTTATGCTGTTGGGTTCAACAACGGTCCAGGTGTGTACGGCAGTCATGAAGCACGGCTTCCGCATTGTTGAAGATATGTGCGAAGGATTGAATAACTGGATGGATGAAAAAGGATTCAAGACGATCAATGATTTTATTGGCAAGTCCGTTCCCGCGCTTACCCACTGGGAAGATCTGGATATCAATTATCATATCATTGCGAAGATCAACCAGGACAAATGTATTCACTGCGGCTTGTGCCACATCGCGTGTGAAGATGCCTCCCATCAGTCTATTAATTTAGACTATGGCAAACCGTACAATACCTATACGGTGAAAGAAGAAGAATGTGTAGGCTGCAATCTTTGTAAATTAATTTGTCCGGTGGAGGATTGCATTACCATGGAAGAACACCGCAAGGGCGATGAATATTTAAACTGGAAAGAATTTCAGCGGCAGGGCTTGCCGCTGAATGATCATTAGTTGCCTTGCTTTACCCTTGCAACACTACTGGGCACCAGCCCATGCGCTTCGGTATGGGTCTTGATAACAGAAAGCGAATCGGGCGCTTCCGACAGGCACATCACCAGACCTGCTTTTTCATCTACCCAGTAATTAATGAAACTGACGTTGTACTTACCCTGAACGGCCAGGTCTTTTTCGTGAGCACCCGCTACATCCTTTGCCGTGACGCTGCCCGGTCCCAGTTTGTGGATGTCCCAAAAGAGTTGTCGGTCCCCCTTGACAGATGCTTCCGGACCATCTGATACCAATTCGATCCGGTCGGGCAAGAGTCCATGGGCCTCCTGATGGGTTTTGTGAATCATAGCTTCATCGGGTGCCTCCGACAGGCAGTACACCTTGCCGGCGGCTTCATCCACCCAGAACTTGATAAAATTCACGTCGTATTTTCCCTGCACAGCCAAATCTTTCTTATGAGCT
>JANXYC010000256.1 GCA_025350305.1 Cyclobacteriaceae bacterium | reverse complement strand
GTAAAATTGGAGAGTTATAATTTAAGTTCTTCGGTGATCTTAAATGAAGGTGGCGGGAAATTTGTGGTTAGACCGCTACCGATAGAAGCCCAGTTTTCTCCGATCTATGGAATCCTGATTGAAGATTTTGATAAGGATGGCAAAATGGACATTGTTGCAGGCGGAAACTTATTCCGAACAAAGCCCGAGGCGGGACGTTATGATGCAAGTTATGGACTTTATCTTAAAGGCGATGGAACCGGCTCTTTCCTGACAATTCCTTGCAAGGTTTCAGGTCTTTTATTGAACGGTGAGGTTCGGGATATCGTGAAGATAAAATCAGGAAAGCATATCCGCGTTGTAGTGGGCCGAAACAATGACGCTTTACAGATTTATGAAATTCAATAGAATTCTTTATGGGCATCTCTAAAAACCTTGTCTTTTACGGCCTCAAGCCGTCACCCTGCTCCGGAAGAGAAGTTGGGATGAGGCCAGTGAAAAGATGTTTTGAAGCTTTCTGAAACCGTGTTATATGGAAGAGTTGCCCTTGTGTTAATATTTTCTTTAAAGATCATGAGAAATTCTCATACGATTATTATGCTCAGGGGTTATTATAGATCACGGCCCATTTCATGAAGAATGATTCGTTGTATTTGTTTGCCAAGAAACCAGAAGTACCTGCAGTCCCGATAATTCTTATCTCAATTTTTTGGTGGCTCAATCTCTTGAGCTGCAAACAAAAGGAGGAATCACGAGCTACCCTATTCCAACTGCTTCTGCCAACCGAAACGGGTATTTCTTTTGAAAACAAACTGACTGAAAATGAGGATTTCAATATCATCGAATATCTTTATTTCTATAATGGTGGGGGTGTTTCTGCCGGGGATGTAAATAACGATGGCCTTGTCGATCTTTACTTTTCATCCAACCAGGGTTCCGACAGGCTTTATCTGAACAAAGGTAATTTTCAATTTGAGGATATTACGGACAAGGCGGGTGTCGGTGGGATTGGAAATTGGAAAACTGGTGTTACCATGGCCGATGTAAACGGTGACGGCTATCTTGATATTTATCAATGCGGTGTGGGTAATTACAAAAAATTTGATAGCCGCAATCAGCTCTACATTAACAATGGTGATCTCACGTTCACAGAAAGAGCCCACGAGTATGGACTTGACTTCAAAGGTTTGTCGACCCAGGCATCTTTTTTCGATTATGACAATGATGGTGATTTGGATATGTATCTGCTTAATCATTCAGTCCGTTCCGTACGATCATACGGAAGAGCTTCCACACGCACTGAAAAGGATTCGTTAGCAGGTGACCGCCTCTTTCGAAATGAAATGCAAAAAGGCGTCACCCTGTTTAGTGATGTTACCCTTCAGGCAGGAATTTACAGCAGTCAGATCGGGTTTGGTCTGGGCGTTGCTACTGCCGATATAAACGTAGATGGCTTTACTGACATTTATGTTTCAAATGATTTTAGAGAAAATGATTATTTGTATTTGAACCGTGGCGATGGAACATTCAAGGAGGTGATCGAAGATGCTGTCAGTCACACAAGTCGCTTCTCAATGGGCAATGATGTTGCTGATTTTAACAACGATGCCCAGCCGGATATTATTACCCTGGATATGCTGCCTCGGGACGAAAAGGTGCTAAAAGCTTCTGTTGGTGAGGATTCCTATGAGATCTATAAGTTTAAGCTTGGTTATGGATACTACTACCAGGTTTCAAGGAATGCATTGCAGATGAATTTGGGAAATGGACACTTCAGTGATATTGCATTACTCAGTGGGGTAGCGGACACGGATTGGAGTTGGGCCCCGTTACTTGCTGATTTTGACAATGATGGATTCAAAGATCTTTTCATCACCAATGGAATAGTTCGCAGACCAAATGACCTGGACTATCTGAATTTTATTTCAGGTGACTCGGCTCAAACGCTTCCTGATGAAGAACTCTTCAAGCGGATGCCCCATGGAAAGGTTGGTAATTTCATTTTCAGGAACACCGGTAATCTTACATTCGAAAATAAGTCCCTGGATTGGGGTGTTGATTTGCCTAGTTATTCAAATGGAGCAACTTATTGCGATCTTGACAACGATGGCGATTTGGACTTGATCGTCAACAATATTAATCAATCGGCTTTTGTCTATCGAAATACATTGAATGATTCAACACACCACTTTTTGCAACTGCGATTTAAAGGGAGGGCATTAAACCCGTTTGGCATCGGTACGAAAACCCTGGCTTTTGCAAAAGGCAAGACGATTTATCAGGAACTTGCACCCACCCGGGGCTATGAGTCTTCCGTGGACTACAAGCTGACCCTTGGGTTGGGAAATACCGAGCAACTTGATTCCATGCTTATAATTTGGCCTGATCGAAAATTTCAGACTTTCAGGAATATAAAGACAAATCAAATTATTGAAGTAGATTACAGAAATGCCGGGAAGGTATTCGATTTAGCAGGGCTATCAGATCGAAGACAACTTTTTGAAAAAATAAAGATTGAAAACCAGCCAGCGTTCCAGCACAAGGAAAATGATTTTGTTGCCTTTAATCGAGAAGCATTGATTCCACACATGGTTTCAACCGAAGGCCCAAAAATATCAGTAGGCGACGTAAATAATGACGACCTCGATGATTATTTCATAGGAGGGTCTAAAGGTCAGGCGTCCGCGCTCTTTATTCAATTGCGGAAAGGTGGATTTAAAGCCACGAATAAGGAATTGTTTAAACTGGATTCTCTTTCTGAAGATGTAGGCGCATCGTTTTTTGATGCAGACGGAGACAAGGATTTGGATTTGGTGGTGATAAGTGCGGGCAATGAAGAATTAAAATCAGCTTCGATTTTGCCGCGCCTCTATTTGAATGATGGGGCTGGTAATTTTCGTAAGGTAAAAAATCAACTTCCGGTGATATATGTAAACGCTTCCTGTGTGAAGCCGTCAGACTTTGACGGTGATGGCGATTTGGACCTATTCATCGGCGGAAGAATTATACCATTTAACTACGGAATTGACCCTGCCAGCTTTCTACTTCTGAATGATGGAAAGGGATATTTTACTAATGTATCTGAGCACAAACTTGTGAATGGGGGACGGCTGGGAATGGTTACGGATGCGACCTGGCAGGATATAAATAAAGACGGAAAACTCGATTTGGTTGTTGTGGGTGAGTGGATGCCGATAACCGTGCTTCTCCAAAATGGAAATGGTAATTTCATAAACCAAACCAATGACTATGGGTTGGAAAAAACCAATGGTTGGTGGAATACAATTTCAGCAGCGGATTTTGATGAAGATGGAGATATCGATTTTGTCGCCGGCAATCTTGGTCTTAATTCCAGGCTGAAGGCCGGTAGTTCGGAGCCTGTAGCGTTATTCGTGAATGATTATGACAAAAACGGAAGTACGGAGCAAATTCTGACGTATTTCAACCAAGGTATTTCATATCCTTTTGTTTCCAGAGATCAATTAGTAAAACAACTTCCGGGTATGAGAAAAAAGTTTTTGAGGTACCAGCACTATGATACGGCGAAGCTAGATGATATCCTTTCACCGGATCAGCAGAATGAATCGGAGAAGAAATTAGCATATCATTTTCAATCTTCTTATTTTGAAAATTCACAGGGTAAGTTTGTTATGCGAGACTTGCCCACGGAAGCGCAGATTTTCCCGTTGTATTCCATTTGTGTTACCGATGTGAACTCGGATGGGCATCTCGATTTAATGGCTGTTGGGAATATGTATGTGACTCAGCCTGATTTTGGCCGATATGATGCGGGGTACGGGCTGGTAATGACGGGTGACGGAAAAGGCAATTTCCAAGCGGTAAAGCCCTCATTTTCAGGATTTTTAGTGGAGGGGGAAGGTCGGGATATTCAAGTGATACGAACTTCAAAATCACATAGGATTTATTTAGTTTCAAGAAATAATATGTCTGTAATTGGATATCAAACTATAGAAAAATAATCATAAAATGGCCTTTGTCTGTCAGCCAGCCGGCGCGTAACCTTGCCTCAAATTTAGTACCTATGAAAAGAGCACTTGTATTTCATTTTATTTTGTTTTGGAGTGCAGGTTTGTTTGCCCAGCAAAATACCTGGCTCATTGAAGCCACGACGATTGATCCTAAGAATTATTACGGTGTGACGGTAGCCAATGGTATGATTGGTCTGGTATCGTCTCCTGAGCCAATGAAGGTCAAGGATGTCGTGTTAAACGGGGTTTATGATTATTACCAGCGAGGCCGTGTTTCTAACATTCTAAAAACATTCAATCACGTCAATATGAATTTGGATGTTGACGGAAGAAGAATTGGTGTAAAGGACATTTCGAACTATCACCAATCGCTCGATATGAGAAAAGCGATATTGGTGACAACATTTGACGTCGGCGATAAATTGACCGTTCGGCATTCGATGATGGCGCTGCGGCATTTGCCGTACACGGCCATGTCGATTGTTGTTATTTCTGCAAAGAAAGATGTGACTATCACTCCTATGAGTGTGATCGAATCGCCAGCCCATTTGGCCGATGTGAGGAATATTTATAGTGAGATCGACCGCCCACACGTTAAAATTCCCTTGCTTTCATCCGTTGGCAAGAGTCCTTCCGGTAAGCATACGGTCGCGGCTAGCAACAGCATTATTTTTTCAGAACCTCATGGCAAAGAACCTTCCATCATTCATGAGGATTGGGATTACAACATGCACTTGGCGAAATTCAATAAGTCGATAAAAGCCGGGGAGACGTATTCATTCAGTGTTGTATCATCGGCCACCTCTACCGAGCACTATAATGATCCACTCAATGAAGCTGAGCGGCTCACTATCTTTGCAAGACTTGAAGGGACTGAACGTTTGTTGCAGCGACACCTGGCGGAATGGGAGAAACTTTGGAAAAGTGATATTGTGATTGATGGAGATGATAAAACACAGAAGGATGTTCGATTCGCGCTCTATCACTTGTATTCTTTTGCACGAGAAGGTACAGGTTATAGCCTATCACCGATGGGTCTTTCCGGTTTGGGTTACAATGGTCATGTGTTTTGGGACACAGAACTTTGGATGTACCCTCCCTTGCTCATGTTGCAGCCTGAAATTGCGAAATCAATTTTGGAATACCGGTTTAAACGACTTGGTGCCGCCAAACAAAACGCCTTTTCACATGGCTATCAGGGTGCCATGTTTCCCTGGGAGTCATCCGATGAGGGCTCGGAAGATACACCAGTCTGGGCGCTCACAGGACCCTTCCAGCATCATATTACCGGGTGCGTTGGTTGGGCGTTCTGGAAGTATTATCAAGTCACGAAAGACAAACAATGGCTTCGCGATCGGGGTTATCCGGTACTTAAAGAAGTCGCTGAATTCTGGGCCAGCCGCGTGGAGCGGAAAGGTCCTGGTCGATACGAAATAAACAATGTGATTGGCGCCAATGAGTGGCAGGAGAACATTGACAATAATGCTTTTACGAACGGAATGGCCATCACCGCACTTCGATATGCCACGCAATCGGCGAAAGAGCTTGGACTGGTCCCCAACCCGGACTGGGAACTGGTGGCACAGAATATTCCAATCCTTAAATTTCCCGACGGAACGACAAAAGAGAATTTCACTTATGACGGCGTGATGATTAAACAGGCAGACGTAAACCTGCTTGCCTATCCGCTGGACGTAATAAGCGACAAGGCCCAGGTGGAAAAAGATCTTGCGTATTATGAACCGCGGTATTCACCAGAAGGTCCTGCTATGGGTAATTCTGTATTGTCTACTTTGTATTCCCGGATTGGCAATGTTACTAAAGCAACGGAATTGTTTGCCAAGGCTCATAAACTGAACGAAGTGCCACCCTTTGGCGTACTGGCAGAAACTGTCGGCGGGACTAATCCCTATTTTGCAACCGGGGCGGGAGGTTTTCTTCAGGCCGTGATAAATGGTTTTGGTGGCCTGACGATTAGTGATGCAGGTATTACCCAAATCAAAACAAAAATTCCCAACAATTGGAAATCACTTGAAATAAGAGGTGTGGGGGTGAACAAGACTAGCTATTCTGTAAAGTAAAAAACTATGTTTTATTGGAAGAAAATGAGGAGCATTTTGGGAACCGCGCTTTTAATTTTGATGCTGACAGGATGTGCCAAAGAAAAAAGAGACTACCGCATACTGACCAACAATCCGGAATTACTTCACCGGTCCATCAAAGCAATTACGGACAGAATTGTTCACGACATTTTCTCGCCACCCGTTGCCAGCAGAATTTATGCTTATTCCAGCATTGCAGGCTATGAGGCATTGATTCATGCAGATAAAAAATTTGTCAGTCTTGCCGGTCAGGTCCATGGACTGAAGGCTGTGCCCCAACCACAAGATGACCGGGAATATTGTTATCCATTAGCGTCTGTGCAGGCAACACTCGTGGTAGGCAGAGCATTTGTTTTTTCGGAAGACAAAATGGATGTTTTTTACAATGGGATCATGAAAGAATTTAAAAATTCAGGTATTCCGGATGATGTGTTTGATCGATCGATTGAGTACGGGACACAGGTAGCTGACCACATTTTGCTGTGGTCATCGACCGATAACTACAAGCAAACCCGTTCTTTCCCGAAATACTCGATTCAGACGGACCCCGCGACATGGAAGCCAACGCCGCCGGCCTACATGGATGCGGTAGAACCTCACTGGAATAAGATCAGAACGTTTGTCATCGACTCGGCAGCACAATTCAAACCCTTGGGGCCCACCCCTTTTTCTATTGACAAAAAAAGTAAGTTCTTCAAGGAGGCCTTTGAAGTGTATGAGACTGGGAAAAATCTCACCGAGGAACAACGGGCGGTGGCAAGTTTTTGGGATTGCAATCCGTTTGTCATGAATGTGAAAGGTCATGTTATGTTTGCAACCAAAAAGATTTCCCCGGGAGGGCATTGGATGAATATAACACACGTTGTTTGTGCCCAACAGAAGGTGGATATGCTTAAATCTGCGGAGGCCTATGTGATGGTTTCACTTTCTTTGATCGATGGTTTTATCAGCTGCTGGGATGAGAAATACAGAAGCCGGATGATCCGGCCAGAGACCTATATCAATCAATACATTGATGAGAATTGGATTCCACTTTTGCAAACTCCTCCCTTTCCTGAATATACGAGCGGACACAGTGTGATTTCAGCTTCCGCGGCTGTAACGCTCACTAAATTATTTGGCGATAACTTTGCTTTTACAGACTCTACGGAAGTGGAATTTGGTATGCTGCCCCGCAATTTCAAATCATTTCTTGATGCTGCGAGTGAAGCAGCCGTGAGCAGGATGTATGGGGGAATTCATTACACACCAGCATGTGAAATTGGAAAAGCCCAGGGAAGGAAGGTTGGGTACTTTATTATTGATCGGGTGAAGACTAGAAAAGCGGGACAATAAGTTGTTGTGGATCTCCTACTCGAACCAGGATGGCTGTGTATTTGTACTGCCATCAATTGACAGACAATCTATACACACTTTTGGGTAGTTATTTCCAAAGTTTCTTAGCCCTGTGAATCTGCATGGATTTTCCAGGTCGCCGGGAATGTATCCACGCGCGACACCTACATGCGTTGTATATTGAAGGGATGCTTCAAAATATCCAAACACCCTTTCTTCAGAATTGTAGACGTTAAACACATTGCCCTGCAAATTGGCCGCTGGCGTATCAAAAATTGAACCCTTACGTGTGACGAGCCCATTAACTTTCCGCCAATAAGCAAAGGCGTTCTTGTTTAATGAGTATTGGTTTATGTTGAAGTAGTGTTTTGATTGAAATGTGTGGTCAACGTCACGCGTCATGAGCAAAATATTATCAAGTCTTCGATCGGTGTATTCCGAAGCGTTGACTATCTCCAGATTGCTATTCGTGACCGGCAGGCTGATGTAGCAGGTGGGAGGACATGTATTGAAGGGATTCGGAAAACACGTTGGGTATAGGCGATAGACTTCATCTACCGACCATCTGAAATAAGCTGGGGCATCCGTCTTAGGGAGAATGGAATTCAGGAAGACTTTGACTACCAAATTGTCAACCGGAACCCCCTCACTGCTTACAAGCCTTATTTTTGCAACTTCGAATGAAGCGCTGTCCTGGGATTGAAGAAGTGGCATTGCTTCCTGAGTGGACTTGTAATGTCTTCCATCTGATAAGATAATTTCGATCGAATAAGCGCCCCCCTTAACACCCTTCACCACGGCCCCGTTCAGCTTATACTTTCCCTTTCCTATTTCTACATAACTCTCGTGACTTCCTGTGTTATCCACAATATCTATTGAGGCGCCTGTCAAGGGCGCGGGACTAAGGTAGACTCCGGCTGTTGTGCTGAGTTTTAAGAAATAGGGGCCGGGGCCGTCAGTAATATTCCCATCGATCACCAAATTACCTATACCGCCGTTCGATTTGAAATCATACTTATCTTTGCAATTGTTGAAAAGAAGTAGCAAGAGGGCAATCTGAAAAAAATTTGATTTCATTTCATTTCT
This sequence comes from Cyclobacteriaceae bacterium, assembly GCA_025350305.1. Lineage (GTDB taxonomy): Bacteria > Bacteroidota > Bacteroidia > Cytophagales > Cyclobacteriaceae > ELB16-189. Next base: position 9,000 of record JANXYC010000256.1, on the reverse strand, counting down.
TCATGATTTTTGAAACTCAATCACCATCTTAAACATTGCTAACCAGAAATTGTTACTAACGGATGGCCAGACTCTTTAAAAAAACCATACCGGGGGTATATTGGTGCTACCCTTGATGGCGTTACAATTCAGGCAGTACGAGTATGGATTACCTCCTGGAATAAGATAACTCCAGTCACAAGAGGTAATGTCTATAGGGATGTAACCGCGGTCAATAAAAACGCGCGTAAGTACGCCAGCAGAGGCTTCGAAATATCCAAATACCTGCTCAGACTGGTCCGCAATATTATAAATATTTCCAGGAATGTTAGTAGGGGGTGTATCAAAAATTGACCCGTTCCGTTCGGTGAGAAGTTCAGCTTTTTTCCAATAGTCGTACGCTTTCAAGTTCATGGAGTATTGAGTAATGTTGAAGTAGTGTCGCACAAGAAAAGTAAAGTCAACAGCTCTTGTTTGTAATAAGATACCCTTGAACACCAATTCATGAGAAGTTGAAGATAGAATGATTTTCAGATTAAATTTGCTCACGGGTTGATAAATGTAACAAAATGGAGGACAAGCAATTGATCCCGGTCGACAGGTCGGGATGATGCAATACACTTCATCAATGCCCCATCGAAAGTAAGCCGGCGCTTCAGTTTTAGGCAGCCGAGTATTTAACAGGACAGCAATGTTGGTATTATCGACCAGATAGCCTTCTGAACTGATAACCTTGTCCTTTGTGACTTTAAAATGGGCGCTATCGGTTCCAGTTGGTGAAGGCATCTTTTCAGGTGATGATCGATACTTCTGGCCGTCTGGCAATTCAATTTCAAGCATATAGGTTCCATTTCTGGATCCTTTAACAGTTTTTCCATCCATCCGATATTTACCATCCCCCATGTCTACGTAATCTTCACGTGTTCCATTTTCGTCGATGATACTCACGTGAGCACCTGGTAATGGGTCGGAATCCTTTTCTATTTGGCTTGTTGTGCCGAGTTTCAAATAGGAGGGACCTTCCATATCGGTAATGCTACCGTTGACAACCAATTTATTTTTAGTCCGAATGGCGGAAAATTGATAACGATCTTTGCAATTATTGGATAGCATCAGCAACAAAAAAAGTAAAACGTTATTTACTTGCATGGCTAGAACGAAACATTGTAGGTGATGGAAGGAAGGGCACTTCCAAGAATGGATAATTTGTACCCCTGTGGAATGAAGGAACCTGCCGGTTGTTGATAATATATAGAATACGCATTTCTCCTTCCCAATAAATTATACACGGAAAAAGTCAGGTTGTCGTCAATTTTCTTAAAAACATCATTGATGGTAATGGAAATATCCAACCGCCAGTAATCTGGTATCCGGTATTGATTACGTTCTGAGTAAACCGGGATGGCTACCGATCCTGCCTGATAATTTGAGACCAATGCGGAGGTTGGTCTTCCCGAGCTATAGGTAAAGTTGGTGGCAAAACGTGCGTTCTTGCCAAGCTTATGATTGGCGGTTATATTGACCGTATGAGGTTTATCATAATTAGTTGGATACCAATTTCCCTGGTTGACCCGCTCTTCGGGGTGAATCCCATCCACTTTTATGAAGGACCTCAGGTAGGTGTAGGAAATCCATCCTGTCCAGGCTCCAATATTCTTCTTTGCAAACAACTCAACGCCATACGCTTTTCCTTTTCCCTGCAAAAGTTCAGTTTCTAAATGATTGTTTAATAGGAGCTGCGCAAAGTCTTTGTATTCCACCAGGTTGGCAATGGTTTTATAAAAAACCTCCGATGAGATTTCGTACATATTCTCCTTCACATTTTGAAAAAAACCTATTGAATAATTATCTGCCACCTGGGGACCTATGTGCGGATTACTGACCTGCCAGATGTCCACAGGAGTAGGCGCCGTACCATTTGAGATCAGGTGGATGTATTGTCTCATTCGATTATAACTGACCTTGATGGATTGATCTTTTGAAAGGCTAACACGCATAGAGATTCTGGGTTCAAAGCCAGCGTACGTTTTAATGACCTCGCCCGAACCATAGTGTGTGGTGTCTGCTAATGTTGCTAAGCTTTTGACTTCTCCAGGTTTGTATGAAAATACAGTATCAGGACCTGTATTTTGAAACATGGAATAACGAAGACCTGCTGCTATTGAAACGGCGGGAGAGATGTTAAATTCTTCATTTGCATAAAAACCGATCTCGCGGCCGCGATCTTTTTCTACTCGCTTACTGGCGGTAGAAGAGAACGCTCCATATGGATTTGATACTTCCGGTTTTCCGATATAAACATTTGCGTCTGCACCAATGTTGAGTGCGTGCTTCTCATCAAGCGTATATAGAAAATTTTGTTTAAGCTGATAGTACCCAATGCCATTGGTCAGGCTTCTTGCCGTTATGATATTAAAATCATATAATTTGCTTTGATAATCTCCTCCAACGGCGGTGAGGGTAGAGGACCATCGCTCGCTCAGGAGACTTTTCCATCTAAAGTTCAGCAATTGGGAAGTATACTCATATCCAAATTCGTGCGAATAACGGAAGTAGTCATTTCCGCGGTAATAGGAGATACTTATCGAATTTTTGTCACTAAATTTATGCGTGATGTTACCATTGATATCATAAAATGATGCTGCGCTCTGTCGGACGTCAATGTTGCCAACATTTTTTAAGATCCAATCTGAATAGGAAAAACGCGTACCGACAATTATGGAAGTTTTGTCTTTAATGATGGGACCTTCCAGGGCAATGCGACTCGATAGTAAACCAACGCCGGCTTTTACTTTAAATTTTTCAAAATTTCCGCTTCGGGTTCTGACATCCAATACAGACGAGGCCCTTCCTCCAAATTGCGCCGGGACATTTCCTTTGTAGAGCGTGAAATCCTCCACTACATCTGGGTTGAAATTGGAGAGTAAGCCCAGTGCGTGGGACGAGTTAAATAATTGACCTCCATCCATCAATACAAGATTTTGATCAATTCGACCACCCCGAACGTTAAAACCTGCGCTACCTTCTCCGACTGTATTTATTCCCGGTAACAATTGCAGACTCTTGATTACATCCACTTCACCCATAAAAGACGGTAGTCGTTTTATTTCGGTGATATTGAATTTCGTCACTCCGGCCAGGGGTTCTTTAATATTTTCGTCCTCTTTTCTTGCCCGAATAACAACCTCTTCTAACGCCTCCGATTTTTCAAGCATTTCAAAATTCAATACACCGTTAACGTAGATCGCTATTTTCATCAGGATCGGAGTCATGCCTAAGTGCCGTACTGAAAAGCGATATTTTCCAGGGAGGAGTGTGAGAAAGTATTTCCCATTAACGTCTGAACTATTTCCATATTTCAACCCGTCTACAAAAAGTGCAGCTCCGCTCAATGGTTTTTTATCAGCAGATTGAACAACAGTGCCTGTAAGAATTATTTTTTTAATGGTGTTATAGCCCTGAGTGGAATCCCCGATTAGTATGAGGTTCGGTTGCTGACCAGAGACGTAAAGAGGGAATAAGAACAAAAAAATCACCCCAATAGGGTGGTATTGGAACTCATAAATTCGTTTCAAACCAAAGTATTTTTTTGGAAACCTAAATCATTTTTATCTCCTGCTCAACTTTTCTTTGATGGTAGGAATATCAGTCATATTGTTTCGACCGCCACCCGTAATTCCGTTCGCAGAAAACACCTGTTCCTTCCAGCCCTTTCCGAATACATAGGGGGAGTTGTAGCCATTCCTGGATATATATTGGATGAAGGATCGATAGTCGCTGGCTATTTCATAATCTGCCAGTTGCACGACATTAAAAAATTCCAGATTGTTGGTATTGAAGTTAACGGATGCGGCGCCAAGTATGGACGGTGGCAAATCAGGGAGTTTCACATATTCACTCTTCCCAGACCCACCAGTAACGACCCAACTAAACGCAGCTCGTTTATCATTGTATCCCCATCCAACAACGTATATGTCAAAATCTCCAAACGTCGCCACCGTAGCAGAAATTTTGCCTTTGTTCTCAAAAATAACTTGTGCTTTAAGTGGTGCTACGTCATACATTTTGGTCGGGTTAAATGCGTTTATCCGTATATTATTTCCTCGAAACAAACTTTCTGACCCGTAGACAGGGAAGTATGTTCCAGGATATTCAATTTTGACGCTTCCTTGATTAAGCGAAAAGACACCCAGTTGATAGAATTCTTGAAACGAAGTGGCGCTTGGAAATCCATACAATCGGACGCCTACCGTTTGGGCCCCGCCCAAGGTAGGTGTATCAAAAGTTTTTAGAGGCTTATTTAATTGGGAAAATAATCCTTTATAAGCTTCACTAAATATCAGGCCTTCAATCAAATCATAGTGATTGATTTCTTTATCTATTTCCCGGATAAACAATCGAGTAGGGGATTGAGTTAGGTTTAGAAGGATCGAATTGCCCCCTTCATAAAACACTCTGGAATCCCCGCTTGTACTAACGTAATACGGATGAATGCCCACCGAGTCTTTAAAACTAATGGAAAGTCGCCCGATCACCGTGGGGCTTTGATCAACTCTTGCCAATGTCCACTGACCCCGCTGAACATCCTGAAAACTGGCAATGTCCAAGGATACTCCATTTCTTAAGTACGCTTCACTCAGGATGAATGAATTACCGGTGTATTCCGGATTAAGGAGTTTTATTTTTTCACCATTCTTAAATTCTGCAGAAGCGAGCAATTCACCGCTTAACGACGAGATAAATACCCAGCCTTTTTCCAGCTGTCCACTGCTGGAGCGTAAATGATTGTTTTCAACCGTAAATGAGAGGAGAGTATTTTGAACAGTAATTTTGATGCTGGCGGTCTGTTGATTGCCTTGTTGATTTGTGCTGATCGCCTTCAATTCATATTCTCCATCTTCGACGCCTTGGGTATTCCAGCTTGCACTAAAAGATGGTTGAGTCAGTGTGAAGAGGGCCTGGGAATTCGCAAATATCTCCACTTTAGTGATCGAAGCTGGATTCGGTACGGCAAGCTCAATGTTGGCCAAGTTCCAGATGACCGACCCATCCTTAAGCGTTTTAAAATATAAGTCGGGATTGACTTGATTTTGGTCATTCTTGCAAGAAAGGCCACAACAGGAAATCAATAATAAAAATATGAATCGCGTGATAAAGAGCTTCACAAGTGTATGGATATTCAAAGATAACCATAAAATATTTTAGGCGTAGCGCTTTGCTTTGATTTTTGGTGACTTCTCGTCAAAATCATATAAATTCGTCATATTGACTGGCCTTTTCCATTGACTAAATAGATGAATTTTAATATATCTTAACCCTAGGGTAGTAATGTCCTTTCAAAAACCCTCGCTCACTTTTTCCCAAATCATCAACATGAACGTTGGTTTTTTTGGGATCCAGTACAGCTTTGGTTTGCAACAGACCGCCATTAATCCTCTTTACACGTTCCTGGATGCAAGGCCGGAAGATTTGCCCCTCCTGAATTTAGCCGGACCGATGACGGGTCTCCTTATCCAACCAATTATTGGTGCCCTTAGTGATAAAACCTGGCACCCACGATGGGGGAGAAGAAAACCTTACTTTTTAATTGGTGCTATCTTTTGCAGCTTAAGCTTATTTCTTTTTCCTTTCTGCCGCGAGTTATGGATGGCCGTAGGCCTGTTGTGGATACTGGATGCCGCCAATAATACGGCGATGGAACCATACCGGGCGTTCATTGCCGATAAATTGCCTGCCAAACAACGGGCGATGGGTTTTTTGACCCAAAGTTTTTTTACCGGCCTGGGAATTACACTCGCCAATCTCTCCTTGTACTTTTTTCAGCAGGTGATTACAGGTGAAGCAGTTTCAGCGAGTGGTAAAGCAGGAATTCCCTACTGGGTCTTCGGTTCCTTTTTTGTGGGCGCAGTTTGTTCGATTTCTTCCGTGCTATGGTCCGTATCCACGACTCCTGAAATTCAACCTACTGAAGAAGAGTTGAGGGCATTGCGCGCCCATTCAAAAGGATTAGCAACTCCTTTCCTCGAAATTTTCTTTGCCATTCGTGATATGCCAAAAATGTTGTGGCAACTTGCTCTTGTCTATTTGTTTCAGTGGTACGCAATGTTTTGCTATTGGCAATTCATTTCTCACAGCATCGCTAAATCAGTTTGGAAAACGTCCTCTGAAATTGATCCGAAACTATATGAAGAAGCAGTGGGTTGGACAGGATTGGTGAACGGGTTCTATAATATTATCACCTTTTTGTCGGCATTTGGTTTAGTGTGGCTGTCAAAAAAAATCAGCGCCAAGTATGTTCATGTGGTGTGCCTGGGTTTTGCGGCAGTTTCATTATTTATCATACCCCACATTGAAAACAAATATTTTCTGTTCGCTCCCATGATCGGCTTTGGTGTTGCGTGGGCGAGTATGATGGGTGTTCCTTATATCATGGTCGTGGGTAGCATACCAAAAGAGCGGTATGGCGTGTACATGGGAATTATTAATATGATGATTGTAGTGCCGATGATCCTTCAGACCGCGACCTTTGGTTATATATTTGAAAATTTTCTCGGTAAGGACCCATTGAATGCCATTACGTTTGCCGGCACGTTACTTTTGATTGCTTCCTTTGCTACTATGTTGGTGAAGGTCATGAAACCGGAGGAAGATATTGTCGTCACTATCAGTACACATTAACTTACTAATCTATGAATGCATATGTAGCAGAATTCTTTGGCACCATGCTCTTGATCGTCCTGGGTAATGGTGTGGTAGCGGGAGTAGTTCTGAAAGGAACTAAATCCGAGAATGCGGGATGGCTTACTATCGTAATTGGCTGGGGCCTGGCGGTAACGCTCGCCATCTATGCTGTAGGTAAGATCAGCGGTGCACATCTAAATCCTGCGGTTACTATCGCCTTCGCGATGAAGGGTGATTTTCCCTGGAGTGATGTTGCGGGATACGTAACCGCACAATTGTCAGGCGCAGTCGTCGGCGCATTTATCGTGTGGCTGCACTTTCTTCCACATTGGAAAAGAACAGACGATCAGGCGACTAAACTTGGTGTTTTTTGCACAGCTCCTGCTATCAGGAATACGTTCTCCAATGTCGTAAGTGAAATCCTCGCAACGGCGGTTTTAGTACTTGGCTTGTTGTTCATCGGCGCTAATGATTTCACCCAAGGTTTAAATCCATTGGTGGTAGGACTCTTGATAATTTCAATTGGATTGAGTTTGGGCGGTACTACAGGCTTTGCAATTAATCCTGCGCGCGACATAGGTCCGCGGATCGCCCATACGATCCTCCCCGTTTTTGGCAAAGGGTCTTCGGATTGGGGTTATGCGTGGATTCCAGTGGTCGGGCCGATCATTGGCGGCATCGTAGGCGTATTAGTTTATCAACTTTTCTTTTAGATTAATGGCTACTAAATACATTATCGCTTTGGATCAAGGCACAACGAGTTCGCGCGCGGTACTGTTTGATGAACAAGGCCGGATCAAGGGGGTATCACAGCAGGAGTTCCGGCAAATTTTTCCACACTCCGGATGGGTGGAGCATGATCCGAAGGAAATCTGGAAGACACAACTGGATATGCTCCTGAAAGTCATTCACGAAAATGATATAAAGCCGGCATCTATCGCGGCGATAGGGATTACGAATCAACGTGAGACCACCGTCATTTGGGATCGCAAAACGGGCGAACCTGTATACAATGCAATCGTCTGGCAGGACAAGCGTACCGCACCGATCTGCGAGGAGTTGAAAGCAAAAGGGTTAAGTGATTATGTACGCTATAACACGGGTCTTGTGATTGACTCCTACTTCTCTGCAACCAAAGTAAAATGGATACTCGATAATGTAGAAGGAGTGAAAGACAGGGCTGCGAAAGGAGAATTAGCTTTTGGAACGATCGACAGTTGGCTGATGTGGAAATTGAGCGATGGTAAAGTTCACGCAACGGATTATTCCAATGCTTCGCGTACCATGCTTTATAATATTCGTGAATTGAAGTGGGATGAAAAGATGTTAAAAGAGTTATCAATACCGTCTTCATTGTTGCCTGCGGTCCGGCCTTCTGCCAGTCTTTTTGGTACCTGGCAATTGGATGGGGTTGAAATTCCCATCGCGGGTGTTGCAGGTGATCAGCAAGCTGCCTTGTTTGGTCAGGCATGCTTCGAGCCCGGTATGGCCAAGAATACCTACGGTACCGGCTGCTTCATGTTGATGAACACAGGAAGTGAAATTCAACTTTCTAAAAATGGATTAATCACTACCATTGCCTGGGGACTGGATGGAAAAATAGAGTATGCTCTCGAAGGCAGTGTCTTTATAGCTGGCGTCGCGGTGCAATGGTTGCGTGACAGCATGCACCTGATCGATCAATCAAAAGATTCGGAGTACTTTGCTGGCAAAGCACTGGGCTCCAATGAAGTATATGTTGTACCTGCTTTTGCCGGACTTGGCGCACCATATTGGGACATGTATGCGCGTGGCGCCATCTTCGGCCTCACGCGTGACACGGGCAAGGATCATATCATAAAGGCAACATTGGAGTCACTGGCTTTTCAGACGAAGGATATTCTTGATGCAATGCAGGAGGATGCCGGTTTGAAATTGGCCAGTTTGAAAGTTGATGGGGGCGCGTGCGCGAATAATATTTTAATGCAATTCCAGGCAGACATCCTGGACACGATCGTGGAACGACCTGAAGTGATTGAGTCGACGGCTTTGGGAGCGGCTTATTTAGCGGGTATTCAAATTGGACTTTGGAAGAAAGAAGATATTGTTAAGAACAGGATGGTACAGCGACTGTTTACTCCACAGATGGACGAATCAACCCGAACAAGACTGTACAATGGTTGGAAGAAGGCAGTGAAGAGGACGATGGGGTGGATCGATTAGTCCTACTTTGTCATATTTAGTTTTTTGGGTCACAACGAGCACAACGAAGCAGGGCCAATGATCCGCTGGACCTTGATTTCGTAGTGCTCGTAGTGGTTCGTTGTGTTCTTCGTGACCATACTTCTGACTCGCTCTTCG
>JANXYC010000207.1 GCA_025350305.1 Cyclobacteriaceae bacterium | reverse complement strand
CGAAGAGCGAGTCAGAAGTATGGTCACGAAGAACACAACGAACCACTACGAGCACTACGAAATCAAGGTCCAGCGGATCATTGGCCCTGCTTCGTTGTGCTCGTTGTGACCCAAAAAACTAAATATGACAAAGTAGGACTATTATCTAGTTAATTAATTAATTGATCGATCCATTGACTTGACTCCATCGCTAACTCTTTCATAAGTTGGCTTTTAGAAACTTTGAAAGAATGGTCCGCACCTTCAAATTTTTTCAATCTGGCAGATGGAAGTTTATTTACAACCCCTTCCATCAATTTCATCTCGGCAAGCGCATCACGGGTGCCCTGGAGAAACAACATGGGAATTGAGATGGAAGCCAGATGATTTGCCCGTTCAGTGGCAGGCGCACCAGTCGGGTGAAGGGGAAAACCAAAAAAAATAATTCCTTTTATAAACGCAGGACATTCTTTCGAAAGTCGCTGCGAAGTCATCCTGCCTCCAAACGACTTACCGCTCGCAAACAACGGAAGCTTTAGATACAACTCATGGGTCGTATTGATGACTGCCTCCACTGTTTTTTCCGCGACGGGTGCCGGATCGGGTCTTCCCTTTTTGTTTTCCATGTAAGGAAAGTTGAACCGGACAGAAGTGATGGATGCTTTTGCCAGCAGCTCTGCGAGTGATTCCATAAACATGTGCTCCATGCCGGCTCCTGCCCCATGAGCTAATGTCATCACTGCCTTTGGTTTTTCTGCATCCACGATTTTGATAGATACATCCCCAATGGACTTGGAAACTTCAATGGATAATTTTTTGGACGATTGACCTGGAGTCATGCCACAAGCCTATTCCCTGGCTGGTTTGATCATCGTTGGTTCTTTCAACTTCCTTACAAAATAATCCGCCACAGCGCCATACACTTTAATAGCATTGCTTTGCTTCATCCAATGGTGTGTGTCGTCGACAATCACCAGGGTCTCGAGGGGCACCCCTTTTTTCTCCAATCGTTTCACAAGATCCGTGCTCTGACTGAACCGGACATTGCGGTCATCATCGCCATGAATGATCAACACAGGCGAAGTCCACGTCGAAACATAGGCAGTCGGTGAAGACTCCCACGCTACTTGCAGCGCGCGCTCAGCATTGGGCACCTTTTCATAGCGATCTGGTGAAATCAAATTTCTCGTACGGTCCATCGTCCAATCATGTACCCCGTGTATGTCTACGCCTACAGCAAATATTTTTGAATCTCTGGCCAGTGCCATGGCAGTAAGAAATCCTCCATACGACCCACCATAAATTCCAATCCGGCTTGGATCTACCTGCGGTTGTGCTCCTAGCCACTGTCCGGCAGCTTTTATGTCAATATATTCAGAAGCTCCCGCACTTCCCGTCTTTTCAGGTTGATGAAATTCAAATCCGTAACCAATACCCAGGCGATAATTCACCGCAAGCACGACAAAACCAAGGCTGGCGAGATGTTGATTCGATGCATAAGCGTTTGAATAGTAATCCGAATAATGCCACCCCAGCAGCATCTGTCGCGGTGGTCCTCCGTGAACGTAGATAATCGCAGACTTTTTAATTGGGCCACCAGCAGGCTCAAACAATTGTCCATGAATGGTAAAGCCATCAGGCGATTTAAAAGTTACCTGTTTGGGAGTAACAAAATTCATTTCGGGAAAATCCTTTGGAATCAATTCCTGCCCGATCAATTTCATCGGAGATTTTGAGGTAAAGCTTATGGCTGCCGGCAAAGGCGGTCGCTGTGACGTAGCACTCAGGCAAACCATATTCGCTCCATCTCCTGTCACCGTTGGCGTCCATTCTAAACCGGCGCCCGGTGTCATCACCTCCATCGTTGCTTTGTCCACGGGAACACGAACGATATGCCGGCGATCAATATCCAATTTATCCGGACCGGTATTAGCACTGAACACCAGCCATTTTCTGTCAGAACTTAATTTGATGTGCTCGGCCATGAACGATCCCGGTGTCAACAATAAAGCTTTTGATTCCTGTCCAGCGGTAGAATTGCTAACGGGTATGGAGTAAAGGTGCGGCCAGCCATCGTGATACGATAAGAAAGTAATTCGGTCGCCGGCAGCCCAGTTCAAATTGGTTTGACCGTGCGTAGTGGGATAGGATCCCGCCAAAGTTTCAGGCGCTTTCCAAAGCTGCGATGCATTTGCAGTTTTTATATCAGCAATCCAAATTGACCACGGTTGATGTCTTCTCACTAAAAGAGAATCGAGGCTTCCTCCTGCCGCGGGTGTCCGGATAAACGCTAGCTGAGTTCCATCTGGTGACCACCGCGGTGAACCGTCACGATGAAAGGAAGGGGCGATCCATTGGATTGGAGTTTCCGCATTTGTGAATGCACCTATAAAAGAGTGATCACCCCGGGAGGCAACAAACGCAAGGCGTGATCCGTCCGGCGACCATTCTAATGAACTGACTGTGCCACGCGTGGTAAATAGATTTTTTGCTTCAGATACTCCATCAATCGGTACAGTCCAAACCTGATCACTTTTAATAAATACTACAGCATCATTTTTTGGTGAGATAGTAGGTGAATCGCCTTCGGATAATGTCTTTCCTTGGCCTCCTGCAAAAGGAATGCTCATCACTTTCACTTTTAATGGTGTCGCATTGAAAGTAGGATTGACCGGAAGTTGGTCGTCCCAGTTTGATCCGTGATCGCCACCTCGTACAAATACTACCCACTGACCGTTGGTCGAAATGGATAAACTGGTGATCTCCTGACCATCATCCTGCTGATAGTTAGTCAGCCTCCGTGGCTTGAAATCAGGTCCCTCGGCCACATAGACATTTCTCTTGCCCTGTTCTTCTAATGCCCAGGTAATTTTGGAGCCTTGCGAAGCGGCTGTCAGCTCCGTTGGAAAAGGGTAGCTTTTGGCCGATTCCAGCGTGAACGTTTGACACCAAACCAATGGACTGATAAACAGCAATCCAATAAACAGATAGTTGATTTTTTTCATAGGATACTTAATTCTTCCTAAAATGTAGTTCAAAATTTTAATATTTATCACGCATAAGTGTACTCATAATGAGGTACCCATCTTGTATGAATGCATTTTGGCTGGTGTAGTATTCAAGTTCGTTGTTTCCCCACCCACAATTGGGGCAGCCGTCCCCGATTTCGAAGGTCCAGTTAGACGGGTCTATGGAAGAAGTGGAAAACTCCTCTGCCTTTATCAGGGTCATGCCACTGTAACTGCCGGCACTGGTATAGCCCCCGGAAGGTATCGGAACATTTAACGAAACTGAAATGCTTGTCGAGAAACTGGTGAATACCTGCTCATTCGTATTTGCTGTAACTGCCACTTCATAATTTCCGGAATTATTGTAGATATGGTCTGCAACGCCCGAAATAGATTTAAATGGAGTGGCCCCGCTCATATCACCGAATGAAATATAATAATACTGTGCATTATCCGCCGTTGCAATGAACTTAACATAGCCGGAACCATCGTTACTTATTTCGGTGGTCAGTTGTACATTGGTAGGAGCTACAGCCGTATGATCGCTCCTGCAGGATTGCAACATCCAAATACTAAACAACAGTATGTAAATAATATTTCCAGCATCCATTAAGAGTCTCTTATTCATTGAGTTCAAATTACATAAAATTGCTATTAATTTGGTTTCTAAATAGCGTCTTTTATTCTCATTAAATACAGTTTAAAATTTTAGATACTCCTGCCAGGCTGAATCCGGGGTGAGGGTAAAGAATATTCAAGTAATTAGTCTATCCAAAAAGATGGTTGTAATAAGGAAGAATTTGGAAAGTAGTCCATGCACTTTTTATTCTCCTGTCCCGGTGCCAATTCTAACTTAGGTATTGTAACGGTATGGGGAACATCATTCCTGGTAACATAGATGGCGTTGCTGCTAATTGAGGTTGCATAAAATATCCCCATTAGTTCTGAATCCTGTCCGTTAATTTGAATAAAGTTACTTGGGATCTTGCCTGTAATGGGCTGAAATACATTGTTAGCTGCTAACTTTTGAGCCCGAACAGCTCTCCAGAAATCAAAAGATTGGCGTGATAGACTTAACTGATCAATATTAACATAAACCTTGTACATGAATGTATAACCATCTATCGGGAGATATTCAGCTCTTATCCCATTGAAGCGTCCACCCCTCGTGAGTTGAAGATCGCTGACAATAGGTACGGCGTTTGTTAAAGGAGCCCAACAAGTACAGCAAGGAAGAGTTACCTTGAAAGTGGCGGTATACTTCCACAAAAATTGAGAACTATTGCTGTCCCTTGATTTTGCATTAAAAAATACATCGAACCCGTGTTTTGTGGAACCTTGGTTAGGGACATATTTATCAGCCGGATCTGACCTAAACTTAAAGTAAATACTGTCTACACCTCCTGTCGGATATAGCGTGTCTGGTCTTGATTCGTAGATGCGACCATCGCCCACTTCAAATCTAATCGTGTAGACCCTTCCAACAGTTCCACGTATCCCATTTGGACTAGTGGAATATATCCCCCGGCTCAATTCAGTAAGAATTTCGGATGTTCCTTGATCGTCGAAAATGAGGAGCTTTTTCACCGAAATTCCATAACGAAATGATTCTTTTGCTTCGACATCATAGGCTGATGTTATTTTGATTACATAAGGTCCTGGACCATCAGAAATGGACCCATCAACAACAATTGGAACGGGATAAGTTGGATAGGATGCAGCGTCAATATTGATCCTGTCGAGACAGGCAATGTTGAAAATAAATAGCGATAATGTTGAGAATCTGGATTGCCACCTTGAACTGCTAATCTCGAACGTTTTCATATTGTGGATGAAATTACAATACTATTGTCAGATAAAACTTTTGAGCCTTGGAAAGGTAAAGCGGAGGACAGCCATCCATATAAATCTAGCTTGTGCAGCTTTCATAAACTATTAGTTTTACCCATTGTATCCAAAATCCTATAATCCTGATCTCATGCCTATCAACCGTAGAAATTTTATCCGGACCTCTGCCATCAGCGCCGGCGCTGCAACGTTGCTTTCGGGTCTGTCGGGCTGCAATACTCCGGCTGAACAATCAGAGAAGACGACTTCGCCTTTGGATGACTTAAAATCCATGGCAATCGATGTTGTACCGATTTCAGTTGAAGAGCGCAAAGGCCGTATCGAAAAGGCACAACGCCTGATGACCGACAGCAAAATCGATGCAATATTCCTTGACGGAGGTACCAGCATGGAATATTTTACGGGCATCCGTTGGGGCAATAGCGAACGGATGATGTCCGCTATCATTCCTGCAAAAGGTGATGTAAAATATATAGGCCCACATTTTGAAGAGGAACGAATCCGCGAACTCATGAAAATCGGCACGGACCTTCGTGTGTGGGAAGAGCATGAAAGTCCCTATAAACTTGTTGCCCAAATTTTTTCTGATATCGGTATTCGCACTGGGAAAGTCGGGATGGAGGAACGCGTACGTTTCTTCCTGTTTGATGGAATACGAAAAGAAGCACCGAACATAAATTATCAAAGCGCTGATCCGGTAACCGCTGTATGCCGCTTGATAAAAAGTCCGGCTGAACTTGCTTTAATGCAAAAAGCAAATGACATAACAATCGAAGCATATAAGGTCGCCGTGGCCATGCTCACCGAAGGTATGTCGCAAGGAGACTATTCAAGAAACACTTCTGAAGCCCACAAGCGACTTGGTGCTCCCGGTGGAGGAGCGGGCGCGTCATTTGGTGCACCCAGTGCTTTCCCGCATGGCAGCATCGAGCCACAAAAATTACAGAAGGGCGACATTGTACTAATGGATGGCGGTTGCCAAATAGGTGGCTATGCCTCAGACATTAGCCGCACAGTTGTTTTTGGTGAACCAACAAAACGCCAGCGGGAAATCTGGGATCTGGAGAAGAAAGCACAGTCGGCCGGGTTTGCCGCCGCAAAGCTGGGTGACCCCTGCGAAAATGTGGACATCGCGGCACGCAAGGTTATCACCGATGCCGGCTTTGGTCCAGGCTACAAAGTTCCGGGCCTCGCCCATCGCACCGGACATGGCATTGGTATGGATGGACATGAATGGGGCAACATGGTCCTTGGAAACAAGCAACCACTTGTACCTGGCATGTGCTTCAGCATCGAGCCAACCATTTCGATCTATGGAGAGTTTGGAATCCGATTGGAAGATTGTGCGTACATGACCGAAGGCGGAGTGAAATGGTTTTCACAGCCGAGCCCTGCAATCGATCAGCCGTTTGCTTAGAATTCATAATCTTCAAATTGCCTCATTTTCAAATTAACCCTCTCATGACAAAACCCATCTTAACAATTCTCCTGTGCTTTGCTTTCGCAGTCAACACTACCGCCCAAAAAACCCGTAAGCTTCCCGGAGACTCCACGGTCACCACAAACTGGGAGGTAACTGTGAAAGGAAAACGCTTTCCCTACACAGCAACCACCGGCACGCAGCCCGTGTGGGATGAAGATGGAAAAGCCATCGCTGCGCTGGAGTACACCTATTATGAAAGAACAGATATTACAAACAAGTCTACCCGTCCGTTGATCATATCTTTCAACGGCGGACCGGGCTCAGCCTCTGTTTGGATGCACATCGCCTACACGGGACCACGCATTCTGGAGATTGACAGCGAAGGCTATCCTGTACAACCTTACGGAATTAAGGAAAATCCATATTCCGTTTTGGATGTAGCGGACATTGTTTTTGTAAATCCCGTCAACACCGGTTATTCAAGAATTTTGATCAAGGATACCCCGAAAGAAAAATTCTTTGGTGTGAATGCTGACATCAAGTACCTCGCCGAGTGGCTTAATAATTTTGTTTCAAGAAAAAGTCGATGGACGTCACCAAAATATCTTGTTGGTGAAAGCTACGGCACAACACGCGTCTCTGGTCTTGCACTTGAACTACAAAACGCACACTGGATGTATCTGAATGGCGTGATCCTGGTGTCCCCGACAGACCTCGGAATTGAGCGAGGCGGCCCCGTTGACGCAGGACTTCGTCTTCCCTATTTTGCGGCTACTGCCTGGTACCACAAAGTCCTCCCCGCGGACTTACAGCAGAAAGATCTGGTAGATATGCTTCCCGAAGTGGAGGAGTTCACCATTAACGAATTGATTCCGGCACTCTCCCGTGGAGGGTTCCTCAGCGAGCAGAAGAAAAAAGAATTGGCGGCTAAAATGGCGCGCTATTCAGGTTTGTCAGAGAAAGCAATTCTTCAACACAACCTGGATGTGCCAACGCAGTTTTTCTGGAAAGATCTTTTACGCGAGAAAGGTGGCTTCACGGTAGGTCGCTTAGATTCACGTTACAAAGGCATTGACAAGATGGAGGCCGGCGATGCACCGGACTTCAACTCGGAACTCACATCCTGGCTCCATGCCTTTACGCCTGCCATCAATTATTACCTCCGCGATGTGTTAAAGTACAAGACCGATATAAAATACAATATGTTTGGGCCCGTACATCCCTGGAACCGTGATGGCGATAAGACCGGTGAAAATCTCCGTCAGGCGATGGCAGAAAATCCGTTTATGAATGTGATGATTCAATCGGGGTATTATGATGGAGCCTGTGATTACTTCAACGCCAAGTACACGATGTGGCAACTGGATCCAAGTGGAAAAATGAAAGATAGACTAAGCTTTAAGGGTTATCGCAGTGGGCACATGATGTACCTGCGTTCAGAAGATCTTGTTACTTCGAATGAGGATATACGGGAGTTTATTTTAAAATCAACGCCTAAGAAGGGGCAGGCGGCGAAGTATTGAATTCAGAATGTAAAATGTAAAATGCTGAATATAAAATATAAAAGTGGAGCCTGAAATACTTGGAGGGACCACAGATCTAGTCCTTCCAATAAGAAGGTTTTTCAGTTGTTGCATTTGGGAACAATTTCAAGCAACTGCCTGTCCAAGGAACTTGAATGGAAGGAATAATGCTTGGTGGGTGGACATCTTCACGCGTAATTAAAATTGCTTTTCTGGTAATCGAAAGCGCGTAAAATAAGCCTTCAATGTGGCCTTGCGGCCCAGCCAGTTGAACAAAATTACTTGGTATTTTTCCGGTTACAGGTTGAAACAAACTTTTTGTCGCATTTTTTTGATCTCTAACGCTTTTCCAAAAATCAAAACTTTGCCTGGACAAACTCATCTGACTCACCTCTGCACGCACCTTATTCTGGAAGATCCATGGATCGATGGGTATATACGATATTTTTAATGCCTGAAAATTACCCATCCGCAGAAACTGTCCATCACTCAGAAGTACATCCGTATTAAATATGTTATACCAGCATGTGCAACAAGTACATGGTCCCACTCGCTTAAATACGGCAGTTATAAAAGTATAACCTCCAACATTAAGAAGGCCACTACAAAATGGAACATAGTTGCATTTACCCCCATAATAGAAACAGTCATCACTAGGTGAAGGGAGAGGAGTTACGTCAGCTTGGAATGTACCGGTGAACTTCCAGAGAAAATGATAATTGCGTTTTGATCCGGCTGAAGAATTAAACAAAATATCAAAACCATACTTGGATGCGCCGTCCACTGTTTTATCCTCTCTAAAATTATAGTAAATGCTATCTATCTTACCTGGAGCAGCTAACGTATCAGGTTTGGATTCGTACACGCGTCCATCTAAAAGTTCAATTTCAACCTTATAGACCCTGCCAACAGTTCCCCGTATCCCAGTTGCATCGGTTTTATATAACCCATAATCTACTTCCGAAAGCTCCTCTCTATTACCATGGTCATCAGATAATACCAACTGCTTAATTGAAATTGGAGTCTTTATAGAGAATTTTGATTCTATATCAAATGCTTTGCTCACGCGAATTATGTAAGGTCCCGGCTCATCGGAAATGAACCCATCAATCACCACGGGAAAAGCGCCGCCACTGCCAATGTCGAAATTAATTCTGTCAACGCATGCTGCAGATGAAAGAATTGCTATTACTGAAAGTATTGAATGGCGTCTCATGGTATTTACCAATAACCAAATTTAACCATTACAACAGCAATCTTCGTTAGGTTAAATTAGGAAACTAAAAACTGCTGAGTCCATGCTACCACGATTTAGGTGAATTCTTACTCTGTATCACTTTTGAATCGACTGCAATATCTTCTCAATAAACTCAGCCATCGAATTATTCTCAATCCACCGCG
This sequence comes from Cyclobacteriaceae bacterium, assembly GCA_025350305.1. Lineage (GTDB taxonomy): Bacteria > Bacteroidota > Bacteroidia > Cytophagales > Cyclobacteriaceae > ELB16-189. The sequence continues at coordinate 4,000 of JANXYC010000207.1, read as the reverse complement.
CCACCACCACCAAATCATTTTCAAAATCAACATACACCATGTTAGTTCCGTTGCCAAGATGGTAAAAAGCACTGGCAGGTGCGGCGGGGATTAATTTCTTGTCGGTGTTCAAAAACCAGTTCATGAAACCATAGGTAGGCTGCGCCGGTGTTGGTGTCAATGCCATCTTCACCCAGGCTTCTGAAAGCAATTGCCTGTCCTTCCACTTTCCTTTGCGCAAGGTGAGATATCCAAATCGCGCCATGTCGCGGGCGTTGATGATCATGCCACCTCCCCAGTGTCCTCCCCCGCTCACCGATTGTATGATCTGGCCGTCGATGATCACAAATGAATTTTCATAACCGTACCACCGCCAGGTGTTCGATGCACTGATCGGGTCCATGATATTCTCTTTTAATACTACCGGCAGCGGCTTCCGCCAGACGGAAAGACCCGCCAGCGCGAGGGCGTTGACACGCACATCATTGTACTCGTACACCTTTCCGGGTGCATTTCTTATACGCGTCTGCCACTCTTCCGGCTTAGCACCCGGACGGTCGGCCCACTCTGGCTTGCCCCATAAAGTTCCTTCCCAATCGCTCACTTGCCGGAGAAGGTGGTCCCAGGTAATGGTCCGGTTATGCTTTGATTCAAATGGCATAAGCCACTGTGAATGACCTAGTTGGTTCGCTTTGTCGGTTATTGGAATTGGGGTGTATGATAGTATCGGCGGCACATATCTCCAGACTGTATCGTGCACACTATGAATCATTCCCTTGTCGACCGCGAGCCCGATCACCGTAGAGAGAAAGCTCTTCGTCACACTATGCGTCATGTCCACCCTGAACGGATCGCCCCACTCGGCAATGATGAATCCGTTTCGAAGTACGACCCCTGAAACATCACCCCGCTCTTTGAAAGGACCAATGCCGTTACCAAATGGCTCCTTGCCAAAACTCTGGTAATGTGATTGTTCCATGTCGCGTGGATTCTTCGATTCATGGCTGATCGAAAATGCAATTGCTTCCTGCAGTTTCTCCGCACTCATACCCACCTCAGCGGGCGACTTCTTCTTCCACTCCACATCAGGTCCAGGGAAATAAATTTCTGTAGATGATGATTTTTGTTTTTGTGCCGTTGCAAAACTTGTAGTTAACAGGAGTACGGCAAGTATGAATTTCATTTGCATAGCCTTGTTCAATTTATATCACTTCTTTTCTCTGCGTCTTTGCGTCTCCGTGGTTAAACAACCGTCGAAGCCCTACTAAAATAATCCTAATCAAGTCTTAACAGTTTTCCATTCTTTACCCATACCTCATTCCCCACAATCACCGTGGCATCGGTAAACAAATTCCAGCGCACATACCCTCCCGTTACCTTGCCGCCAAGTTCTGAATTATCCCCCAGCGACAAGCGTACCACTCCTGCCCCGTAGCCATAGTAGGGAATCCAGTGTTTGTCCTCGGGTATTGCCAGTAAGGGATTAAATCCAACAGCAAGCTCACGGAATGAATGACCCGCTTCACCTCCCCGATCGAGTTCGGCTTTCACTGCCGCTGCACCTATCAACGCATTGATGTCGGTCACTTTACCTTTTTTAAAGGTGAGTATCAGCCCCTCTACTTTCTGATCATTCCACAAAGCATCTGGAAACGCAATAGTCCCTTCCACCGTTTCCTCCAAAGGTGCAACCCGAATAGCTCCGGCAGGAAGTTCTATTTCCCGATCAATGAGATTGCGTGCCTTCTGAGTTCTTGCCAGGGAAGCGTCCCCATCCTGTTTTGTTACGGGACGGTCGCCAATTTTAAAGGTGAGATTAGTGCCCTTGCTTGTGGTAATCGTCGCTCCGCCTTTCCTGAGAGCACGTTCGAATTCTTCCTGAATCTTGGAAAGTTTTTGATAGTCAGTTTCCAACAATGCTCGTTCATAAATTCTACTGACACCTGTGTCGATCGGAACAGGGTTGGTAGAAAAATCATAAGCCCCTGACCAGTGGAAGTGGATGGTCCTGACTTTTCCAAGGTTCAGAACCTCTTGTAGAGCTTTATACGGTACGTCCGCCGGAGTTGCACCGGGAAACATAATTCCCAGATCAACGCCATGAAAAAGTTTCCCTAATTCTTCTTTCGTCTTTCCTTCCGTCGACCGCGTAAAGTCCGTTTTCCATCCCTCCGGCCATGAGGCTGAATCAACGCTTATGGTTCCGAAGTAGACGGCCCCAGCTTTTTTAATTTTCCCACTAAGTAACGCAATCAATGAATCAAATCCACCAGGTTTAGCCATAAGCAGAACGCGCTCACCGGGCTGAAGATGGCTTCGTTCCATGAGCTTGTTGGCAATTGCCTCCATGTTGAGTGAAAATGATCTCCTGATCGTCGGCTCTTTGGATTTTTTCTGACAGGAAAACACCACCGTGAGAAGAAACAGGGTCGTCGCTGCTACTTTAACTCCATTCATGATTTACAACTCATTAATTTAACAAACCCAAGGTACAATCATTCCTAAAATATCTATAGGGCGTCTCTAAAAACTCCTTGTACCCTTCTCTTCCGGAGAAGGGTGAAGGGTTGAGGCCATAAAAGGCAGGGTTTTTAGAGATGCCCTATAGCAAATCTTCCTGCTTCTGGATATTTTTAGACTTCTCATTAAGCTCTTAATTCATGAAACATTCTCTTTTAAAATTAGTAATCATTCTCGTTACAGTCGTTGTGAATTTCACGCACGCCCAGGTTGATCCAGCCTTGTTTAACGCGATGAAGTGGAGAATGATTGGTCCTCATCGCGGAGGGCGAACTGTAGGCGCCGTTGGTGTGCCTCAACAGCCCAATGTATTTTATATCGGTGTCAATAATGGAGGCGTGTGGAAGACTACAGATTATGGCCGCACGTGGGTACCCATCTTTGATGATCAGCCGACAGGCTCCGTAGGGGATGTGGTGGTAGCCCCATCGAACCCGAACGTAATCTACGTTGCCAGCGGCGAAGGCATTCAACGTCCTGATCTATCGATCGGTGATGGTATATACAAATCCACCGACGCTGGAAAGACGTGGGTGAATACCGGCATTCGTGATGGCCAACAGATTGGTGGACTTGCTATCGATCCTCAAAATGAAAATCGCGTCTTCGTAGCGGTTCTCGGTCATCCATACGGCCCAAACGCAGAGCGTGGCGTATTCCGCACACTTGATGGGGGAAAAAATTGGGAACGGATTTTTTATATCGATGAGAATACAGGAGCCGCGCAAGTGGTGCTCGATCCACGGAATTCAAACATTGTCTATGCTGACCTCTGGGCAGCAAGGCAGGGTCCGTGGGAGAACGGTGCCTGGCAAGGGCATGGCAGCGGACTTTATAAATCTGCCGATGGCGGCGCGACATGGAAAAAATTAACAAAAGGACTTCCTACGTTTGAACAAGGCCTTGGTCGCATTGGATTTTGTATCGCACCAAGTGATCCCAATCGGTTGTACGCAACCGTTGATTCACCCCAACTCGGTGGAATATACCGCAGTGATGATGCTGGTGAATCCTGGTATCGCACGACCAGCGATGCAAGGATTTGGAGCCGGGGAAGCGACTTCGCGGAAGTGAAGGTTGACCCGAAAAATCCGGATGTCGTTTATAGCGCCAACGTTGTCATGTGGAAGTCATCCGATGGTGGAAAAACATGGCAGGGCATAAAAGGAGCTCCGGGTGGCGATGATTATCACCGCATTTGGATCAACCCAAATAATCCGGACATTATACTTCTAGGCCTCGACCAGGGCGCCACGATTACGGTTAACGGCGGAGCGACCTGGAGCTCATGGTACAATCAACCAACGGCCCAATTCTATCACGTCAGCACCGACAATTCATTTCCATACAATGTCCTTGGTGGACAGCAGGAAAGTGGTTCAGCAGGTGTATCCAGCCGGAGTAATGATGGGCAGATTACGTTTCGCGAGTGGCACCCTGTAGGTGTTGAGGAATATGGATACGTGGCAGCGGACCCGCTTGATCCCAACATTATTTACGG
>JANXYC010000204.1 GCA_025350305.1 Cyclobacteriaceae bacterium | reverse complement strand
TTCACTGCATGGATCACTCCAAACCAGCTTGCAGCTTACTAATGCGCATCGATGCTGTGCACATAAGGGATTTGCACCCTTTGGATATTCAAACTAATTTCCCGCCTGGAAATCAGTTGTGCCATACTGGGCGCACACACTTGGCGAAACCCTTGGAGATTTTATTTCCATGACTTTGAATTTGGGTTACACCGTAGGGATTGCGGTTATGCTTGCCTTCTTCGTTGTTGTGCTATTGATCCAACTTGCTGTTAGAGAATATGTGCCTGGTATTTATTGGTTAGTCATCATCGGTACAACAACTTTGGGAACTGAAATCTCCGATTACATTGACAGGACACTGCACCTGGGTTACACGGTTGGAAGTATTTTACTTGTCGGTTGTTTGCTGCTAACTTTGTTTTTGTGGTTTCGTAAATACAAAAACCTTGAAGTATTTCCAATCGTTGACAGGCAAAAAGAGCTGTTCTACTGGACGGCAATTCTGTTCTCGAACAGTTTGGGCACGGCTTTCGGAGATTTTCTTGGCGACCATTTCGGAATGAGTTATCTGCAAGGCGCATTCGTGACCGGCGGAGTAATTTTGATTGTTGTGCTGCTGCACTATCTCACGAAAATCAATCATATCGTTTTATTTTGGATAGCGTTCATTTTCACCCGGCCATTCGGTGCAATCTTTGGCGACTTTCTTACAAAACCACTTGACAAAGGGGGCCTGCACCTTGGCACTTTAAATTCATCGCTTGTTTCAGTTGGCGTAATGACGATTTTACTTTTCATAGCGCACAGACAACATAAATTGAACAATGGTGCTGCGTCTAGTGGAAGTTAAGTGTTGATTAATGCGTTGACGGGTTGACTTGTTAACGTGTGTCGGTAATGTGTGCCCCGCTGCCTGGATTAAACCGTCGTGGGTGTAACTCTCGCATCATATTCCTTGATCTCACGGCTCCAGCAGGTTATTCAAATCAACACCTATGAAAACAATTGGTGCCCTGCTGGTAACGCTGCCATTGTTGTCATTCGGGTAAATGACTAAGCAGTACGGCGTTTGGCTTCCGTTTAAAGATACGATAGGAAAGTGAACAGGCACTTCTCAAAACTCGATCTCGATTTGATGAAATCTTTGTTCCTTCTGGTTCGCTTAGTTCGAGCTATGCAAACCCCTTTCACATCCAGGTAATTGCAAATTAGTCGTTCTCTTATTTTACTCGAGGCAAAAGAATTAGTTCCGAGCAAGGAGTTTCCACAGGTGCTAATGACTGGTACGCACTATTTTCAAGGAAAACCGTCGAGTTCGCCACCCGAGATTTTTGTACTCGCGGTTATCCATTTCTATCAGGGCGACTTCAAATCTGTTTAGCTCTCAGGCAATCGATTTTTCTTAGAGAACAATTCTGAACTTGCTAATTCTCCAACAATGTCTTCTTTGGCCCTTCATACATGCCACCCTATTGTCGGTCGGTGAGAAATGGAGGTCTTGTCGATCAGGGATTCTCCTGCCTTGGCGAAGAATTGATAAAATCTTCTGCCGTCTTTATCATAAATTTAAAAAATAAATGTGGTCAGCAATTAATTATCCTGAATTTCAATCAAGATCTATTTTTAGACCTTAATTAATCATTGTACAAATTCAGGGTTATGCTGGAATGTGCTTGCAAGGAATTTCCGGCATAAACGTTTCCCCGTCCAATCATACCTCCTTTCTCTTTTGGTTCCATAAGTATCAATTTGGCTAACACGCAGTGATCTCATGACGTCTTTCAAACAAAGATAGTTACAGTCAACAAACTAGAAGCGGTCAACAGCCTTAGCTTCCATTGTTTATCTTCTCCAACATTTTTGTTGCATTTTCATTCCTGGGATTTAGCTCAATCGATCGTTGATACATTTTAGCGGCCTCGAGTTTGTCGCCAATGTGCAAAAGGGCTTCGCCATAGCTATCGAAGGCATTCCAGCTAAAGGGGAATAATTGTAGGGTGGTTTTAAAGACTTCTAGTGCTTCAGCATTCTTATCTTTCCCCATCAAATTATAGCCCAAATGATTGAATTCTTTCTCGTTAATATAATAATTGACCGAATCCTTCCGAAGGTTTTCCAAAAGCAGGTTGGCCGCATTCACTCCCGCGCTAAGTATTGTTTTTCCATATTGCTTAGCTACGCTTTTATCAGGCAACCGATTTGGAAAATCTTGTTCCTTCAAATTTTTATAATGGTGAGTGTACATTTTTGCAATCTTCCAAACGCCCTTTTCAGGTATCCAAGTCCCGATGTAATCGCCACCAAGTTCAAGTGTGTCACCGGAAGGAATCTTTACAACTTGCACATACGTGCCGATCTGCACTGCGGTATCGCCATGAAACGTAGTGGATTGCGTGGTAGATGCATAATTGAAAACAGTTGCCCCCCGAAACGATTTCAACAATTTCCTAATCGAGTCTTTGCCCAAAACAGAAATGTGCTTTTCTCCAGCCAACTCGGCGTTGGTAGTAAACAGATCGACAATAGAATCGTATTGGCCATGTAGCACCAACTGATCATAATGGCGCATCGCTAGGTCCACTTCTTTGGTTCGGTCAGCGCTGCAACCTGCGATCAGGCAAACCAAAAAGAATCTGTAGAACTTTTTCATCAAGAATAATTTTGTGGCCGTAAATATAGCAAAAACAGTCCTGTTTCTGTTATGACAAACGGTCAACCCCATTGGTCACGTTCATGATAGCCGTACATGGATCGTAAGAACTTTATATCGTCTCGTGACTGATCAGAACTTACCTTGCTTCAGCGCTTTTTAGCTGAAAAGATTGAGACATGGTGATCGCCGATCTTTCTAATATTGTTTGCAATTCCTACTGAACCATTTATCTTTATCCTACACAACGGGAACACAAATAGCCCCAACGATTCACAACAATTCTGTGCCCTATTTGTGTCCCGCGTTCTTGGAAAGTTTGTAACAGACTGATCATTAATATTTAAGGTCGGTGAGGTATCATCATCTCACCCCGACCAAAAGTCAACAAAGGCCATCAAGTTATATTACTTGATGGCTTTTTCTGTTTTGACGTACTCCAGAAATGCACAAATAGGCACAAATAAAAGGTGAGCTGGATTCATTTTGTTTTCGTGCTTTTTTCCCTGAAAATTCCAAGGCCATTTGCATTCTAATGCTCTATTTTATTCAGTTGATAGAGGCACCCTCAACTGTTAAGAAGCCATTTTTTTTGGCTCATTTAAGATAACAATTTCAAAAAAGCTTGCCTTAACCCAAATGACCATGATAGCAAATATCGTAACAATCGAAGAACTTGAGAATTTCAGGCAAGCCCTTTTAGCTGACTTACAGAAAATTCTTTCTCAAAAACCAGGCACGCCCCCTAATAAGTGGCTCAAATCGCACCAAGTGCGGAGGCTTCTGACGCTCTCGCCTGGTACCCTTCAGAATCTTCGCGTCAATGGAACTCTACCGTTTGCCAAGATCGGAGGTGTTATTTTCTACGACTACGAGGACATTCAAAGAATGATTGATGAACGAAAGCAAAATCCTCATTTCGCCAGTAAGACACCAAGTCGATAAAGTATGGCAGGATCAATTTCAGAAAGGACTGATGTTGTCATCGACAGTCGACCCCAAGTATTAAGGCAACGCCGAGAAGTTTTAGGCTATTTTTTCATTCGCTCAATTATATAAAGTACTTCGTTTACCCAAAGGGGTACTTGAGTTTCTTTAGCTAGTAGCGTGCTATTATTTACCTCGGCCATTTTTATTGCGGTCTCTCCAGAGTTATCAATAAGATAAACTTTGTTGAATAAATGGAGGCTCCCCTTGAGGTAGGTGAGGCCCATTGTAAAACGATGTTCAATGATGGGAACAGGAATATCGTGACCTCCTTCAGCCACCCGCTTTTGAACTCTGTTAATATTTATTTCAATATCTGATGTGCACAAAAAGAAAAGCACCATGTCGTATCCCTTCTTTTTCATGGCTTTTATCCATTCGTAATCGTTTTGTGTAGCGAGGTTACTTTCGATCATGAAATCTCGCATGGCAGTAAGGTGTCCTCCTATTTCAATGCGGGCCAGTTCATCTGCCCTCGCAAAATTTTCTCCCGTATACCCGCCAGGAAGAGAGCGGGCAATAAGATCGACATTGACAAATGGTAAAGTGGGGTCTATGAATCCTTCAGCGATAGCGGTTTCATAGTAGGTGGTTTTACCTGTACCGTTTGGTCCAGCCAAAATGTACAAAGCGGGCATTACTCCGCAACGAAAAGGCCACTTCTTCTAATCTGGATCGAGGAGTCTTTTGGATTTTCTTCGACTAGCTGACCGTTTTTGAGATAAATAATATTGCTGCCTGCATTGAGCGCCTTCAATCGGACGTGTTTGCGGAATGCCAGGGCCATCTTTTTGAAATTGATATTTACTGCTTCTACTTTCATGACACAATAATAACCAATTCTGATGGAAAATAGTGCCATCGTAGATCGATAAGTACCAGCTCACGGCGAAAGTGGTTCAATAGATTTTGAAATCTTTTGAATCATTTTACTTACTTCAAATCTCAACAAATCTTATCTTTATGAACGAGTTCTTCACAACCGATTGATTCAAACTGATGGTAAAATCAGGTGAACTGTTAGGTGAACTGCTAAAAAGTGTTCTTATAAAGTACTGATAAATAGAGGGTCGCGGGATTGTTCATCATCATCTCACCCCGAC
>JANXYC010000196.1 GCA_025350305.1 Cyclobacteriaceae bacterium | reverse complement strand
CCTCCTTCTGGTCACTATCGTCATCATCTTTCGACTCCATGTACACCTTGAGGAAGCCTTCGAATTTGATAACCTCACCGGACGCGGTAAGCGTGCGGGGATTAGTTGAAATTTTTATGGTAGCCGTTGTCCTCTCAAGTTCAGCGTCTGCCATTTGCGAGGCGATCGCACGTTTCCAAATCAGATCATACAGACGCTGACCATTTCTGTCTGCGCCTGCCTCCAACAATGAAAAGTCAGTTGGTCGGATGGCTTCGTGAGCTTCCTGAGCGCCAGCCGATTTAGTTTTATAGCGACGGGTCTGGATAAACTCTTTTCCAAATGCCGACTCGATCTGCCGGGTGGCTCCCTGAACGGCTTCATCCGACAGGTTAACCGAATCGGTACGCATATACGATATCTTACCCGCCTCATATAGCTTTTGTGCCACTACCATTGTTTGCAAAACCGAAAAGCCAAGCTTGCGACCTGCCTCCTGCTGCAACGTGGATGTGGTAAAGGGTGGCGACGGCGATTTTTTGGCAGGTTTTTTTTGCAAATCCCCGATCGTAAAAGCAGCATTTTTGCAGGACTCCAAAAATTCAGCTGCTTCTTTTTCGGTCTCAAATTTTTCACCAAGCTCAGCTGCTAATTGCTTGCCTTTTCCAAGATCAAAAATAGCAGAGACTTTAAAAGAAGATTTTGCTTCAAAGCGCTCAATCTCACGCTCACGCTCCACCACCAACCGGACGGCAACAGATTGCACCCGGCCGGCCGACAAACCTGTCTTTATTTTTTTCCACAGGATCGGTGACAATTCAAAACCCACCAGCCTGTCCAGTACCCGTCGTGCCTGTTGCGCATTGACGAGATCAATATCAATCCCACGAGGGTTCTCAATCGCGTTAAGGATCGCTTTCTTTGTAATCTCCGTGAAGACGATCCGTCGGGTCTTTGCGTCGCTCAAATTCAACACCTCTTTCAAGTGCCAGGAGATGGCCTCGCCTTCACGGTCTTCGTCACTCGCCAGGTACACCATTTCGGCGTCTTCAGAGAGTTTCTTCAAATTGGCTATCACATCCTTTTTATCCGCGCTCACCTCGTAGGTCGGCTCGAAATTATTTTCGACGTCAATCGCAGCATTTCCCTTCCGCAAATCGCGGATGTGACCCATGCTGGAACTTACTTTATAATCCTTTCCCAGATAACCTTCTATGGTCTTGGCTTTCGCGGGAGATTCAACAATCACAAGGTTCTTTGCCATTTAAAATTTTGGTTGCGAAGGCCTCAAATATCACACTTTTTTAAAAAATCAATTTTCTATGATACTATTTGAGGATAATTTTGAGCATGTTTCGTATCATTTATTCGACCAAATGACCAAAGTCATCGTTGTGCTGCGTCACGCGCAAAGTGCTGGTAAACAGAGTGGACAGCGTGATTATGACCGGGCGCTTACCCCGCAGGGACAAGCAACAGCGAAGGCACTGGGGCAAAAATTAAAACAACAAAATTATAATTTTCAATTAATTCTCTCGAGCAGCTCAACACGGACCCGCCAGACGGTCAAGCTGATAAATGAAACGCTTCAGCTGCCAATAGAAAAAATTCTATTCAAACCTGAATTATATGAAGCAATGATGGTGAATTGGCTCGACCATATTTATGAATTACCGGATGACATAAATCACGTACTGCTCGTAGGTCATAATCCATGGCTTTCGATACTGGCGAGTACCTTTGCCGGACGCATCCAGGACCTTGGTCCCTCCGAATTGATAGGCTTTGAATTCAAATCGGAGACGTGGCGGGAAATCGGCGATCGGGGACAAGAAATTATGAACATCAAATAACAGCAGATGAAAGCAGATGAACAGGCGGCACAATTTGATATGAACGGGGCAGGGATTCCCGGCCAACTTTTCGGATTGCCTTTCACTTCTGAAACAGCAAAGCTTGTCGTCGTGCCTGTGCCTTGGGAAGCGACCGTCTCGTACAGAATGGGGACGGCAAAAGGTCCGGAAGCAATACTAAAAGCTTCTCGTCAGATTGATTTTTTCATGCGTGATATTCCAGATGCCTGGAAGATGGGTATATCCATGCTGCCGATACCAATGGAGATCAAGGCTGAAAGCGATCGGGTGAGAACCTTAGTGGACTACTATCATACTGCCCAGCAGTACGGTGACGAACATTCAACGATTCTTTTAGATAAGATCAACGAAGCGCTTGAAAGCCTCACGATTTATGTAAAGAAAACTATCCAAGCCTATTTGAATGAAGGAAAGATGGTGGGACTGCTCGGAGGTGACCATAGTGCGCCGCTTGGTTTCATCAGGTCGTTAAGCGAAAAGCACGATCGCTTCGGCATTCTACAAATTGATGCGCACGCTGATTTGAGAAAAAATTACGAGGGCTTTGCGCATTCTCATGGATCAATCATGTACAATGCTTTGAAGACATCTGCAGTCAGTCGCCTTGTTCAGGTGGGTGTCCGCGATTTTTGCGAGGAGGAGTTCCAGATGATGAAACGCGGTGTGGGAAGAGTGAAGACGTTCTTTGATGACGACATAAAGGCAACACTGGATAGTGGTAAATCCTGGGATTCAATTTGCGTTCAAATTATAAAAGAGCTTCCCGAAAAAGTTTATATCAGCTTTGATATCGATGGACTCGATCCCAAACTCTGTCCACATACCGGTACGCCAGTGCCAGGTGGTCTTGAATTTCATCAGACTGCCACGCTGATCAAAACTATAGCGACCAGCGGACGAACCATCATCGGATTTGATCTCAGTGAAGTCGCACCCAGTGACAATGGTGAATGAAATGCCAATGTTGGGTCAAGAATTTTGTGGCAGCTTTGCAATTGGATGGGCGTATCGAATGGGGCGTTGAAAGTAGGAAGTAGGCAAGGGCAGTAGGCAAAGGCGCCGTAAACTTTGGACCTTAACTTTAAACTTTCAGCTTTCAGCTTTCAGCTTTCGACTTTCAGCTTTCAGCTTTCGACTTTCAGCTTTCAGCTTTTGGCTTTGATCCGTTTTTCAATTTAAACTCTTTCAGCCAACTAATTTTCTTATTTTGCCAATCTTTAACATAAATGAATGAGTGAACTTGTTGGCAAAATTGCAACCGGGGTTTGGACTCCTATCCTATTTCTGTTGATTCTCGGTGGCCTGTTCTTTTTCTTTTACTCACGATTCATTCACTACCGGTACTTCTCTCATTGCATTGCCATTCTTCGTGGCAAGTACCACAATCCAAATGATCCAGGTCAGATCAGTCCATACGAAGCATTGTCAACAGCCCTGGCATCAACGGTGGGGATGGGAAACATTGCGGGTGTGGCCGCTGCGATCAGTATTGGCGGACCAGGGGCATTGTTTTGGATGTGGGTCACGGCTTTTGTAGGAATGTCCACCAACTTTTTCACCAGCACGTTATCGGTGATGTATCGTGGTAAGGACTCTGCAGGGGTAATTCAGGGTGGGCCGATGTACGTTATTCGTGAAGCGTTGGGCAAGGCCTGGCAGCCGCTCGCGGTTTTGTTCTGTCTCTGCACCATGATCGGGTGTCTTCCTATTTTTCAGGCAAACCAACTTACCCAAGCCATTATTGATATCGGCGTTTCTTCCGAAGAAGCAAAAGCGTGGTCATTTCAATTTTTAGGCTTTGAAATCAATACTCTTAAATTCATAATCGGAACAATTTTGATGGTTATTTCAGCAATTGTCATCATCGGTGGTATCCAGAGAATCGGGAGTTGGGCTGGCAAGATGGTGCCCCTGATGATTATCATTTATTTCGGTTCTGTGCTCGCAATTTTGATCGTCAACATTTCTTCGCTACCGCACTACCTCTGGTTGATCGTTACAGATGCCTTCGCTGCTAACAATTTCCGTGGCCAACCAGTGTTGGGCGGCGTAGTTGGAGGACTTATAGTTGCCGGGGTAAGAAGGGCTTCGTTTTCAAATGAAGCTGGTATTGGCACCGCACCGATGGCCATGGGTGCTTCACAAAGTACAGAGCCGATCCGGGAAGGATTGGTTTCTATGCTCAGCCCCGCGATTGATACACTGTTGGTTTGCACGCTGACTGCCCTTGCCATACTTGTAACAGGCGTATGGAAAACCTCCGGCGCCAGTGGCGTTTCCCTGACGGCAATTGCCTTTGAAAATTCCTTAGGCGATACCGGAAAATATTTACTGTTGCTGTGTGCTTTCTTCTTTGCCATCACTTCCCTCTTCTCTTATTCGTATTACGGAAGCAAAGCACTCGCCTTTTTGGTGGGCGTGAAAGCCAGCAAATATTACGATTATTTTTATTTGTCAACAATTATTATTGGCGCCGTGGCCTCCATGACCGATGTGATCAATGTGATTGACATTGCCTATGCCTTGATGGCGATACCGACGATGCTCTCAGGATTTATGCTTGCTCCCAAAGTGCTGGCGGAGGCGCGGTCGTATTTTGGGAGGATGAAGGGAGATTTGTAGGTGGAGTGGAGGAGTTGGTACTTTCATATTCGGTATTCCATTTTTGAGATAAGGATAATTGATTTTGTATTAGGAGGTTGTGGCCAGATTACTTCCTTCATAAAATACACTTGAGAGTTCTGGCACATATTAAGAAGAAGGCAGAGGAATAAACACTAAATCACAACGTTCATACGCCAATGGCCAAGTTTCCTGGGGAGAATGGAACAAAGCATCTGAGAAAACGAAGCATGACCTTAAAAGGCAAGGATTTACTGTTAACCGGGTTATCGTTAACATTGACGAATTGGATAATTATTTCAAAAATCGTGGTCTGAAAAACGAGGGCAAGACACGCTCACAATTTATAATGACAAGTAACATAGATTGTTGAGCGGTCGTTGATTGAAGTCATTGCCTCCAGGAAAGCGGTTTGCAGAAATCACCGAATCAAGTTAACCAGGCAACTTCAAATCACATTGCGTGCAACTGAAAGTAGGGACCGGTGACACTTAAAGAAGGCATAGAAGTTAGTTAATGATCATTGCGAAAGAGCATGCAGAATTTTTAACGATAACATGTTTGGAATGGACGCATATATTAAAAGAGGATAGGTTTAAGGACATAGTGATTGATAGTTTGAGATTTTTAAGCAAAGAGGAAAGAATACAAGTATTTGGTTTTGTAATTATGTCAAATCATTTTCATTTGATATGGCAGATGTTAGGTGATCATAAACTTGATGACGTGCAACGAGATTTTTTGAAATTCACTAGCCATGAAGAACACCAACAAGGGCAAGGGGTTCTAATTTCTAATAGGTTAAAAACCTCTTACTATTTAGTAATGGTTATTATTTTACAATGATCAGATGCTAAAACGATTAATCTTTTGGAAACGCATCCAAAGGTTCTTCAAAGGCAATAAAAAGTATACAAGGTCCAGCATCACCACATTTAGCCGTATGAGGCTTTTTAGAAGGCCCATAGGCATAAGATCCTACTTTTAAAATTTGTAGCTTTTCTCCTTTATAAGTCACCTCGAGCTTACCAGAGATAAGTATCATACGTTCTGCCGAATTGTGCCAATGGTTAGGGATGTCTGAATTTGCTGCAACTTTAAAAAAAACATCTAAATTTTTTTTACTTGGATCACCGTGTAAAATGGCAATAGAACAGCCATTTGGCATAAATGGAGGACAAGGACCCCATTGTAAGTCGGTATCTTCTGCTGTTTTTACCAACGATAACTCAGTTTTGTTAACCTCCGTATTTTGTGCTGATAATGCAATTGTCAGAAATAGGCCTGGAATAAGGAAGATGATCTTTTTAATTGAATTTTTCATTTTGAACAATTTTAAGTATTAAGTATTGTTTTGGAATTTCAATCAGAAATTCTTGATACAAACTTGAGGTGTTTTCACTATAAACAATATCACTTTTGATTCAAAAACAATAACAATTGCTTCAATTATAATAGTTTTCTAATACTGTTTGCTTTTGATCCCCTTGGCAAAATTAGTCGGCAATAAACCAAATTTTTTTTTAAATTCTCTTGTAAAATACGCAGGGCTATTAAAACCCGTTTCAAAAGCAATTTCAGAAATATTAAGCACTTGATTATTTAATAATTTTATAGCTTTATTTAATCGATATTCTTTTATAAAAGTATTAGGTGATTTTCCTGTTATAAGAATCATTCTTCGATATAATTTAGATTTGCTATATCCTAAATCTTTAATAAAACGATCGACATTTAAAGTTGTATTATTCCATTCCCTCTCAATGTAATCCATCACTATGTTTAAAAATTTCTCATCAGTTGGACTAAGTACATGCACAATTTTCTTGTCAATAGAAATATTCAAATTCTCGCTTTCATACAAATCTTTAACTTCATTAGACATAACGATTTGCCCGTTAACAACATCACATAAGCGTTCAGCCATTTTAACGGTATTCTCAAAAATTCCCTCTTTTTCAGTTACAGGCACACCAGCACTTAAGCCTATGCTATAGTTTATTTCAGAATCATAAGTGTTATTGACAGTCAGATTAAGTACTGTCTGAATTTCAATAGCACATAATACTGCATTTGTAACGGAATCAAATGAAGTTAAAAAGTAATCTAGCTTTTGTTTAACAATGCTTCCCTTAAATTTATTTAATGTTTTAACAATAGTTTTGTTATGATTCTGAATAACTAAATTTAATTGTTTGTTTGCTGAATCGTTTAATGATGAGAGTTTTATTCCTATCACCATTATTGTTCTAAAAGCAGGATCATTAATAATGTTCAATTCCGTATTTTGTGATTTTTTAGGGTCTTCAATGCGACCTAAAAACGATTCTACCACAGCATCATCTACTTCAATTATTCTGTGAGGAATTTGGCCATGTGCATTATCATGCATCTTTTTAATTGCATCTTTATTAGGAGCATCAATTAAACAAAAGGCTGTTTTTCTTTTGCCGTCAAACCAATAGGTTAATCCTCTACAATTAAACTGATGCTGTATTTTTAAATCTGCTTGATGTAATTGTGCCACATTCTCAGCAGTTACTTCTTCTGAAACATCGTGACGATCCATGTATATTGGCATAACTTAAATTTTACTGTTTTCTGGATATTGCCATTTTTTTAATGGTTGTTGGCCGTCATTTTAGCTAACGCAATGAGCATATGCATTGCTAGTATTTCGTATATAGGTCGACCTTGCCTGATTTAGTGATTAAGTGCCCCAAGGTCTTTATGGATTGTCGAAAGGAAATCACTTGATTGTACTTCTCAGTCGAACTTCCATTTTTTTGCACTGTCTGGAAGAACAGCACGTTGTTCTTCATAGATTTTGGTTTTGTTGAAAAAATTTAAGCCGTTCTTTATAAAGCTTTCTGCGCTCGGAAAATTTTACGGCTTATCTTCGTGCAAGATATACAATTAGGCTAACTACTTGAAAGTAAATCAGTTTAACTTAACAAAGTAGAACTAAGTAACCAGCCTAGGTATTAAACGAGGTAATAGACCTTTACTTTTAAAATAATCATCATGACTAAAATTCTTTTTGATCGGCTTGGAGGTACCTCGGGTATCACAACTCTTGTTAACGATGTTGTTGAGGCACATATGAACAATCCTTCAATCAGCGCCAGGTTTTTGCCTTACAAAGAACAGCCGGAAAAACTAGCCGTGATCAAACAACATACTATTAATTTTTTTAGCGCCGGAAGTGGTGGCCCTGTAACCTACTCTGGCAGAGACATGCCTACCACGCATAAAGGAATGAATATTAGCCCGGCAGAATACATGCATGTTGTTGATGATATTTTGAAGGTCTTGGACAAACATAAAACCGATGATGAGTCCAAAAAGGATGTACTTGCCATTCTCTGGTCATTAAAAGATATGATCATTTCCAAATAAATTCCTGGTTGGGTACGCAAATGTTACACTCCGCTCAAAAAAAACCAACATCAATTGGCCACCCCACTCGGCACTTCCTGTCGGTCGATCTTATAAGGATAATCAAACAACCCATGTTCCTTGATGGCCGTCTCCACCTTATGTGGCACAAATTTTTCCCAGCCGATCTCCCCTTTGCGGATCATGGCCAATACATTGTCTGAAATGATGTGGAGATTGCTCACATTGGCATCCTTGATGTCCTCCAGCTTATTATTATCCATCAGGTAACGGAAGAGGTTCTTTGTATTGGCCGGCAACTGCTCTTCAAAATCCTTTAAGGTGAATAACTCGTGGGAATTTTTCTTCCAGGCCGGATAGATGTAAAGTTTTACATTGGTGCCGAATAGTGAGGCAAAACTCTCCAGCAGACCTCCACGCAAATTACTGTAGGTCTTTTCTTCAAATACTTTCTGCAGCGCAAAGATGCCCATGATGATCCCGATCTTATTGCCTTTCGTGGTTTTTGACAAATAGTCGACAAGCCGGTAGTATTCAAAGTAATTGGAGACTAAAACGGTCTGACCCAGTGAGCAAATGATATCCGCGCGATAAAGAAAATCCTTCTCATCAATTTTACCATCTGCACCGAGGTCAGTAAGCGTTAACTCCGTCAACATCACAATTTTTGACCGGTCTACATCAGGCTCCGCCTTGAAATGCCTGCGTGAGGTGAGCAGCATGTCTACATTAACATGCGTTACGGGACGGAAGCGCCCGCGAAGAACCAGCACATTTTTCTTATACAGGGCTTCTGATGGCTGCATCACCGTGCCATCGGGTCCGAACATCGCCGCCTTCGTCAATCCGTTCTTCACAAGCTTCAACGCCATGAGCCGGTTGTCTACATGTTTAAAATCAGGACCGCTCATCCGGAACATATCAACTTCCATCCTTCGGATCGTCAGGCCGTCCAACAAGGACATCATGATATCCTCCGGTTCGGAAAGAAACATGCAACCGAACAGCAAATTCACACCGACAATACCAATGGCAAATTGCTGTTGCAGTGGGTCATTGTCATGCATCTTTACATGCACAACGCAATCGTTATACTCACCTTTCGAATGCGTTTGAAAGCGCAATCCAATCCAGCCGTGTCCCTGGTTGGTGCGCTCGTAATTCAAGACTTCGATCGTATCGGCAAAGGCAAAGAACTTTACTTGCTCGGCACGGTGAGGCAAACGTTCGAGTAAAAGTGAATATTCCTTTTCAAGCATCTTGATCAACCGGTCCTCAGACACGTATCGTTCACCCTGGCCGTAGATCGCATCAGAGAATTTCATATCGTAGGCAGAGATCGTCTTGGCAATCGTGCCAGACGCGCCTCCTACTTTGAAAAAGTTGGCCGCAACCTCCTGCCCCGCGCCAATCTCAGCAAACGATCCGTAGATGGATTTGCTCAGGTTTATTTGCAGGGCCTTTTCCTGGGTTGTGATTTTTTTGGGTTCCTCCATAGTAGCTTAAAAAATAGGAATCTTCAAATTTAACCTTCTTCCTATAATCATTGATAGAGAGCTTAAAACTTAATTAAGGTCACCCCTTGCTTACGGGTTTTTGATAATTTTGGTTTAAGGTCTATTTTGCCCGCCAAATCAAAATATCATGTCCAATCGAGGTAACTTTTCAAGCCGACTAGGTTTCATACTGGCTGCTGCCGGGTCAGCCGTGGGGCTGGGTAATATCTGGCGGTTCCCGTATCTGGCAGGACAAAATGGTGGTGCGGCGTTCCTCTTGATTTACCTCATCTGTGTTTTTACGCTCTGCTTTCCAGTGATGATTGGCGAGATCGCCATTGGCCGCCGGGTTCAAAGCGATGCCTATGGTTCATATCAAAAGCTGGGAGGCGGCAAGTGGGGCTACCTTGGCTTGTTTGGAATTCTTGCCGGGATATTTATCCTAACGTACTATAATGTCGTGGCCGGCTGGGCCTTTGGCTACTTCCTCGAAATCTCTTTTGGCAATTTGCTTGATGAAAAAGACTTCGCGAAATTTTTTGGTTCTTATATCAATAATGTCTGGACCATTTTGGTATTCTCCCTTGGCTTTATGGTAATCACGGCCGTCATTGTCTCACAGGGAATACAAAAGGGTATTGAAGCGGCTAACAAGATCATGATGCCGGCTTTGTACCTGATCCTGATCGGGTTGATTGTTTATAGTTTTAGTTTGCCAAATGCTATGGAGGGAGTAAAGTTCTACTTGGTTCCCAACCTGAGTAATATCACGTTACAAACTCTTTTTGACGGATTGCGACAGGCATTCTTTTCACTCTCACTAGGGATGGGTTGTTTGATCACGTATGGCTCATATGTCGGAAAAAATCAAAATATAGTTTCTTCCGCTGCAGTTATTACCATGGCTGATACCTCCGTAGCATTTCTTGCAGGACTAATGGTGTTCCCTATGGTCGCTGCAATCAACGCATATGATGTACAAGGTCCAAGTTTAGTATTTGTAGTGCTCGCACAGGTATTTCATAACATGGGACCTGTTGCTGGGCGGATCGTGGGCGGATCATTTTTCTTACTGCTTTGCTTTGCGGCATTAACTTCAACGATTTCCCTGCTTGAAGTCCCCGTTGCTTATTTTGTTGATCAAAAAAAATTACCCCGGAAGCTGGTCGTCTGGGGGTTGGCTATTTTAATTTTTGTGCTGGGCTTGCCATGCCTGGTAAGTCAAGGCAAAGTTGAATTTTTATCACACCTCTCCTTCTATAAAAACCGGGACTTCCTGACTTTTGTTTCAGATATGTGTGACATCAGCTTAACGGTGGGGGGCTGTCTGATGTGTATCTTCATTCGCTACCGGTGGAAGATTGCAAACATGAATGAAGAACTTGCGATCGGAAATCCTACCTATTTGGGGTCAATGCTCCAAAAATATGTCAACATTACAATCCTGTGGGTTTGTCCGATTTTATTGGGAATACTTTCAATCGGTGTGATCATCGATAAGTTTTTTGGATTGGAGTGGATTTTTGGATAAGCCATTGCCACCGATTGGCACAGATTCTTTTGTATAGTAATATCTACAACCAAATATGACGACGAGGTTAAAAATACGATTTTCAGTTGTCGCTATTATTTTAGGATGGATATTGGATGGATTTGCCTTTTCGACTAGCACACGAAAACAGATTAATATTTTTCTTGTCCATGTATTTTATCCGTGTAAAACGGTGCAATCTGTGGCTATGTATTCAGTCCACCCACTCCGCAACAAAAAGATTCGTATCCCGGGTCCCTCCATTATTTCTGTTGGAGGAAAAAATAATCTTCTTCCCATCGGGTGAAAACATGGGAAAGGAATCAAATACTCTATCGTACGTGATCTGTTCCAGTCCGGTTCCATCTTCATTGATCATGAACAGATTGAACTCAAAGCCCCGCGTGCCTTTATGATTGGAGCTGAAAATTATTTTTTTGCCGGCCGGATGGTAGAAAGGCGCCCAGTTTGCCTTACCAAGCCTGGTCACTTGCTTTAAGTCAGAACCGTCAACGTTGCAAACAAAAATTTCCATAGCCGTAGGCGCTACCAGACCTTGCTTTAAATAGTCCAGGTATTCTTTCTTTTGTTCTTCTGTCGTAAAGCGCGAAGCTCTGAAAACAATTTTCTTTCCGTCCGGGGAAAAGAAAGCTCCGCCATCGTAACCAAGTTCATTGGTGATCTGCTTTACATTTTTCCCGTCGATGTCCATAACATACAAATCGAGGTCGCCATGGCGCGTGGAGGTAAAGACAATTTTGTCTTTTTTAGGTGAGACTGTTGCCTCTGCATCATAACCAGGTGTGTTGGTAAGTTGCCTGATGGTTTTTCCTTTTAGGTCCGCTACAAAAATGTCGTAGGTCGCATAAACAGGCCACAGATATTTACCTCCTGGCTTCCTTTCCGGTTCTATAGGACATTCGTTCCCACCAAGATAAGTGGAGGCATAAAGGATCGTCTTATTCCCCGGAAGGAAAAACGAGCAAGTGGTCCTCCCAAGCCCATTGCTAATGAGTGCTGGTTTTTTTCCATCACTAAGGTCACTGTCTTCAACCGACATATAAAAAATCTGATCGCAGCCCAGACCCCACTTTTTGTTGTTTGATTGAAAGCTGACCATTTTGCTGTCGAAACTCCAATAGGCTTCAGCATTA
Source organism: Cyclobacteriaceae bacterium (assembly GCA_025350305.1). Taxonomy (GTDB): domain Bacteria; phylum Bacteroidota; class Bacteroidia; order Cytophagales; family Cyclobacteriaceae; genus ELB16-189. The sequence goes on along the minus strand of JANXYC010000196.1, from coordinate 4,941 downwards.
TCTGCTCCAAAGGTGAGCTGCCGCAGGTTTTTGAAATGTTTTTCCCTTGAATATTGAAGGGAATCGACTAGCGAATCAGTTGCATCATGCTGACGGGAGGATCGGAACGAAAGCAATACTGCACTAATAAGCAACAAGGACAATGTGATGAATCTCATGATAAAAATATTTGCGGTAAGTATAAGACAGAAATACCACTCCATAGAAAATTTACGCCACCTTGGCTGCTTCCTGCTCCTTTAAAGCCCTACGAAGTATCTTTCCAACGTTGGTCTTCGGAAGTTCATTTCGGAACTCGAAGTATTTTGGAACTTTATAGTTTGTGAGATTCGTGTGGCAGAACGCCTTTAATTCTTCTTCCGACAAGCTTTGATCTTTCTTCACGATAAAAACTTTTATCACCTCCCCTGACTTTGCATCAGGAATACCAATCGCGGCCACCTCCAGGACTTTCGGATGTGAGGCGAGTACATTTTCGATCTCATTCGGGTAAACATTAAAACCAGAAACTTTAATCATGTCCTTTTTACGGTCTACTATTTTAAAAAAACCATCTGATTCCATGATGCCAATATCGCCTGTGCGGAACCACTCATTGCTGAAGAAAACGCCGTCATTATCTTTTTGCCAATAGCCACGCATCACTTGCGGACCCCGGGCGCAAATCTCCCCTGTTTGTCCTTGGGGTAGTTGATTACCATCATCATCAAATATTCCAACTTCGGTACCAGGCATCGGAAGTCCGATCGTACCACGTTTATGCTTGCCGTCCAACGGATTGCAACAAAGTACGGGAGAGGTCTCACTTAAACCATAGCCTTCGACGATGTCAGTACCGGTGACTTCATGCCACTTATTAGCCACCGCATCCTGGACAGCCATGGCGCCGCCAATAGCTCCATGCAGATAAGAGAAGTCACACTCTTTGAATTTATCGTTGTTCAGAAGTCCATTGAATAATGTGTTAACACCTGTCACAATACTGAACTTGTGCTTCTTCAGTTCTTTTATAAATCCTGGAATATCGCGCGGGTTAGTAATCAACACATTTTTCACGCCTGTCGAATACATGAGCACGCCATTAACCGTGAGTCCAAAAATGTGATACATGGGTATGGCCGTAATCATGATATTCGTCGGACTGGCTGACAAGTACGGCCTGAACCAATGGGAGATCATCATGTTGTGTGCCACAATATTTCGATGGGAGAGTTGTGCGCCTTTTGCTATACCAGTCGTACCACCTGTATATTGAAGTACAGCAAGGTCCTCACTATCAATTTTTGGTTTCTCCAATTTGAATTGAGACCCCTTCTTTAGTGCCTCTTTGAACGTGACTGCGTTGGAGATGTGGTAGGCCGGCACCATATTTTTAACCGTCTTCACCACAAAATTAGTGATTGCTCCTTTTACAGGACCCATCATATCCCCGATCCGTGCAATAATGATATGTTTTACCGGAATCTTTTCAAGAATCGCCTGGAGGTTGGCTGCAAAGTTGTCCAGGATAACGATCGCCAAAATCCCGGCATCCCTGAATTGATGCTCCATCTCACGGGGGGTGTACAACGGATTTGTATTTACCACAATCAACCCGGCTTTCAGTGCTCCGATGAATGCGATCGGAAATTGAAGAAGGTTTGGCATCTGTATAGCAATGCGATCACCTTTCTTCAGTCCCAGTTCCTTCTGCAAAAAGGCAGCGAATGAAGTTGACAACGTATTGATTTCATTGAACGACAGTTGCTCACCCATGTTCTCAAACGCAATCCGGTCTTTGAATTTTTTGCTCGAAACTTCAAAGAGTTCTACGAGTGATTGATACTCCAACGGCCCTATCTCATGGGGAATGCCAACCGGATATTTGCTGAACCAGGGAAAGTCTTTTGTCATAACTCACGAAGATGGTTAACAATCGTTTGTTATGAAAGTGATGGTTAAACAAAAAGACCTCCCGGCGAATGATGAGACAAAAAAAAGCCCCCGTCCAATTGTCTGGACAGGGGTTTGCTGTAGAGGAAGGGTTCGAACCTTCACGGGGACGTTAGCTGCAGGACAGGAAGAAAACTTTAGTGGTCAACCCGTTATCCTGCGTTTATCCTTTCCCGACTACTACCTGTCAGCTGACAGGTAAGATCTGGATCCCCACCCCCGAGACAGGAGGGCTTGTCTGCCAATTTCAACACCCTACATTATATATTATTCAACAAAGTAAGCTAATCACTAGAGTTATATTCAATATATAAGGCAAATGTTTACATATTTTTAAATAATACGTTTACTTTTATAGTGAATATCAAAATTATGACTGCTCAAAAGGGTAATAATTACGGAATTGACAAAACTGACCTGAAGATCCTGGAAATACTGATGCAGGATGCTAAGAAACCATTCACGGAAGTGGCAAAAAAGGTATTTGTTTCACAGGGAACAATCCATGTGCGTATGAATAAAATGCAGCAGGCAGGCATTGTTGAGAAAACTACCCTCAAAATTAATTACGGAAAACTGGGATTCGATATCACTGCATTTATTGGTATCTATTTGGAAAAGAGTGCATTATATGAACAAGTGCTGGCGAAACTTAAACAGATCCCGGAGATCACCAACATTCATTACACCACTGGCAACTATTCCATGTTCGTAAAAATCCATTGTCGGGACACGAATCACCTGAAGGAGGTTCTGCATGACAAAATGCAGCAGGTGGAGGGAATTGAGCGGACAGAAACAATGATATCCCTGGAAGAAAGTCTTGACCGTAGCGTAATGCTATCTCAATAATTTATCGTAGAAAAGAACCTTAAAAGCGGATTTTTGTTAATATTTTTGACGCTATTTAAAATTAGTCTAAATACAGTAGATGAACAAGGACAACCAAATCCTGGAAGAAATCACCTCCAAAGAGTATGAGCACGGATGGGCGATTGATCTTGAGACAGATTCTGCCCCAAAAGGCCTGGATGAGAATACTGTCAGGTTCATCTCCAAAAGAAAAAATGAGCCTGAATGGCTCCTGGAGTGGCGATTGAATGCTTTCCGCATCTGGACCAAAATGAAGGAACCTGTGTGGCCAAATGTGAAATACCCTGAGATTAACTATCAGGACATCATCTATTACTCAGCACCCAAGCAGAAAGTAGCACCCAAAAGCCTGGAAGACATTGACCCCGAAATGTTGAGAACATTCGAAAAACTGGGGATCTCGCTCACGGAGCAAAAACGCCTTACTGGAATAGCGGTGGACGCCGTGTTTGACAGCGTTTCCGTTGCTACCACCTTCAAAGAGAAACTTGGAGAACTGGGAATTGTTTTTTGTTCTTTCAGCGATGCCGTAAAAGAACATCCTGAATTAATAAAGAAATACCTGGGGTCCGTAGTGCCATCCAATGATAACTACTTCGCTGCGCTGAACTCAGCGGTCTTCTCTGACGGGTCATTTTGTTACATACCAAAAGGTGTTCGCTGCCCCATGGAGTTATCTACTTACTTCCGGATCAATGCGGCAAATACGGGTCAGTTTGAGCGTACACTCATTGTGGCAGATGAAGGAAGTTACGTCAGCTACCTCGAAGGCTGCACCGCACCGGCGCGCGATGAAAATCAATTGCACGCCGCTGTAGTCGAAATTTATTCGATGAAGAATGCGGAAGTGAAATATTCAACCGTGCAGAACTGGTATCCTGGCAACAAGGAAGGTGTTGGTGGTATTTACAATTTTGTGACTAAACGTGGACTATGTGCAGGCGATCATTCAAAGATTAGCTGGACACAGGTAGAGACCGGTTCTGCCATCACCTGGAAATACCCTTCCTGCATTTTGAAAGGCGACCATTCCATCGGTGAATTTTATTCCGTTGCTGTCACCAATAACTATCAGCAGGCAGACACGGGCACCAAGATGATCCACATTGGGAAAAACACCCGGTCAAGAATTGTCTCGAAAGGTATATCGGCCGGAAAATCCCAAAACAGTTATAGAGGACAGGTTCATATTCTAAAGCGTGCTGAGAATTCCCGAAATTCTTCTCAGTGCGATTCGCTGCTGATGGGTAACCGGTGCGGCGCTCACACATTTCCGTACATCGATGTGGAAAACAGTTCTGCAAAAGTCGAGCACGAAGCCACTACTTCAAAAATCGGAGAAGACCAGATATTTTATTGCCGTCAGCGCGGAATCAGTGAAGAAGCTGCCGTCGCATTAATTGTAAACGGTTATGCAAAAGAAGTGCTGAGCCAGCTTCCAATGGAGTTTGCAGTAGAGGCACAGAAATTACTGGCCCTGACGCTGGAAGGCAGCGTTGGATAAGGGGTTAAAGAATAGAGAATAGAGACATAGAGATAGAAATTAGAGACTAAGGATTCATGTTAACGATAAAGAATTTACAGGCTGGAATTGGAGACAAGCAAATACTTACAGGCGTCAATCTGCAAGTGAAGGCGGGTGAAGTTCATGCCATCATGGGGCCCAACGGCTCCGGCAAAAGTACATTGGCTTCTGTCCTCGCAGGCCGTGAAGAGTATGAAGTGACCGCTGGACAAGTTGATTACCTGGGAAAAAATCTCCTGGAAATGGAACCCGAAGAACGGGCCAGAGAAGGCGTCTTCATGGCGTTTCAATATCCTGTGGAGATTCCGGGTGTCAGTACTATCAACTTCATGAAGACTTCCTTGAATCAAATTCGTCAACATCGCGGGCTGCCTACCCTGGATGCTGTGTCTTTTCTGCAACTGATGAAAGAGAAAATGAAATTGGTGGAAATTGACCAGTCGCTGTTGAACCGCTCACTGAATGAAGGCTTTTCAGGAGGAGAAAAAAAACGCAACGAAATTTTTCAAATGGCCATGCTGGAACCGCGGCTTGCCATCCTTGACGAAACCGATTCCGGCCTTGACATTGACGCTCTCCGAATCGTTGCCAACGGCGTAAATAAGTTACGC
>JANXYC010000183.1 GCA_025350305.1 Cyclobacteriaceae bacterium | reverse complement strand
CCAATCGAGTAGACGGCCCCACCAGAATTAACTGATGGGGTGCGCCTCTCACACCACTGTACCCTTCGATTCCTCAGGGCAGGCCAGGCGGGTCTCGTATACAGCGGTTCATTAAGTTGTGGAGAAATTCTTTCGTAGTAGCTCAGCATGGATTCGTAACCTCTTTGGATCAACCGGTTCAGTGTGATGGTCGTTACCATGATGGGGCTTTGGGCAACGGCCCATCCTCCCATTCTAGTTCTGCTCCATGCATAGGCTTGACCGGCTGGAATTCCGAGGCGAATAAGATTCTTTCTCTTCCGCCCGGGTTTCTTCCAGTCTTCCCAGATGCAGCACCTCAGTCTGTTACGCAGCCAGCCGTCGATTTCTTTGAGTTTGGCCTGGATACTTGCCATGCGGAAGTAGTTAATCCATCCTCGCTGAATTTCTTTCAGCTTGGCGATGCGCTCATCAAAAGTACTCGGAGTAGTTTTCTTAGTAACGAGTTTCAATTCCTGTTTAAGTGACTTCCAGCTCTTTTCGTTTACCACCAGTTGGTAGCGTCCTGTCTCGCCTTTTGTGTACGTGGGCACAAATCTGTAACCCAGCAACCCGAACTGTAACGGTCTGCGGATGCCACTTTTCTCCCGGTTGGGTAGCTTCAATCTGTTCTTCAAGAACAAGTAAATACTGTTACCCACCTTCCTTGCCGTGCGTTTACTCTTTGTATACACACTGAAATCGTCCGCGTACCGTACGTAGCGAAGTCCCTGCTTCTCCAGTTCCTTGTCCAGTTCATGCAACATGATGTTGGATAGTAATGGGCTCAGCGGACTGCCTTGTGGTACGCCTTTTCTCCGTTTGGTCAATATCCCCTTTATTAAAATCGGGGCCCTTAACCATTTGCGGATCAGGCGTAGCGTCAGGCGACATTTTACCTTGCCGTACAGCAGTTGCAACAGAATACAGTGATCCACTTCATCAAAGAAGTTCTTCAAGTCTATGTCCACGATGTGATCATAACCTTCATGGATGTGCTTCTGTGCTTGCTGTACTGCCTGATGTGCGTTGCGATTAGGACGAAAGCCGTAGCTGTGTTCTTTGAACTCAACCTCAAACTTTGGACCGATCACCTGATGGACCGCTTGTTGTAGCAAACGATCTGTTACGGTAGGAATGCCAAGCAGGCGCTTCTTCCCGTTGCTCTTGGGTATTTCTACCCCTAAGATGAATTGAGGAAGATACTTTCCGTTGAGAACTGCCGTAGCTATCCTGTCCCTGTTTTCTCTCAGGTGGCTGGATAATTCTTTAACAGACATACCATCTGCGCCAGCCGAACCTGCGTTCGACACGACCTGACGATATGCCCGCAGCATGTTCCTTCGGTTGATTACCTTCTCAATCATCTTATTACTACTTGTTCTCTGTTCCGCTTATCATAAGGCTTCCGCCAACGGGCGGATCCTTACAGCATTTGGAACAACTTAATGTTCGATCCTTCATTGGTTTGTGAGGCCTCCGGTCTTTCACGGCTCGTTACTTCCAACTACTATGATCTCGGCTGACTTCTCCTTAATGTTCACGACATCAGGAGATCTCCCCAGGTAAGACACTTATCCTTTGATCTATCGCTGCTACATCTACATACTTGCACTATGCACCTGAAGGGCTTTATGAAGATGTGCTCACTCACCCGTGAAAGTATGCCTCTTATGTAGTTTCTGTTCGTCAGTACAGATCGTTGCAGTCCTGCTTTCTTCAGTTCCCCAATCACTCAGGGCAACCTTGCAGCTTGCCAGTGCGCATCAATGCTGTGCACACAGGGGACTTGCACCCTTTGGATAATCAAACTAGTTTCCCGGCTGGAAAGTAGTTGTGCCATACTGGGCACACACAAAATGTTTATGCCAGCTTGGGGTTCAGTGTAAATTTGAATTTTGTTTTCTTAATTTCGTTCAGCAACGTGGGACAGTGACGCACTTCGAAAACCCAAGCCGTCATAAACATAACCGTTAGCGGGCGGGCCATTTTGAGAGTGGGTGAATAGATTAATTTTAGTTATGAGAGACATCAACCAAACTATTTTGACATGAAAGGACTACGGGTATTCCTTCTATTAATTCTCGTTTTGACAAGATGTTCGGACAAGAAGCCAACTTTTGAAGCTCCGATTCTTAAAAACATTGGTGACTATCAAGTTAAAGTAACGACTAGCTCCGATTACTCGCGACTTTTTTTCAATCAAGGTGTAATAATGGCAAACGGATTTAATCATGCCGAAGCTGAACGGTCATTTCGTGAATCAATACGACAGGATTCGACATTTGCAATGGGTTATTGGGGTATTGCTTATGTGCTTGGCCCTAACTACAATTCCGGTGGCCAAAATATGGGTGGGGTTAATGAGATAAAGAATGCAGTAAAAAATGCAGAAAAGTTCAGTAAAAACTCAACTCCTTGGGAGATAGCTATAATCAAAGCAATCCAGATTAAGTTTCCGGCTGACTCTATAACAACTGATAATGAAGGTTATTCTACTTCAATGAAAGCGGCATATTCTCAATTTCCTGAGAATGATTTTATAGCTACTCTTTATGCCGAATCCATAATGAATTTACATGCATGGAATTTTTATGTAAAAAAAGGAGGCGCACCTCAACCTTGGACTTCAGAATTAATTGAAGTGCTGGAGAAAGCCATTTCAATCAACCCAAAAAATCCCCTTGCCAATCATCTCTATTTGCATGCAACTGAGGCCGGACCTAATGTTGAAAAAGCTTTAACAAGTGCTGAAAGATTGAAAACCTTAGTTCCATCAGCAGGACATTTAGTTCACATGCCGTCTCACATTTATATAAATACAGGAGACTACCATGAAGGTTCGATTGCAAATGAAAGGGCGGTGGTTGCGGACAGTATCTACATTGCTGAATGTAAATCTCAGGGAGTATATCCTCAATATTACTATCCACACAACTACCATTTTCTAGCCGCGACAGCAGCTTTTGAAGGGAGAGGTTCAAGGTCAATTGAAGCAGCTTACAAAGCAGTAAGCATTTTGGACAAAAAGTATTTTCGTGAGGCTGGTTATGAAACAGTGTTACATTACGCGACAATTCCTATGCATGTACTAGTAAAATTTGAACAGTGGGAAAAAATTCTTGCCAGTCCTAAACCCGATGATGACTTGGCTTATCCCAAAGCCATTTGGCATTACGCAAGAGGAATGGCTTATGCAAACATGAATAAATTAAAGGAGGCACAAAATGAATTGGACTCCCTGCATAAATTAAGTGAATCCGAGAACGTAAAGAGAATCATAATTTGGGCAATTAATCCAGCGGAACAGGTTTGTAAAATTGCATCGAACGTTTTAAAGGCTGAATTGATGACAAAAAGAAGTAACTATAAACCAGCAATTGAACTTTTGAAACAAGCAATTCTACTTGAAGACAATTTAAATTATAATGAACCACCGGATTGGTTTTTCTCAGTAAGACATATTTTGGGTGACGCTCTTATGAATTTAGGGGATTATGTTGGAGCCGAAAAAAATTACAAAGAAGATTTAGTCTATTGGCCAAAAAATGGCTTTGCACTCAAGGGACTTTATGAAAGCCTGAAAGGACAAAATAAAATAAAAGAAGCTGAAGGCGTTAAGAAACAATTTGATATAGCATGGAAATATGCTGACTCAGAATTAAGATACTCACGCATTGACAAGGACAAAAGGAAGAACTTGACATTGAAGATTGACGAGGATTCTCCAAACACTTTAGTTTACTTGGCGAGTTCGTTTTGTCTGACTAAGTGAAAAATGAGAGCGGGTTAATGGCCTGACCGCCAACAATGAGCATGTTCCATAGCGGGGGCTCTGTGTTGCATACAATTTTAGTTTCTTAATTTCGTTCACACACGTGGGACAGAACGCGGCAGGTCCGCTAGAAAAAAACGGTTATTGTCCTGAAAATTTCTTATCCAAAAACGCGTAGGAGTCCAGTTGTTGGGAAGAAGTTGTTCCAGTTTATTAACTGAATGCGAAGGGATACAACGGAGTATATCCAAAAGCCAATCAAAAGGATTGACGTTATTGATTTTGTAAGTGCCCCTCCCGGCCCCGGCCTTCCCGGTAGTCGCATCGTTCCCCATTTCCAATGCCCGGTGACCAAAAAAAATGAACAAAATTCGTAATTTTGCAATATGCAACAGACAAGAGACATAGAAACCAAATTACATGAACTGAAACCAATACTTGCTGACAGATTCAATGTTAGTAGAATCGGTTACTTTGGGTCGTATGTGACAGGCAACCAAACAGAAAACAGTGACCTCGACTTGTTGGTTGAATTTTCAAAACCCATTGGTTGGGAATTTTTTACCTTAGAGAAGTTTTTAGAGAAGGAGTTTGGGTTAAGTGTTGACTTAGTTACAAAGGACGCGCTTAAAGAAAAAATTAAATCACCCATTTTAAACCAAGTCAAGTACATTTGAAACTAAGCGAACGAGACAACATACTTTACCTTGAAGACATTGTTTTGGCGATGGATCGTATTCAAGAGTATATAACTGGGTTGGACTTCCAGAATTTTAAATTGGACTACAAAACTGTAGATGCAGTTATACGTAATTTTGAAATTATTGGAGAGGCGAGTAAAAACTTATCAGTAACGATTAAGGACAAATATTCAAATGTACCCTGGGAGGAAATGTACAGATTAAGAAATAGAATATCCCACGAATATTTTGAGATTGACTATGAAATTATTTGGGACATTATCACCAGGCATTTACCAATAAACCATAAGGACATTAAAGTAATTTTGGACAGCGAGAGATCAAGTAGATAAGTAGGGCACAGGCGCTAACGAGTAGACGGCCCCACAAGAATTAACTGATGGCGTAAAGTTCTACAACCCTGGATACAATCATTGGAAATTGACGATTGGCTAAACAAGCATGGTCTCTAAGAGCACTGGAGAACAGAAACGAGATTTTGAATTATTGGCGACTGGGAAATAAATCAAACACCTATTTCAATTCCACTTTTTTACCCGTTTTCACCGCTAAAAAGATTGCATCAATAATTTTTACATCCCTCAAGCCTTCATCACCATCTACAGGAACGACCGGTTGCTTGCCCTCCAGAATAATTCCTGCCATTTCATCCATTTGCACCGTCTGATGCGTCATGTGAGGTTGATCCAGTTCGCCTTTATTCGTACGACCTTTGATCGGGCCGTAACCGGTAGCAGGTTGTAATTCGCCAAATCCGCTCTCACCCGTTAACAAAAACCGGTCTAAGAAATTCATACTATAGGTTGATAAACAGGATGCAACTGCACCACCTGGAAAGCCCAACTGAAATTGAATAGTCTCATCCACACCTTCCTTAAATTTCTCGTGGTTGGTCTTGGTCTCCTGAGCAGTGACCCAAACGGGCTCCTCACCCACCATATAACGCGAACCATTGATGGCGTAAATTCCTATGTCCATCATCGCTCCGCCACCAGCAAGTTGCTTGTTCAATCTCCATTGTTTGGGATCTCCGATTTTAAAACCGGTCAATCCCTGAAAAAACATGATTTTCCCAAACTCTCCTGCCTTGCGCATCCGGATAATTTCCAACGTTTTTGGCTCAAAGTGCATCCTGTATCCTACCAGCAATTTAACGTTGGCTTTCTTACAGGCATCAATCATTTCCTGCCCTTCCTTAGCATTGATAGCCATTGGCTTTTCGCAAATGACATGCTTCCCAGCTTTAGCCACCCGAATGACCTGATCATGATGCAGCGCATTCGGCGTGATAACGTAAACCGCATCTATAGCTGGATTGTCTTTAATCCGGTCGAAATTCTCATAGTTGTAAGAATTATTCTCAGGGATGTTGAACCTGGTTTGCCAATCTTTGATTTTAGAAGGCGTACCGCTGATAACCCCTGCCAATTTAGCCTTCGTACAGGTAAGCATAGCTTCGGCTACCCGGGTTCCGTAACTACCCAGGCCCATGATGGCTACCCGCAATACAGGGCCCTCATAGGGCGGACTGCAAAAATCACTCATGCCTGCGGCATCCTGCAAGCGTACAAAAGGTAAACCCATAGAAGCAATGGTAAGCTTTTGTAAAAAGTCCCGGCGTGAATTCATAACAGAAGATTTTTTTATTAATTTAATTCAATTTAATGAATAATTGAATTTTGCGATATCTCTTTCTTCTCGCAACGTTGCACTCTTCTCCGGGAATCATTATCCAAAAGCAAAGGCATCAAAATAAATCCTGTGAATGGACTGAAAGGAGCAGAAAACTGATGACAAACCACTAAAATTCAGAATTTTTGTTAATCTCAAAATTATCAACTCTGAAATAACTTATTACGAACTTTTCTACTTCCGTATCTTCGAACCATGAAAAAACTCAAGCTCGAAGAACTGGGCCGGATTTCAATTGATGAATTCAAAGAGGCCGCAAAACTTCCAGCCTGCATCCTGCTTGATAACGTGAGGAGCCTTCATAACGTGGGATCAGCGTTTCGAACAGCAGACGCGTTCAGGTGTGAGAAAATTTATCTTACCGGCATCACGGGTACGCCTCCTCACCGCGAAATTCATAAAACAGCACTCGGCGCCACGGAATCGGTAACGTGGGAATACGCAGCAAGCCCGGCAAAGGCAGTTCAGGAGCTAAAAGGCAAGGGCTATAAAATTATCGTGGTAGAACAAACCACCGAAAGCACGTCATTGCTTCAATTCCAACCGAAATTCGGAACAAAGTATTGCCTTGTTTTTGGCAACGAGGTGAACGGGGTACGGGAAGACGTTATTGATCATGCCGACCTGGCCCTGGAAATCCCTCAAATTGGCACCAAGCATTCGTTAAATATCTCCGTTTGCCTGGGCATTGTTGTATGGGAGTTCTTTCGAAAACTTAACTTGTAGGGGATAGTGGGCATTTTAAATTGTCCCACGATTAAATTGCTTTTGTGAGCAAACCTGACAAGGGAGGACTATTCAGGATTTGATACCTTTGCCTCCGATTAAATTTTAACGCCATGAAGCTCCTCGTTTCACTTTCACTTGCAATGGTAATTACCGCAAGTGGCCTCTCACAAGAGGCGACGCCCGGCAGTTGCCAGCTTGCGTCTGTTATTCAAATCGATGGCAAGGCAAATGAGTGGCCAATGGAGTGGATAGTGGATACTGACAAAAAATTCAGTTACAATGTTTGCAGTGATGATAACAACATCTATGTCCGTATGCGAACGAAAGATGAGCTTATTCGAAGAAAAATAGCCCTCTTTGGTTTCACGGTGTGGATGGATCCGAAAGGAAAGAAAAAAAGGAAACTTGGTCTTCGTTTTCCGACAGGCATTGAAGGCCAGGAACGGATGATGGCTTTGCGTCAATCGGGTGATCCCAATACTATGTCATCAGGTCAACGGGCTGATTTTCAAAAAGAGATTAACAAAACATTTATCAAGGATATTGAGGTGCTTGAACTGATTGGATTGGCTGACGATCCACTTACAAGCACCCGATCAGGAATTACAAACGGAATAAAGGTGGCCATTGCGGCCGATGAGGAAGATGCATACGTATATGAAGCAATCATTCCCTTCAAATCATTTAGACTATCAAAATCTTCCATTGCAACCCTGGGTATTGGCTTTGAAACGGGAAAGTATGTTATGAAAGCTCCTAAAACACCTCCTGCCAACACAGGAGTAGGTACGCAAGGTCCGGGTGGATATGGCGGAGGAAATGGTTACAGTACCGCACGAAACATGAATCGAATGCAAGGCTACTCCAACAATCCAATGGCTTCGTCCACCAGTTTTTGGGTGTCTGTAAAATTAAAATGATATAATCCGAACCTTGCAGTCTGATCGTTACAACCAGCGCGGAGTATCCGCATCCAAAGAAGATGTGCACCGTGCCATCCAACACCTTGACAAGGGGCTTTTTCCGAAAGCGTTCTGCAAGATAGTTCCTGACTTGCTTGCTGGCGATCCTGACTATTGCACCGTCATGCATGCCGATGGTGCCGGCACAAAATCTTCGTTGGCGTATATCTACTGGAAAGAAACCGGTGACCTTTCTGTGTGGAGGGGAATTGCGCAAGACGCGATTATCATGAATGTTGATGATCTTTTATGCGTGGGTGCAACCGGCCCCATCTTTCTCTCCTCCACCATTGGCAGAAATAAAAATAGGATCCCAGTCGAAGTGATAGCTTCTATCATTGATGGCACCGAAACGGTGTTGGCGATGCTCCGAAAGTATGGATTGGAAATTCACAGCACAGGAGGGGAAACGGCCGATGTCGGGGACTTGGTGCGCACGATTATCGTTGACAGCACCGTGACCTCCAGAATGAAACAAAGCGATGTAATCGACAATAGTAATATTCAAGGCGGTGATGTTGTTGTTGGGCTGGCATCCTACGGAAAAGCATTGTATGAAACGGAGTACAATGGAGGCATGGGGAGCAACGGACTTACCGCTGCGAGACACGATGTGTTTGACAAAGAATATGCCCTAAAATATCCGGAGTCTTACAATCCGGACATTCCTGAGGATTTAGTGTATAGCGGCAAATTTAAAGTTACCGATTCCATTCCGGGTGTCCCGGTCAATGTTGGAAAGCTGGTATTATCACCTACACGAACCTATGCTCCCATCATGATTCCTGTGCTGAAAGAATTGCGTCATCAGATTCACGGCCTGGTGCATTGCAGCGGAGGAGCTCAAACCAAGGTATTGCACTTTATTGAAAACCTTCATGTCATCAAAGACAATCTGTTCGACGTTCCGCCCTTGTTTGAACTTATTTACGAACAGAGCGCCACTTCCTGGCAGGAGATGTATTCCGTATTCAACATGGGGCACCGGATGGAAGTGTACTTACCAGTGGCCAGCGCCCGTCGGGTAATTGAAATTTCACAAAGCTTTGGAGTCGAAGCAAAGATTATTGGCAGGGTCGAGGCCTCAAGCAAAAAGCAGGTTACGATAAAAAATCGGGAGGGTAATTTTGTGTACGAATAAGGTCGTCTCTTCCATTTAACAGGGTCTCGGAAAGCTTCAAAAACAGCTTTTCATTGGCCTCATCCCACCTTCTCCGGAAGAGAAGAACCAAGGAGTTTTTGAAGCTTTCCTTAGGCATATTTCCTTATTATTTTATCAAAGCCTTTCCGCGATGGGTGAGTCTAAAACTCCTTTTACCCTTCTTTTGCGATAACTATCGAGACGGAGAATGGTGACAGGTTAATGCACTCCTTCTCCTCCGCAGAGGGCCGGGGTGAGGCCGAACATTTACCCGACTTTCAAAATAATCAACTCAACCCGTCTGTTCACTGCGCGGCTTTCCTCACTGTCGTTTGGCGTCCGGGGTTTACTTTTACCATAGCCTTTTGCTTCAAAACGTTTGTTCACGATACCTTTCTTATTCAAGTACGTGATGACACTTTGGGCCCGGCGTTGAGAGAGTTTATGATTATAGTCCTCACTGCCAACATCGTCGGTGTGTGCTGCAATCTCGATAATAACCGACGGATTTTGATGCATCAATTCTATAACACGATCCAATTCCGCATACGATGAGCTTTTAAGGTCTGCGGAATTTGTTTCAAATGTGATATTGTTGAGTGTGAGTGTTGCGCCATCGCGAATGGGAGTTATTAGAACGTTTAGCATGTGGCTGCCATCGGGCTGAGCCTCACCCTCACCGGCTACAATGGCTGAGGTTGCAAAAAAATAACCTTTGTCGCTACTGGCCACTACCTGATACCGATCGCCTTTGCGCAGATAAACGGCCTCACCTGATTCACCAATAATGACCTCGGCCTTTGTTGTATTGTTGAACGTTACTTTTGTTCTCACGCGCTTATTGGTTGTCACATCCGTAACCTCTGTTGAAAACTTCACCTTGTCGTGGGTCATCTGGAACATAAGTGTTGTGTCGGGTTTAAAAATTACTGCATCGAAAGCAAGGGACTGTTTTACTTCTTGATAATCTTGCGCAGTAACGGAGAAGGAATATTGCTGGCCGGTTTCCAATGCAACCACCGGGGAAGGTTGTCCACCTTTCAAAGAATCTTCCAATATCACCTTCCCTTGTTGGTCGTATACCCGGATATGGGCAGGAACCGGAATTTTAAGATCACGGTCACTGGTTGTCAACGCAGCCCGGTATACGGATTTGAGATTAATATCAATATCGACCTGCTTGTATGTATCCTGTTTTCTCAAATCAAATTCACGCACCTCTTTCAGGTACGATGGGTTGAGAAACTCCACCTTAAAGTGAGCGCCTGCGGCCAACACTAAACTGAAACGACCATCATTAGGATTATTACTGGATGTCACCTTCTCACCCGTGACCAAATTCCGCACTTCCATGACAGCCAATACGGGTAAAACATCTTTTTCTGAGCGTACAAATCCCTGAACCGTTACGTTGATCAATTGGCGGTATTCGAGTGGAATTGGCATGGCATAGATGTCATTCTTTGTGTAGAAAAAAATTACATCGCCGGCTGCGGAGATGGTGGGGGATTGGTCATTCTCATCGGAGTTGATAAAATCCAGCGGTCTGGCATCCGTCCAGGTGCCATCTGCATTTATTCTGGATTGGAATAAATCGTATTTACCCTTTCCGTTTGGCGTGATGGCAGAAAAAATCAATGTATGATTGTCTGCCATAATACGGGGGTCCCTCACACACCCCATGTTGATTTGGTCAGGCAGCTTTTCCGGCTCACCCCATTCTCCATCCGGTCGTTTGTGCGAAACATAAATTTCGAAGCAGTTCTCCTTGGCTTTTTTGTTGATTGGCTCTATTAAATTAACGCGGATAAAATAAAGTGAATTTCCATCCGCGGAAATGGACGGGAAGCCTTCGTAACCCTCGGTGTTGATAGGAGGTCCTATGCTTTTCGGTTCGCCCCACTGGGTGTTCGTAAGTCGCTCCGCATAAAAAATATCTTCACTTGTTGTTACGCCTTCAATGAAAGCAGTAAAAAAAATGCGGTTGCCATCATAACTTAAGCTGGGACCTGCCAAAAACTGACACTTCTCATTTATAGCCGTCAGCGGTACCGCTTCCCGCCAGGTTCCGTCCGGATTTCGGGTTGATTCAAAGAGTTCCCAACGTTCTTTAATACGTGTTGAATTCTTGTTGCTTTCAATGATCATGGTATTGCCATCGGCACTGATCGTAGGGGCAAATTCAATGAATTTATCAGTGCTAATGCCCTCCACACGCC
>JANXYC010000174.1 GCA_025350305.1 Cyclobacteriaceae bacterium | reverse complement strand
CCGAGTTGCGCAATCTTGGCTTCGAGATGCCCTTGTGCATCTTTAGCGGCATCATATTCTGCGTTCTCGCTTAAGTCACCTTTGTCGCGCGCTTCCGCAATTTGACGTGCGATATCCTTACGACCTTTTGTCTTTAGCGTGTTGAGCTCCTTCATCAACCTTTCCAAGCCCTCCTTTGTATAATAGGAAATACCCTTGCTCATAACGACTCCATTACTTTATCTGATTTTAAAAAAGCCTCCCGATAATTTTTAAGGGTAAGGCAAAAAAGCAACAACGGCCTCGTTGCCGAAACCGTTGTTGCTAGTAACAAAGGTACTTCTTTTTACTATTTGTACAAAAAACTTTTAAGCCTCCACCAGTTCTGGCATCATGTCTTTCACCTGGACCTGTAAATCATTATCAAACTTTGCTAAATAAAGCGTTTTTGCTTTTGCCAGTTGCTCGATCGTCAATCCCTTGGCGCCACGGAAATCAGCCTTGTATAAGCTGGCATTTTCAAAATCAGCACCCATGAGATAACTGTTCTGCAGATTCGCTTCCATTAAATAGGCATTGGTGAAATTGGTTTTGATCAGGAATGCATTTTCGAATTGAGTTTTGATTAGAAACGCATCCTTAAAATTTGCACCACTGGCGTATGCTCCTTTGAGATTAGCCTGATTGAGGTTGGCATTTTCAAAATTGGTTTGATTCAGCCGTGTATTCTCGAGATTCGTCTCCAGCAGGGAGGCGCTGGATAAATTCGCTGAATTCAAGTTGGAACCTTTGAGATTGATGTAGCTCAAATGCGTGCGCGGCAGAAAACAATTGACCAGGTTGATCTCAAAAATTTTATGCCGGTTAAGCCGTTTGATGTTTCCCACCATTCGGAAAGCTGCCTCGTCTGATTCAAGTAAACGAAAATCGTCAATCTCATCTTTATAGGTGCGGATGCGCTGGCGTGTTTCACCATTTTGATTGAGCCAGAAAAGTAAAATACCGATAATGGCAATGTCAAATATCATCCCATGCGCTTCCGCCAAAATCTGGGGCCAGAACATGTCAAAATTATTGATGTAGTATTCGGAGCTAAATCCTCCGACAATGAGCGTAACCGCTATCAGTACGATCAAAGACGTAAGCAGGGGCTTTTCAATAATGTTATTTATCCTGCTGCTGAGGCTGGAGTTCAATTTTTTCCAGGTAAATCGCTTTCTAAAAAACCCCATCTCGCCGTTGGATTATTTAATCAATCTACGCATAAAAAATTATTGGTCAAAGATACAAAATTGCCACGGGTTTAAACCCGTGGCAATTCGCAACAACTACAACATCACATGAATGGTGAAGAAATAAACCGTTAGACCCAATAAATCATTGATTGTCGTGATGAATGGTCCGGAAGCAACGGCAGGATTAAATCCAAAACGATTTAAAATCAGTGGCGTAATTGTTCCAATAAGCGAAGCAAATACAACTACGCTGAACAAGGCTATTGAAACCACAAACGAAAGCTGGTGATTACCAAAGAGCAGCCAGTTGGCGCCAAAAACCAGTAATGACAAGAAGAATCCATTTAACAGTGCTACGAAAAGGACTTTTGTCAATCGCTGCCAGAGTCCTTCATTCACATATCTCGTACTGGCAAGACTCTGAACAACCAGTGAGGATGATTGAATACCTACATTACCGCCGGTAGCCTGAATAAGCGGAACGAAAAAGGCAATGGCGGTAACACGTGCCAGTTCCACCTCGAACAAACCCATGAACCGGGCCGAGAGCATACCACCAAAAATACCGATTAGCAGCCACGGCAAGCGGGCACGGGTATTTTTCCAAACCGTATCATCTTCCTCCACGTCTTCGGTAATACCGGACATCAATTGCCGGTCTTCTTCTGCCTGCTCGGTGATAACATCAACAATGTCATCGATGGTGATTCGGCCCACCAGCTGACCATGGACGTTCACTACAGGTACCGATTCCAGGTCGTATTTCTTCATGATCCCCGCCACTTCGGTGTCTGGCATATAGGTTTCTACAGACACCACATCCCGTTCATAAATATCGGCGACAGTTTATTTGCATCCGAAATCACGATGTCTTGTAAGGCAACTTTGCCCAGCAGTTTATCCTGTTCGTCCACGACAAACACCGTATAGAACTTCGTCACATTTTCTGCCTGTTTCCGTATCTCCTCCACGCACTGTACAACCGACCATGTGCTGCGGGCCTTGATCAATTCTTTCGCCATTAAGCCACCGGCCACATTCTCATCGTAGCGGAGAAGATCGATTACTTGTGAGCGAAGCAATGGGTCGAGGCCTGAAATTACTTCTTCACTGGTTTTGATGGGAAGTTCATTCAATATATCGGCCGCATCATCCGAGTCAAGCAGGTTGATAATCTCTGTAATTTCCTTTGGCTCGTAAATCTTGAGAAAGTTGGCACGCGTTTCCGGGTCAAGATCTTTGATAATCTGGGCACGCACCGCCAGGGGAAGAATCTCCAGTGTAAATTTGGATTCTACCGATGTGAACTCGTACAGCAGGGCTGTAATATCAGCGGGGTTAACATGTTCCAGGCTTTCGCGAATAAACTGA
>JANXYC010000139.1 GCA_025350305.1 Cyclobacteriaceae bacterium | reverse complement strand
GTGATGACGAAATTGTTGAGATACGCATCGCGGGAGAGCAGGGCGTATTTCTGACTCTGGGTTTGGCGAAAAATTTCTTTGTAGATGCCGCCCATGATGCCGGCCGTTTCTGCGTCGCCAGGATGCTGTTGGTGGATCGGTGCAAAAAATTCGGCGGCGGCCTGTGGTGTACCAGATTTAGAGAGCGCGAGTGCGTGAATTTGCTTGGTCACTAAATCATCGGAGGTCGAAATCAGTTTTTCCGACTCCGATCGCGCTTCCAGGTAGCGGCCCTGGTCGAGGAGGTGGTGGATGTGGTCAGCGGAGGGCAAGAGGATGGTGGCGGCTGGGTGTGCTTATCATACCTATTTGTTTAACTCCATTGAACTTACAATTTTTTCAAATCTTGGATCATTGTGCAGAGGTTTGAAAAGTGGTTCGACGTTTACATATACCAATCCGCCCTCCCGGTCCTCGTACGCTTTTTCAAGCGCCTTTAAGGCTTCATTGTGGTTTCCTGTGCGCATGTAGAGAATCGCCATTATGATTGATGAAATACGTTGCTTTTTGGCGTCTTCGAGGGTGCGGTTCAATACATCATTCCAATACTCTTTATAGTTGGCAGGCTTTGACTCAAAGCGCTCGTTCACACCTTCATAATCGGTACCAGTCCTCGTGGCGGATTTACTAATCATTACGACTGAACTGTCCAATAAACCTTGTTGTTCCAAGGCAGATCCCATCAAGCCCCATGCTGGCCGATAATCCCGGTCTAGATCAAAAGAGCTGTTTGCCAATTCAATGGATTTATCCATCTGACCCGCATAGTAGTGCATACGCGCCTTGTCGACGATTAAGGAAAGGTTAAGTGGGTCCAGTTGAAGAGCGTGTTTCGCTTTAGCAATTGATTCATCAAAACGGCCTTGCAGGCCGAGCAAAAGTGCGTAGCGGTGGTAGGACCTACTGGAATTGGGATTTAATTCAATGGCTTTTTTCCATTTCTTTTCTGCTTCTGCCCAATTCCAATCGTACGTTCTTACGATGTACGCCAATGCATCGTACGATTCGGCTAAGGTCGAATCGAGTGCGAATGCTTTCAATGCACTTTGTTTGGCCAGTTGCCAAGCCTCCTGGGGTTTATACAGATCATACTGATAGTAGGCTATCAGCGAATAACAATTTGCCAATTCTGCATATGCAGGGGCAAAGTCCTTGTCCAATTCAATCGCCTGACTGAGAATGAGAACGCTGCGACGATAGGACTCTTTGGAGTTAATGACAACATTGAATTTTGCTTTTAGGTAAAGATTGTAAGCCACGATGTTACTGGTTGGAACCTTTTCGATGTTCGATTTTTCCGATGCAGAAAAGGTGGCCTTGAGCGCAGATGCAATTTGCTTGGCAACGTCCGACTGAACATTGAAGATATCTTTGATCGGCCGGTCATAGGATTCGGCCCACAAATGCTCATCGGTGGCCGCATTGATTAGCTGCGCGGTAATGCGTACCTGGTCGCCGGATCGCTGCACACTGCCCTCCAGTATTGCCGCTACGTTCAGCTCCTCAGCCATTTCTTTTATGGGTTTGGGATTTTTCTTGTACTGCATCACCGAAGTTCGCGAGATTACTTTTAGCGCTTTGATTTTGGCCAGTTGCGTAATAATATCTTCTGTCAGGCCATCGCTGAAATATTCTTGCTCCTGATCGTTGCTCATATTGATGAAAGGCAATACGGCAACAGACTTTTCAATCGACCTGTGCCTAACCTTCTTTCCAAAACCTGTAAAATTAAAAATGAAATAGCCTGCGAGCAGCATTAAGAGGAGCGTCGCCGCTGAGTATGCAAGAAGTTTTTGAGTGCGGGGTTTTAGGCCTGGTTCCGTCAAACTGGAAGAAGGCGGAGCGGGTCTCGACCGTGCCGGAGTAGCAAAATTTTTCAGACCACTAACGATCTCTTTTACCGCATTCGCCACTTTATTGATCTGATCACGATAGAAAGCCTTATTCAGATTTTTTTCCGGATTATCGGAAGGTGTCAGTGGCCGGTTGACACCTGCCGACTTAAAAATAAAATCAATGGGGCGGAGCACGCCACCCAGCTCATTTTCAACCAAGACTTTATCTTCTTCATCGAGGTTATGGATTTTTACTGGAAGAATCCGGCTCGATACATTTCCATTTTTCAGTTTGATATCTCTTCCAAAATGATCTTCCTTGGCTAGTTTATTAAAAGCAAGGAACTCATGTTGCCAGGCAAAGCTTTTTGTGTCGCAATAGGTTTGGGATATGATGGGGATGAAGATGAGGCATTTCAGTTTGCCTTCCAGGCTTTTGTCTACGTTGTGGGTTTCGAGCAGACCATCACGCGGATTTTTGTCAAAATAGATAGTGACGGTGTCTTTTAGCGTGCCTTTGAGTTCTTTCTCTAAGTTCTGAACAAAGTCAGTTACCCAACCATCAAGATTATCGTTGTGGCGATAACTGATAAATATATCATACTCGAAGCCTGGTACAATTGCCATGTAGCGAAAGTATTAATAGTTGCCTGTCCGCCGAGGCTTAAGCGTAGGCGGATGACGATAACCTATAAATATAATCATACTCGTAACCAATTAGTAGTGCCATGCTACAAAGTTATTGAGTGGTTGTTTATCTAATTAATTAGACATCTGAATTTATTTGCTATTCTAATATACTTTAAAAGTGTGGTTTTAATTATTCCAACTTCTTGAGCAGCGCCTGAAACTTCACATTTTCTTTCAGGGAACTAAAAATCGGATTCATACTTAAAAATGGAAGCCACGGACTACGCTCCTTATAAGCTTGTTCCAGGTACTGTAATGATTGTTCGTGTTTTCCAAGACCAAGGGCAATCGTAGCCAGATCTTCAGCGGATACGTATTTGGTTTGAGACAGAAGTAGTAATTTCTTTTCAATCCGAACTGCTTCTGCTTTATTCCCGGATAAGGCTTCTGCGTACCCAAGTCCGGAAAGGATATTTGTTTTTCCAGGGGCTAGATAGGCCGCTCTGCGAAGATGTATCCGTGCTTTGTCAAAATTATTTATCGCTAAACAGGCTATGCCGGAATAATAATGTGCTAAGGCAAAAGTTGAATCAAACCCTATAGTCCTCTGCAACTGATCCAAAGCCTTATCAAACTCACCTGCATATACATAAAGTGATCCAAGCTGTGCATTAATAATAGGAGAGTAGGGCTCTTGCTCAAGAGCCGCTTGGGATTCCCTGAATGCTTTTTCAAATTGTTTATGTTTTAAGAAAACTTCTGCATGCCAGTGATGCGCATTGGCATAATGGGGATTGACTTTTATAGCTTTTTGAAAATTTTGTTCAGCCGCATCAAAATTCCAGTAATAATGTATGTTGATATCAACAAGCGTTGAATAGGCCTCCGCCAGTAAATTGTCAAGTTCTAACGCTTTTTCAGTATTGCTATTTGCTATAGGAAAACTTTCATTGGGCCTTACGAATCCATGAACTCCGAGCATCAGGTAGGAATCACCCAAACCGGTATAAGCCAACGCATAGGACGGATCTTTTTCGATCGCTTGTTTAAAATACTCAATACTTTTTTTTACGGGACCTTCTAATCGCATGTTCCAGTAAAACCTGCCCTGCAGGTACAGCTGGTATGCTTCTGTATTCGCTGTGTATTGTTTTTCAATCTGTTGCCGTTCTTGCTGGGAAAGATTTACCCGGAGGGCGCTTGCGATTTGTGTGGCTATATCTGTCTGAACCGCAAAAATATCTTTCATGGGTCTGTCATAAGATTCGGCCCATAAATGTTCATCTGTACTGGCGTTGATCAACTGAGCAGTGATGCGCAGCTGGTTGCCCGCACGCTGTACGCTACCTTCCAATAATACTGTTACGCCAAGTTCTTTCCCTATTTCCTTCAACGACTTGGAATTTTGTTTGTACTGCATGACCGATGTCCGGGAGATTACTTTGAAGGATTTTATTTTGGCTAGTTGCGTGATGATGTCTTCTGTGAGGCCATCACTAAAATATTCCTGTTCCTGGTTGCTGCTCATGTTAACGAACGGCAGCACGGCAATAGATTTGTAAAGAATCTCAACTTCCTTACGAGATGAAAATGGATTTGGATAAAAGAAGTAACCGGCAATGCTAAGGAGCAAAAGCAAAGCGGTCGAAGCGATCAGGGTTTTTCCATTTCGTATGAGTTTCGTTGTTGGGTGTTGGTTGATCGTTGTTCGTGTAGTTTGTGCAACTGGATTCTTGAGTGAAGTGATTATTTCTTTGATCGCGTTCGCTACCTTGTTAACCTGATTTCTATATTCAGTTCTATTAAGATTATCACTTTTGCCGTCAGTCGATTTTAGAGGGCGATTAACTCCAGCCTCCCTGTAAATAAAATCGATTGCCCTCAGTACTCCACCCAATTCATTTTCAAGAAGCGCCTTATCTTCCGCATCCAGATCATGGATCTTTACCGGAAGAATTCTGCTGGCTACATTTCCATTGCTCAGCTTAATATCCCTTCCAAACTGGGGAGCGCCTTCGCTCACCAGTTTGTTAAATGCAAGAAACTCATGTTGCCAGGCAAAACTTTTGGGATCGCAGTAGGTTTGGGAGATGATGGGGATGAAGATGAGGCATTTCAGTTTGCCTTCAAGGGTTTTGTCTACGTTGTGGGTTTCGAGCAGACCATCGTGAGGATTTGAATCGAAGTAAACTGAAACGGGTTCTTTGATCGTTGCTGATAGTTCTTCTTGAAGACTTTTTACAAACTCCGTTACCCAGTCGGAACGGTTGTCGTTGTGACGGTAGCTTATGAAGATGTCGTATTCGTAATCAGCGATGAGAGAAGGCATTATTCAAATATAAACATTCATATTGATCATTTCTTCAGTACAAAATCTTCAAAATTATTTTTGTGGATTACTTTAAAAATGGCACCTGGGTAAGCTTCACTCCAGGCTTTAGGGGATTTAATCTTCTTGTAAGGTTCTGCATATTTAAATTCATAACCGTACAGTTTTCCATCACGGTCCTCCACCCAGTCAATCTCCTGTCTGTCGTGCGTGCGCCAGAAGTAATTGTGGGCATGAATTCCTTTATAATGCTGAACTTTTAACCGCTCCGAAGCGAGATAATTTTCCCATAACATGCCATCGTCATTTCGTTGATCGAGCGGTTGAAAATTGGAGATGATCGCGTTGCGCACTCCGTTATCGTAAAAATACCAACGCTTTGTTTTTACAATTTCCTTTCTCAGGTTTCGGCTAAAGCCCTGCACTTTAAAAAGAATAAATACTTTGGTTAATAAATCGAGATAACGCTCCACGGTATTCTTGCTCATCTGCAACTTGCGTCCGAGCTCTTCCAATGACACCTCGTGGCCCAGCTGCCAGGCAATTAATTTTAGTAAATCAGCCAGCTTGTCCGAGCTTCTCAAATTTTCCATTATTAAAATGTCCTTATACAAATAAGCATTAACCACCTCCCGCAGGTAGTCACGCTTTTGTTTTCCGGTTTTCAATTGAATCAATTCCGGATAACATCCATAAATAAGTTTATCGTCCAACGTGCGACTTCTATCCAGGACATTTTCAAACGAGGCGTACTCCAATTGGGCAAGAGGAAAGAGCATGAAATCTTTTTTCCGGCCTGTCAACGGTTCGCCAAGCCGGTTTCGTAAATCAAAGGCAGAAGAACCTGTAACGATCAATCGTATTCCCTTCACCTCGTCGATCATTAGCTTTAGTATGGAACCGATGTCAGGGATTTTCTGGGCCTCATCGATAATAATGTAACCATACCCCTGCGCCAGCGTTTTATAACGCGCCACATTCCGATGGGTGAGCTGTTGCTGCACGGCCATATCCTCACCATTCATCAACAAACAATTACCCACTCCCAGCTTTTCAATCACCTGACGAAGGAGAAAAGTTTTCCCTGTTCTCCGGGCACCCAGGAGGATAATTACCTTATTTGGAATGGCTGCTTTTATAAGCTGATCGAAAAGGACCCGGTGAATTTTCATGGCGGGATGATTATATCGCCCAAAGGTACAAATATTTGCGTCAGTTAACTGACGGAAATTAGCTAATTTGCGTCAATTAACTGACGGAATTCAAGATCTGTTTTTTTTGATATAGGATTCGTTTGCGTTGGTTGCTTAAGGCTTGACGGGCACCCTTATCATTTTGGCTTTCTTGTAGAGGATTCGAGACATTCCAGTTATCGAGCCACGGTCGGGGTTAGTATTTTCTTACCATTAACGGTTAACAATTCACGAGTGGGTACACCTAAATCCTTATATTTATCTTATTAATTCTACGTTCATGGCTACAATAAATTGGCAAAAGGAAATACAGCCCCTCCTAAAAAAATATAAAGGAAAAAAACATCCCCTGGATTACAACAACAAGTATGAGCTGGTGGTGATGGTGGTGCTTTCGGCGCAGGATTCGGATCGTCATATCAATAAAATAGCACCTGATTTCTTTAAGACATTCCCAAACATGAAATCCTTATCGAATGCCGATGCGGAATCGTTATACCCTTTTATCAGTAAGGTTCGGAACTTCAGGAACAAGACCAAGTGGTTGCTGGAATTGTCAAGGACAATAAAAGAGGATAAGCATATTCCAACCACACTGGAAGAATTAACTGCGCTACCCGGCATCGGCAGGAAATCTGCAAACGTAATCATGCGGGAGGCCGGCGTGAAAGCTGAAGGAATTATTGTGGATCTTCATGTGGTGAGGGTAGCACCGCGTCTGGGCCTGGCCGTTGGTACGGACCCCAAAAAACTGGAAAAGCAAATGATGGACGTATTAACTCCTGGTGACTGGGGTGAAGTGGGGATGGCTATTTCTTTTTTGGGAAGAGAAACGTGTCGCCCTTCGAATCCCAAATGTCCTGAGTGTGTAATGAAGAAGGTGTGTGCGTTTTTCAGGGCAACCTTGTAGCCTTGTTTAGGAGGATACTATTACAGAGACAGTTCTTTGATCGCGGTGGCCGATTCCTCCTCTCATGTGGAATCCGTCAGAGTCATTTTACAACCCTGGCTTCGGCGGCTTCACTCTGGAAAATTTAGTTTGGCAAAGCTTTTTGTGTCGCAATACGATTGGGAGATGATAGGAATGAGGATGAGGCTTTTAGTGTGCCCTTCGAGGCTTTTGTCAACGTTTTTGAGGAGACCGTCGCGGGGGTTGGTGTTGAAGTAGAATCACTAATTATTTCAAAACATTTTTCAACTCTTTACTGGCTTCCATGCGGTTGATGGCGTTGCTAAACGCTCTTTTCTGGAATTCGTTTTGGTCGTCTATTTTTTTCATCACACTCTTAAAATCTCCCCGGTTTCGGAGATTGGAAAACATAGGGTCATTGTGGTAACCCCACTCCCAGTTCATTCCATAATGGAAGGCGCTATCCAGACACTGCACTGCCTTGGCGTTATTTCCAAAGTAGGCATGATCAACGGCCAAGCCATAATAAACCGCTCCATAGTTTGACCAGGAGCCAATGCCTCGTTTGCCAGAGAGCAGGTCGGAATGGAATTTTAAGTCTTCATCGAAAAGCGCATCAGCTTCCTTTTTCCTTCCCATTTTCGAATACACCATTCCTAGCCGATGGCGGAATGGAAGAATTTGAGTAGAATCCTCAAAGGTAGTCTCAATTTCGGAATACCTTATCCAATATTTTGCGGCGCCATTTAAATCATTATTTAAATAGTGGAGCCAACCCAGCTGGTCCACTATCCATTGATATTTGGGATTGATTTTTTCAGCTTCCTCAACCTCATGAATTCCTTTTTCATATTGACCAGACATCAGGTAGACAAAAGCCAAATAGCGATACGGGCTAATTGAACCTGGATTTAAGCTTTTCGCTTTTTTAATCAATTTTTCCTGCGTAGCAATATCACCAGCATAATAATAGGCATCATTCATCATTAAATAATATCGAGGATCCGTGAGTGAAAATTGGTTTTCAATTGATTTCAGAAAAAGATCGGCTCCCCTTTCATCTTTCTCTCCCAACAACTGAAAGCCATACGATGACAAAACAGCGGGATCATTTGGCGCGATATGATATGCATTTCGAAGGGCTGTCGTTGACTCTTTCAACTTGCCCAAAATGCCATATACATATCCTTGAACCAAATAGCCATCCGGCGAAGATGGGTCTAAAGAAATTGCTTTGGAGGAAAAGTACATAGCTGAATCCTGCCACATTTTTTGACTTACGCCAAAAGTCCGCATGCCATACCATAACTGTGCCTTGAGGGCAAAGGCGCGGGAGAAGCCGGAGTCTAATTTTAGTGCCTGGTTAATTAAAAGAAGTGAATTCTCAAACTCCCTTTTTTCGTAATTGGTATTATTGAATATCTCCCTCCCTTTCAGAAAATAATCATAAGCCTCAACGTTTTGAGAAACTTCTTTTTGGATATTTTTTTTCTCCACCGCCGTGAGCCGCGCTTCCAGCGCCCTTGCAATTTCAATCGCAATCTCACTTTGCAAGGCCAGCACATCTTTTAACTCCCGGTCATAGGTTTCCGACCAAAGGTGTATGTCCGTCTTTGCATCAATTAACTGAACTACGACCCTAACTTTGTCACCCACACGCCTCACACTTCCTTCCACGATGTTTCCTACGCTTAACTCCTCGCCAATTTCTGGGATAGATTTTTGTGTGCCCTTGTATTGAAGGGTAGAAGTCCGTGATTTTACTTTCAGATCCGAAATTTTGGTGAGATGATTCAAAATATCCTCTGCGATACCGTTGCTAAAATAATCCTGCTCTGGATCCTGGTTCATATTTTCAAACGGCAACACAGCAATGGACTTGTCAAATTTCCTGCTGAGTTGATTTCCAAACCCACCAAAATAGTAAAACGTAAAACTGAAAAGGCCCAGTAAACCAATCATGGCGGCGGCCAGGGTGATCTTTCTTTTGGCAGAGGTTGTAATTTTCGGTTCCCGCCTTGGTCCTGGCTTTTGGTGCGGTGATCCAGTGGTAGTTTGAATTCCGGCAGCAAGTTCCTTTACGGCGCGCGCTACTTTGTTTATCTGGTCGCGATAAAACGTATGGTTGAGATTGGCTTTTACATCTTCCTCGAAGGCTTTCAGTGGACGAACAACGCCCGCACTCCGGTAAATAAATTCAATGCCGCGAAGAACGCCCTCCAATTCGGCCTCCACCAACTGTTTATCGGCTGTATCAAGTTCGTGAATGGATATCGGCAAAATCCGGCTGGCTACATTTCCATTGGCTAATTTTATTTTCAACCCAAATTGATCTGCGGAGGCAATCTTTTTGAACGCCAGGAATTCATTCTTCCAGGCAAAGCTTTTCGGATCGCAGTAGGTTTGGGAAATGATGGGGATGAAGATGAGGCATTTGAGCTTGTCTTTCAGCGATTCATCCACATCGTGGGTTTCTAAAAGTCCATCGTGTGGGTTGGAATCGAAGTAGATGGAGATGTCTTCTTTAAAGGTGGCTTCGAGTTCTGTCTTTAACGCATTCACAAACGCTGTTACCCACTGATCGCCTTTGTTATCCTTCTGGCGATAGGAGATAAAGATGTCGTATTCGTATCCAGCAACTAAAGCGGACATAGGCTATTATTTCTTGGGGAAGTACCGGTAAATTTCCTTTCTATCTAAGACTCGGGAAAGAACTATCTTACCTCCTTCCAAATAAAATCCAACACGATAATTTCCTATGCGAATACGATAGGCATTCTTAGCTCCTTCCATTTTTGATAGACTGACTTCTTGTAATGAAGTCACGATTGTCAATTTTTGAATAATTTCTTTTAGTTGTTTGTGAACTTGAACCGGCAGCCGTTTAACATCACGTTCAAAACTCTTATCAATAAGGATTTTCATTTACCCAGGCTATCCAGAAAGGATTTACTATCACCTTCCGATAAGCGACCATACTTCTTCCCTTCCTCCATGGCCATCAATAGTGCTTTGTCTTCATCCTCTTCATTGATAAGTTGAAGATCAATTTTCAGCGCTTTGGCCAAAGCCCGTATCACATCCTCTTGTGATTCATCCAACGTGAGAATATAGGTTTTCATAGTATAAATTTAATCAAATTAAAAGGTTAACTGAGTCATAGTGCTCTTACTTTCACGATTAATTCTAATTTATCGTGCCTTCAGTCTCTCAACAAGCCAATTGTTCATCTTTTCATTCTGCTCAGGAAACGTCCAA
Organism: Cyclobacteriaceae bacterium; assembly: GCA_025350305.1. Taxonomy (GTDB): domain Bacteria; phylum Bacteroidota; class Bacteroidia; order Cytophagales; family Cyclobacteriaceae; genus ELB16-189. The sequence continues at coordinate 5,892 of JANXYC010000139.1, read as the reverse complement.
TGTCCGGTTTCAAGGGCGAGGTATAAAGTTTTCGGAGCGGTAATAACGTTGTAGGCCGCATACATGGAAGTAGGTGGGCACGTTTCATCATTGAAACCCCAACTGTACATGCCGGACGCTTTTACCTGTCGCGCGAAGTTCACCACATCATAATAGCCACACGTCTCTATTTTTTCTTTTGAATTGTTGAACGTGATATTGTCTTTGTTGAATAGATGTGGCCATCCGCCGGCCCTTCCGTGCAAATAACCGGTGACATCTGATAATGCTGGAAAGAACGCGCCTAAATAGTGAACTCTTAAATCCAAAGCTGCCGTGATGATGGACAATGCACCGCCTTGACTACCTCCCGTTACTGCCAGGTTTGTTCCATCAAACTGAGGGAGGCTTGTGAGAAAATCATTTGCCCGGACACAACCCAGGTACACTCTTTTATAATAGTACCGGTCTTTATTGTCAAGATTGAAGTACCAATATCCGTTTAGTGCTCCGGCGCCAAGATTATTGTAAACGGAAGGATCCAGATTAACGGGGATCCCATGAATGCCAATTTCCAGCGTGATGATTCCTTTTTCGGCGGAAGCGATGTCGCCAGTATACGGACGGATGCCCGCGCCGGGAACGCGCAATAAAGCAGGGTACTTTCCTTCTTTCTTCGGCACGCACAGGATACCATACAGCCTGGCACCGATCCGGTAATTCTGAATATTGACGAGATACACATTTACATTTTCAGTACATCGATCAGGTAACAGCGTCATTTTTGCATCCAGTGGAATTTTGGCTAGCTCTGTCTTAGCTTTGTCCCAGAATTGAATAAAGTCAGACGGGTTTTCAACGGTGGGCTTGATTGAAGCCGGTTCGAATCCAGCAGCAGCAAGACCGCGGTATTCTTTTCCATCCATCTTAACAGTAACGATGCACTGTAAGAACCCTGGATTTTTTGATGTTACCGTCGGAACAGAAAACGACCCGTTTGGCAAAACGATTGAATCTTTTTTCAGCGGCTCCATCTTTTCCGGACCTACCTCGTACTTGATCTGAATATCTTTAAGCGGATTGCCATCTTTCAGCACCGTCACTTTAAAAGTTACAGGCTCACCGATTTTATAGTTCCAATCCGCGTGGTCAGGCGCTACCATTACTTTTATAAACTGAGTAGCGGGTTGCGCGCCCAGCATTCCGCCAAACAAGAGCGGAAGCGAAATCAGGATTATATTCCAGTTCTTTTTCATAATGAGTTGAGGTTTTGCCCAGGCCGGGAGAAATCAAATATAAGAAATATGGTGCTCTAAATGGGGATGGAACTTGTTGGAAAGTGCGACGAAAAAATAATCGATGCCTCAGGAACCTAACTGCTCAAAGATCCGATGCAAATGGATTATCATCTGCGAAAATCCGCGCGATCAGAAATAAAAAAATGCAGGTGTCCCGCAGATTGTACCGAATTACGCAGATCATTTCGTAATTTAGTCGGGCCTAACTTCCAATGAAAATCTATAAAACAAAAACAACTGCCGTCATCTCCTTTGAAGAAAAATGTTACCCAATTCCAACACCCTGGGACGAATTGATCAATCGTGATCATTTGCACATTTTCATTTTAGATGAAATAAAAAAAATTAATGAGAATAATAAAGCAATTGACTGGATTGAGAATGAACTGCTTCCACCAATCAGCAATCAGGAAGTGTGGGCGGCCGGCGTGACGTACTCTCGCAGCAAAGAAGCCCGCATGGATGAATCACAAAAATCCGGGGGCGCCTCGTTTTATGATAAGGTTTACGATGCCGAACGTCCTGAACTTTTTTTTAAGGCTTCTCCCCATCGCGTGGTGGGTAGCGGTGACACCGTTTTTATAAGGAGGGATTCCACCTGGAACGTTCCTGAACCGGAGCTGACGTTACTCATCAACAGTCACGGAAACATTGTGGCCTACACCATCGGCAATGACATGAGTTCGCGCAGCATCGAAGGTGAGAACCCGTTGTATTTACCGCAGGCGAAGACCTACGATCGGAGTGCGGCACTGGGTCCATGTCTCTTTGTCCCTCCCGCGCCCATCGCCACGGACACCACCATCGCAATGGAAATTATTCGTAACAATAAAAGAATGTATGACGACAAGGTGCAAATCAATAAGATGAAGCGGACGCACCGTGAATTGATATCCTATCTTTTCCGGGAATGTGAATTTCCACACGGTTGTTTTCTTATGACGGGCACGTGCCTCGTGCCGCCTCCGGATTTCACGTTAGCGGTAGGGGATGTGGTCAACATTTCTATTGATGGAATTGGAACACTCACGAATACAATCGGAAAAAGAGGTAAATGATAAGCATTTCAATAAATACTTAACTTCCCTGAGAAAACCACATCAACTTATTATCTATATCTATGAAGAAAATTATGATCCTACTCTCCGCGGCTTTTCTAATCATCTCATTCGCAAAAGCTCAGAATAATAAAAACAGTTTCAACGGCCTGGGTGTTGGTATGGATAACCTTTTCCGGCTTTCCCCTGCGAAGACCCGTTCCATCAGTCCGGAAAATCCTACAGGTGAAAAGGGAAAGGGAGGGATGGATAAAGAAGGTGTAGCCTCCAGAGCTTCACGCGATCTGGGACAAGGCTGGAAAGTAAGCCCTTATGTAACAATCGAGGCGGGGAAGACACATACGCTTGCCGAGATAACTGGCGCGGGCGCCATTCAACACCTATGGCTTACGCCCACCGGCAACTGGCGGTTTTCAATCGTGCGCATGTATTGGGACGATGAAACAACTCCTTCTGTTGAAGTTCCGTTGGGTGATTTTTTTGGTATGGGATGGGGTGAATATGCTCACCTGAATTCCCTTGCGGTTTGTGTCAATCCAGGAAGTGCATTTAATAGTTACTGGTTAATGCCATTTCGAAAAAAATGTAAAATCACAATTGAGAATATCAACACCGAAAAAGTAACGGTATATTATCAAGTTGATTACACACTCACCGATGTACCCGATGATGCCGCATACTTCCACGCGCAATTCAGACGTACCAACCCCGTGAAGTACAGGGATGTCTATACCATCGCAGACAATATTAAAGGCAAAGGCCACTATGTGGGTACGTATATGGCCTGGGGTGTGCACAACAATGGGTGGTGGGGAGAAGGAGAAATAAAATTCTACATGGATGGAGATAATGATTTTCCGACTATCAATGGAACGGGCACCGAGGATTACTTCTGCGGTTCCTACGACTTTGATACACGTAAGAAAATAGCTGCCGGTGTTGAGGTCGTTGACTACACGGAATTTTCTACGCCGTACGCCGGGCTCCACCAGGTAATCCGAGGAGACGGTCACTACAAAGTGATGCAACGCTTCGGGATGTACCGCTGGCATATCATGGATCCCATCAGGTTTGAACAGGATTTGAAGATTACTATTCAGGATTTGGGCTGGAGGCATGATGGGACATACTTGCCACAACAATCGGATATTTCATCGGTGGCATACTGGTACCAGACAGAACCGCATGGTGCTTTTCCAAAGCTGCCGTCAAAGGATGAACTCGAGGTGAACTGAATGCAAGAACTTTTTCGCAGGAGTGCAGAATACTGAATAACGAATGTTGAATTTAGAAGTAACTTGAACATTCGTCATTCATCATTCAAAAAGGTAGTAACAATAGACTGCTCCTAAACATGTTTTCCAAAATAAGTTTCATATTGTTAGCCATAGCTTTAACCTCTTGTGGTGAAAAGAAATCCACGCAAACTGCCAAAGATAGTGCTAACCCAACGCCCGGAACTTTTGCCTATGATGTTGCCTTCATCAAATCGTACAAAAACGTTGTGGTGCTGGGCACGAAGACATCACCGGCCAAAGTGCTGATTGTTGGCGACTTCCAGGGCCGCGTGATGACCAGCACGGCCGATGGTGATCAAGGGAGTAGTTACGGTTGGATCAACTATGACCTCATTCGATCGCGGGAAGTAAAACCGCACATGAATCCTTACGGAGGCGAAGACCGGTTTTGGTTAGGACCGGAGGGCGGTCAGTATGCACTTTTTTTCAAAAAAGGAGATCCATTTGATTTTGAACATTGGCAGACGCCTTCCCTTATCGATACAGAACCATTTGAATTAGTCACTGCCGACAGCATGCAAGCAACGTTCGGGAGATCCGCTGTAGTTAGCAACTATCAGGGTACAACTTTTCAGCTTGACATTCTACGACAGATCAGACTGCTGGATAATTCCGAGATGGAAGGAGAATTTGGAGTTTCCTTAACAAATGTAAAGGCGGTTGTATTCCAAAGCCTCAATTCCATTACCAACAGGGGCCCTCACGATTGGAGTAAAAAAAACGGGTTGCCCTCTATCTGGATTTTGGGCATGTTTAAGCCATCCAGGCAGACAACAATTATTATACCGCATGAAAAATCTCTGGTTGCGGATCAGGTAACTGATAATTATTTTGGAACGATACCTGCCGACCGCATTATAAAAGCAGACAGCTTGTTGCTGCTGAAGGGTGATGGTAACCATCGTGGTAAAGTGGGAATTGCTCCTTCCATTGCCAAAAATATCGTGGGGAGTTACGATGCCGAAAAACATATTCTCACGTTGGTGAAATTTGATTTGGTCAATACCGGCACCTATGTGAATTCAAAGTGGGAAACACAAAAGGAGCCCTTCGCCGGTGATGCCGTAAATTCGTATAATGACGGCCCACAGGCAGACGGTTCCCAATTGGGTCCGTTTTATGAATTGGAAAGTTCATCTCCTGTGCGTGAATTGAGAAAAGGAGAAACGCTCATTCACCGGCATGTGACACTCCATGTAGAAGGGGATGAGGAACACTTAAATCAGCTATCCAAAAAAAGTTTGGGAGTACAGTTGAGGGGTATTCGGGATGCGTTTGTTGTAAAATAATACTGGCTTACATCCGACTGAGCTAAGCCAGGTTTTAAATTTTTGTTATATTTATCCAATGGACAAGAGTCATTTATTCACGGAGTACTTTCTCGTTCGTCTCCTGATCAACACAGTGTCTATGATCATTTTGATCCGGATCGTGTATTATGCAACGTATCAAAAGCGAGATTTATTCTTTACCTTCTTTCTGCTCAACTTTATTGTATTCCTTTTGGCTTACATGCTGGATAAGGCAGGCGGGTTTGATTCGATTGGAAGTGCTTTTGGTTTACTGGCTGCCTTCTCCCTGCTTCGTTTTCGCACGGAAACGATGTCTGCCAAAGACATGACCTACTTATTTATCATCATGACTTTTGGATTGATCAACTCGATCATGAAGGCAACGTATGCGGAAGTAGTTATCTTGAACGTTATGATTGTCGGTGCTGTGTATATTGTTGACGGAAGTCGGTTCATGAAGCAACAAAAGACGAAAATGGTTGAATATAATACGCTTGAAAACATAAAACCAGAACGGCAGCCGCAGCTCATAGCTGATCTTCGTGAACGTACCGGATTGGATATTCAAAAGATTGCCATTGAACACATCGATTTTGGAAAGGGCAGGGCGGTGATCAAGGTATATTTTTACTAGTCCTGGATGGAATTTTTTGAGGCGGTGACCTCCTGAATTCGAGATGAACCAGGCGTTTGCATCTATTTATCAATTCATGTAGGTTTGATAACACCCGAAACCAGGAATCAGAATGGACATGAATACTTCCGGCCAAACGCCTGTTCCCCGGGACTCAGATGAAGGCAATAATGCCCCTCCTTCAGGCGAGTTGAAGAAAAGACATTCACGAAAGTTTAATGTTCTCAAGTTTGAAAAAAGAGTCGCGGCTACATTTTCAATCCTATCCAAGCTATTCACGATCAGCGTTATCGTCGTAGCCACGCTATTTATTTTCAGCGAACTGGCTGATGA
>JANXYC010000092.1 GCA_025350305.1 Cyclobacteriaceae bacterium | reverse complement strand
GGCTCAAGGATATACTCCGTCGTATTCCTTCTCATTCCGTTAATAAACTGGAACAGCTTCTACCCAACAACTGGACTCCTACGGGTTCTTGAATAAGAAATTTTCAGCACAATAAGCACCTGTACTTCACCGGACGCTTACTCACCAAAGACCTACAACATCGAAGAGAGCTATCGTTATTGTTTTGGAATCATCAGCCCCAACGATGAAGAACCTCAGGAGATCATTTTATCATTTGACCCGGTTCAGGGAAAGTATATCAAGACCTTACCACTTCACGACACGCAGCAAGTTTTGATTGACAACGAAGACGAGTTGCAGATAAAATTGAAATTGTGTGTTACTCATGACTTACTTATGGAATTACTTTCGTTTGGGGACAACATGAAAGTGTTGCAACCGAGTTCATTGAGGCTCAAAATTAAAGAAGCCCACCAAAGAGCTTTCAATCAATATTGACAAGGGACTATAACAAAAAGACCAACCCGAAAGCGTGGCCGGCCCAGCAGCACACTTGCCAAAGCCCGCACATTCCGACACACAAACCAAAAAACCAAAGCTTTGCCAAAGTGCTGAGCCACATAGGAAAGGCCCAGTGCGGTTTCCAGAAGTCAATTAAAATCAGAATAGGTAGGGAGATCCTCTACTAATCTTCTGATGATGAGGAACGCTGTACGAAGGTGATCTCTTCCTTATCTACCACAGTGACGACCAAATTTGAAAATTCGGATTCCGCAGACAAGAAATTAATTGGTTGACAGCCAAACCATTAAAGACTTCGGTACAGGACAAAATTCGGGTCCAAAAACTGCGAGATTTGATTAAATTTGATGAATGATTAATGAAAAAGCAACTACCCGACAACCTTTGGCAGAAGTCTTTGGGTTTCCAATAGATAACGAGTCGGAAAGAGCAAAGCGGTATAGAGACAATAAACTTTGTCCATTCAATAATATAGTTTCCAATTGCACTAAAAATAGTATAGAGTTTCCCTTAGGTGTTTGCAGCTTACACCATAAAGGGAAGCCCGTAATTATTTGCCCAATAAGGTTTAGGGAAGACTGGAGTATCATTAGTGATGCCGCTGGGTTCATTTTTGACAAAAAGGCCACGTGGACACATGTAGGTGAAGTTCGCCTAAAAGATAAACACGGTAAGTCAGCAGGAAATATTGACTACGTTCTGGTTTCATATGACGACAAAGGTCGTGTTGTTGATTTTGGTTCATTAGAGGTTCAAGCAGTTTATATTTCGGGAAATCTAACAGGGCCTTTTACAGCTTATTTAGAAAATCCTTCATCCGACTTTACTTGGACTCAAGCATTTAAGTTTCCAAAGCCTGACTATCTTTCATCATCAAGAAAAAGGCTCATTCCTCAGATAATTGCGAAAGGTTCTATCCTAAATCAGTGGAAGAAAAAACAAGTTGTAGCTCTGCAAACTAGTTTTTACAACACTCTACCTGAATTACCGGAGTTTGACAAATCAAAATCAGATTTTGCTTTTTTTCTTTATGACCTTGTTGCAGTAAAGAAGAGCAAAACCTTAGAACTAAAATTACAACGAGTAGTTTATACCAAGTTTGCAAAAGCTTTAGAACAGATCGCAAAATTTGAAGCAGGATCAATAAAGGAGTTTACGGAAATACTTCAGAAGAAACTTGATGCAAAGCGAGCTGGAAAGGCTGATACGGACAACCTTGAAAACATTGTTGTGGAATGAAGAGTCAACTAAACATATTTGACATTTCCGAAACTCCAAGAGGAAGTGCAATAATAAATGTTGCTTCAGTTCCACAGCGAAGTCCATTCAGGTATCCAGGTGGAAAGACATGGCTAATTCCAACTGTTAGACAATGGTTAAAACAAAGTCATAAATCAGCAAACATTTTAATTGATCCATTTGCTGGCGGTGGTATTGTTAGCTTGACAGCAGCATTTGAAAAATTGGCTGACCATATAACAATGGTCGAAATGGACGAAGAAGTTGCTGCCGTTTGGGAAGTAATCCTAAATGGAGAAAATAAATGGCTTGCGGAAAAAATATTAAAATTTGATCTTAATCATGAAAACGTTAAGACAGAATTTGACAAACCCAATAAGAAAGTTCATGACGTTGCATTTTGCACGATACTAAAAAATAGAATCTTTCATGGAGGTATTCTTGCCAAAGGTTCGGGAATGATAAAAAATGGAGAAAATGGAAAAGGAATTTCTTCTCGTTGGTACCCTAAAACATTACACGACAGAATAATTGCAATTGACTATGTAAAGAGTAAAATAGATTTCATAAATGGAGACGCCTTTGAAATTTTAGAAGGGAACATAGATAGTCAAAACACTTATTTCTTCATTGACCCTCCTTATACAGTTGCAGGAAAACGTCTCTACACTCACTTTGATATTGACCATGAGAGACTATTTCAGTTGACAGCAAAACTTAAAGGAAAGTTTATGCTGACTTATGACGACACTTCAGAAATACGCCATCTTGCCTATAAGTACAATTTAGCTTACAGGACGATACCAATGAAGACAACGCATCATTTAGAGAAAAATGAAATTATTATTTCCGACAACTTTACGTGGTGGACATTAAACAACCGCTGACAAGAAAGAAGGGTTATCTCGCTGCGATAATCAAAACAAGACCGATGACATAGCAGAGCAGCATCAAATTCAAAGTTTTGCCAGTTCCCGCCGGAGCCTCTTTAAATTCTTTCCAAATGTAAATGCCCCAGATCGCCGCCACGACGGTGGCGCCTTGCCCAAGCCCATAGGAGATGGCAGGGCTTGCTTTCCCGGACGCGATAATGCTGAACGACATTCCCACACACCAGATCACTCCACCTAAAAATCCCGTGAAGTGATTTTGGAAAGTCCCCTTGAAGTAATCTTTATAACTGACGGATGGACCGGTAAATGGCCGCATCATCAACAGGGTGTTGAAAATGAAATTACTCCCTAAAATTCCCAGAGAGAAAAATACTACCGCTGTGTAAGGACTTAGCTTTCCGGGTTCTGGGGTATTAAAATCCAGGAACATGGAAGCTGCCACATATTTATAGAACAAGCCCATTAAACATCCGCTGACCACCGATAGCACTATACCCTTGGTTGATGCGTTCGCATTTCTACCAACCAGTTTTCGATACGCATGTGCATTCAACAGAATGGCCACAACAATCAGACCCACTCCGCCAAAAAGAAGTGGTGCGTTGCCCAACGGAGTATCAAAATAATTTACGATAACCCCTATCACCAACGCCAACCCGATGCCAACAGGAAAAGCCACCGACATCCCGGCAATGGCAATCGCGGCGCCGAGTAAAATATTGGCGGCATTGAAAATGACTCCCCCCAACACGGCGAATCCAATACTGGTCTTGCCCGCCTGCTGCCAATCCGCAATAAACGATCTACCTCCATCACCCGTGCTTCCGAAGGAGAAAGCGAACAGCAGTGCAAGCGCAACAATACCCATGACATAATCCCAATAAAACAATTCAAACCTCCAATCGGCAGCGGCCAATTTTTGAGTGTTGGCCCATGAGCCCCAGCAGATCATGGTGATGACGCAAAAGACAACCGCTGTGGAGTAGGTCTCAATGATAAACATGATCCTATTTTTTGCCCGGTTGATGCATCATCAAATCCTCAATCACTTTGGCGACTTCAACAGGAGGTATTTTTTCTGTCAGGTAAGCAAAGTTTTCACCCGGTATCAATACATTTCTTCCATCGGCGTTGATTTCGAAATTAACTTTCCTCGAATTAAAATAGAGGGAGTATCCACGGATGGCCACCAGCACTGCAGTTTGATCCCAACTATTTCTTCCCACCGTATTGTTGTCTGCCTTCAGGGCCACCCGGTAAGCATCCTTCACCGGACTTTGCTTTATTTTTTCGTTCTTAATCAGCCGGCTGCCTGTCAGAACCTTTTCCCCAATCTCAAAGCCACTAAGTAAAATCGGTGTGGGCCACTCCGCCAGAACTTTTCTTGCTGCACCTGCATCAATGACAACATTAAATTCATAGGCACTCTTTCCATCCTTACCAATCCCCGCGGCCATGGAGACTAACTGTTTTACTTTTTTGCCAACAAGTTCATTTCCTGTTAAAGAAGAGAATTCATCCGGTTTTGAACTGAGCAGATTGGCCAGGTTGGTAAAAAAGCCGATCGTAATAACGGTGACACTTTTATCTGGCTGAGAAGAAAGCGTTTTTCGATACAATGAAACCGCTTCCATGGCTTCCGCATTGGATTTCAGCGGATGTGGATAATCCCGGATGATGGCCTGTGCCCAGAGCTGCTTGCAAGCTTCATTGGGTACGGTACTTTTAACGATGCCAATAGGAATTTCCGGCCGGTGGAAATAGGTATTGAGCACACTCAATGTGGGCCCCGTTGTTTCAAAAGCATTACAAGAAATGGTGGCCAGGATCTTGGCTTCGCCCAGATCCTCCAACGCGTGAAGAAGTGCCATAGCGCCTACGTCGTCATAATCTGGTCCTATGTCAGTATCCAGAATAACTGAAGTGGCCCGTTGCGGGAAACCCAGGAGGGGGCACAGCCACAAAATCAACAGACAGAAATTTTTCATCATGTGTTATTTGGTAATTATTGTTTCGCTATAAACGATCGCTTCGGTCATTCTTAGTTCATAGTCCGCTGATGGGTTGAGAAGTTTTACTTTAACAGTATGGGCCCCTCCCGGAAGCTGGTATTTCCAAAATAATTCATTGCGACGAAGGAGATAGTTGGCGGGCAGTTTTACCGTTTCTGTTTTTATGCCATCAATGTAAAGCTCCGTTAAAAAAGTAAAGTCTCCCCGATAGTCCCAGCTCGATTGCTTCTTAGGTCGTGCTTCACCTTTCAAGACAAAGGCAATTCCATCAAAATTAAAAGTAAATTCATCCGCAAGAGTCTTATTAATCAATCTTTTTTCTGTGGGGAAATGACCTTTAAAACTTTGCTCCAGTCGAACGGCCTGTGGCATCTGAGTTTTGATTACGATGCTGTTACCGTTAATTTCTCCGCCATTTCTTTTGATGATTTCCAAAGCATGTTTATAGCCCATTTGGTACACATCATTCAGCGACATTGTCGTGTATTTGAAATCAATGTCTTCAGCCTCTTTTAGACCCATTTTCCAATAGGTGGGAATTTTTTCATAACCCATGAGGGTACCGAGAATGCCACCCGCGGAGGAGGGATTACAATCGGCATCCTGTCCGGCACGCGTCGTAATCTGCATAGTTTGAGTGAAGTCGCCCTTTCCATAAAGTAACCCCATGACAATGTATGCTGAATTGATTTTAGCGTCGATGTTAAACGCATTGAAAACCCCATCGGGACAGCCTGTATCGTCAGACCATTTTTTTTGAATTTCATACCAGGTTTGTTTCCAGTCATTTGGATATTGATTGTGCCAAGTAATTACATCGTCGATGCATTTGAAAAAAGTGCTTTGAGGTGGTATGGTTTTCAATGCCTCTTTCACTACGTAATTAATATCGCTTGAGATAAAGGCCAGGGAATACATTGCGCCGATGTAAACACCTCCGTACCATCCATCGCCATAGTTCATGATGTGGCCGATACCATCACCAATTTTGGCAGCGGTGTTGGGCATGCCGGGCGCCATCAACCCCGAGAAATCAGCTTCGATCTGAAAATCGAGATCATCCGCATGCGGATTGTTGAGCCAATGCCCGGACTGTGAAGGTGATAGACCATTCAAGATATTGTATCGGCCAGATTGGTTGGCATGCCATAACACATAGCCGGCTTTCGCATAGGCTTTTGCGTGCTCTTCAATGGGTGCGTCAATGCCGCTTCTTTCAAAAACATCAACAAATGTTAAGTCCATGTAAAGGTCATCGTACAGACCAGGACTTTCTTCCATCGTTTTCTTAATGTAACCGTCATACCAAATGATCGGTTGGTAATCATTGATCATGGTGCCTTGAAATCTGAACTCCACAGGCCCACCGAATGTCACACCAATGGCTTGCCCGGCCCAACCGCCTTTAATCTTATCTTGAAGTGCTGTCGCGGTGATCGTTACCGCATTAGTTTTTTGGTTTTGAGCGTCTGTGTTGGACAGCATGAAGGTTATGAAGGTGGCGATCAAAAAATGGAATTTTTTCATACAGTAGAATTCGATATTTTTTTCAAATTTTGTAAAAAGACGAGTACCATTTTTTTGATTAATCCTACTTTGTCATATTTAGATTTTTGGGTCACAACGAGCACGAAGATGACACAACGAAACAGAGCCAATGATCCGTTGGACCTCCGCTTCTCAACTCCTCCCTTCAACTTCTTCCCGATAAGGCATCGATAGCTGCGCACCCATTCGTGTTACAGACAGGGAAGCAGCCTTGCATGCAAAGGACACGGCGTCACTTAATGAAAATCCTTCTGAAAGGGCGACCGCCAGCGCCCCATTAAAACAATCACCCGCTGCTGTGGTATCGACAGCAGAAGCCGGAGGTGCCGGGATCATCTGCACCAATTCCTTTGAGTGAATGAATGCACCTTTTGCACCCAATGTAATGACAACGTTAACGACACCAAGTTGATGAAGTTGTTCAGCTGCCAGTTCAGCAGATTTGCTGTCGGATATGCGGATACCCGTTAATAATTCTGCTTCTGATTCATTGGGTGTAATGAGAAACAGGTTATTGAGAATTTCTTTGCCAAATTTTTGGGCGGGAGCCGGGTTCAACATGACATGGTGGCCTCTTTTATGACTTTGCCGTATAACATGTTCTACGGTTGCCATGGGGATTTCCAATTGAAGTAACACAATGCTTTTAGTTTGAATTGCATCCAATGCCCGATCAACGTGAACAATTGTTAAGTTTCCATTTGAGCCTGGTGCCACGGTGATGCTGTTTTCGCCAAGACCATCAACATTTATCAAGGCCACACCCGAAGCAAGTGTTGGATCGATAGAAATAAATTTTGTGTTAATTTTTTCTTTTTGAAAATGCGCGATGGATTGTTGGCCAAAAAGATCGTTACCCACATTGGCCACAAGCGCTACCTGCCCACCTAACCTTGCCGCGGCCACTGCCTGATTCGCGCCTTTACCACCGGGATTCATGAAGAAGGTTCCGCCAAGAATGGTCTCCCCCCGTCCAGGAATCTTGTCCGACTTTATTACCATATCGGTATTTGAACTGCCGATAACGTAAATGGGAGTCGTTGACATAGATTCTAACATAGGGGCATCTCTAAAAACTCCTTGTACCCTTCTCCTCCGGAGAAGGGTGACGGGTTGAGGCCATAAAAGACAAGGTTTTTGGAGATGCCCATAGATAAATCTACGAATCCGTACCGATGGAAGAAAGAAATTTACCCGAAAACAAATGTGGGCAAAAAAAAGATCGCGAATTAATCTGCGACCCTTTTTTAAGTTTTAAGAGCTATCATTAGTTTCTTCCCCTTCGGTCGCCCGACCAACTTCTTCCTGAATTGTTTCTTCCCGAATTGCGATGGGAGTTAGACTGACCTGATTTCCTGGATGCGCTTTGACGTTGAGCGGCATGAGGACGAGCCGCTCCGTTACCATTACTGGTAGAGTGGTAAGGATGATCTTCCATCACCGGTATGGACTTTGAGATGAGCTTGTGAATATCACGAAGGAATTCCTTTTCTTCTGAATCGCAGAACGAGAAGGCAATGCCGCTGGCTCCGGCCCGACCGGTACGACCAATGCGGTGAACGTACGTCTCAGGGATGTTTGGCAACTCATAGTTGATCACATGAGACAAATCATCGATATCGATTCCGCGCGCGGCGATGTCGGTGGCAACCAAAACGCGAGTTTGTTTCTCTTTAAAATTGCTCAGTGCGCGCTGCCTGGCATTTTGTGATTTGTTTCCATGGATAGCCTCCGCCTGCACACCGGCCCGATTCAGATCTTTCGCCACTTTATCAGCGCCATGCTTGGTGCGGGTGAAGATAAGAGCAGATTCAATTTTCTGATCCTTCAGCAAATGAAGAAGAAGTGATCGTTTGTCCGACTTTTCAACATAGTACAGCACTTGCTGAACGGTATTGGCAGTGGTTGAGGCTGGTGTAACTTCTACCCGAACAGGATTGGTAAGGATGGTGTTTGCCAACTTTGAAATCTCCGGTGGCATCGTAGCGGAGAAGAACAGTGTCTGACGTTTGGCAGGCAGTTTCGCGATGATCTTCTTCACATCGTGAATAAAGCCCATGTCGAGCATGCGGTCTGCCTCATCCAATACAAATATCTTGACGTGTTGAAGATGCACGTAGCGCTGGTCCATCAGATCTAGCAGGCGACCCGGTGTAGCGATGAGAATATCTATGCCGGAACGCAACGCGTCTGTTTGTGATTTCTGGGAGACACCTCCAAAAATAACCGTGTGTTTCAGCTTTAAATATCTTCCATACGTGGCAAAGCTTTCACCGATTTGGATCGCCAGCTCCCGTGTGGGAGTTAATATAAGTGTTTTGATTCCGCTCGGTCCTTTTACATACAACTCATCCTGGTGGAGAAGTTGAAGTATGGGAGCAGCGAAGGCCAATGTTTTTCCGGTGCCTGTCTGGGCGCAGCCTAAAAGGTCCTTGCGTTCTAACAATACGGGGATGGCTTGTTCCTGGATAGGAGTGGGCTGGGTATAGCCTTCAGTTTTCAAGGCCCGCAATATGGGCTCAATAAGATTTAATTTTTCGAATGACATGATTTAATTTTTCGTTCAGCGAGGCTCGCTAAAAATTTTTGTTACAACGCCTCTTGGGTCAACGCAGTGGCTCCGGATGCATCAGGAGCGCCTTTTTACGGGAATTAGGAGGACTAAAGTGCAAAGATACCATAATTCACCGGATAACAGAGGTTATTCTGACAACTTCAGACGTTTTTGTTTTTATACGTATAGATTTATTATTTTTGTCGTATAAAAAACGCATGAGATATGGATACAAAAATCACTTTAAGTTTTAACGAGGAGGTTATTTCGAAAGCGAAGAAATTTGCAGATTCCCATGACATCAGCCTTTCCCGCCTGACGGAATTTTTGTACCGCAAGATTACCAGTAGACACTACCAATCGCTGGAAGAACTGCCGATGACTGAATGGATAAACAAATTGGCGGAGGGTGAAACAGAATATCATACCAAAAGCCGCCCACGGAAAGCCTTAAAAAATGAATACTTCAAATCCCGGAAATGAAGATATTTCTGGATTCGAATATTCTGGTGTCGGTACTCAATAAAGAGTATCCGGTTTTCTCTTATTCATCGCGTGTACTGAGTTTGGCGGACAGCAAGAAATTCATGGTCTGGACTTCTCCTATTTGCCTGGCCATTGCATTTTACTTTGCTGAAAAGAAAAGCGGGACTGTGTTGGCCAAACAGAAAATAGAAATCCTGGTTAATAAAATAAATATTGCTCTCACGGATAAAGAGACTGTGTTGCATGCTGTCAAGAATAAATCAGTCGAGGACTTTGAGGATGGATTGGAATATTACCCGGCCGTTCAGGCAAAATGTGAGTGCATTGTTACGCAGGATGTCAACGATTTTTATTTTTCGGAATTGGAAGTGCTTTCAGCAGAGCACTTCCTTGTAAAGTATGTGATGTAAACCTTGAACGCAGTCTGGTGTTTTCCACAGCCATTTCATAGTAGTGCAATCAGAAGATTGCGACATCCCGAGACGGCCGCAACAATGAAGCATCCTCAACACTTCAAAAGAAGATTCTTCATTGCTACCAGCACTGCAGCATTGGTCGAAAGACCGTTGCGTCTGGTGAGGCCATCAAACAGGAATTATTATTTCCCGTCTTTCTTGGCTCTTTTCTCAGCCCTCTTTTCTTTCAATGTTTTCAAGGGCTTCTTCTTGTCTTCCTTTTTTTTGTCTTGTCCTTTTGACATAATGGGTAGGATTTAGTTTTTCAAAATTAATAAGAAATTGGTAAATGATCATGATGTTCTAAAGGGACGTAAACAAGTTTTTTTAAATTTAAGGCATCTCTAAAAACCCTGCCTTTTATGGCCTCAACCCTTCACCCTTCTCCGGAAGAGAAGGGTACAAGGAGTTTTTAGAGACGCCCTTTATTCAGTTCTTTCCAGCACGCTTCGTCAACTGATCATATTCGGCATGTAATATCGTGTTCTCAGGCTCTGCCTGGAGAAGGGCTTTTCGTTTTTTCTGGTCGGGTTCCCATCGGAAGATCTGCTTGATATTTCTCCCGAACCTGTCCAGACATAATTTTTCAAAGTAATCAAAGAGTAGTAAGGTGAAGGCCACATAGTTTTGGCCAAGCTGATGGGCTTTTTCGACGTTTTTGGTTTTCAGCGCATCTTCATAAAGGGCGTTAAACATCCAATCTTCACTCTCAATTGTAAATGGCGCAACGGTGTATCCGTTTTGAGTGAGAAAAGAACGTATTTGTTGGTGGGTAGTGCTGTCATTCCCAAGACTGTTATACGGAAACCGGAAGTACGTCAGCGCTTGGTGCTTTTGTTTTAGAATTTCACGAGTGATAACTTCTCCTTTAATAATATCGTTCTCAAAAACCTCGAGCGGGGTATCGGCGTAATTTAGGTGACTGAATGAATGATTGCCCGCATGCAACCTTATGCTATTCAATAGATTGCCTAACTTGACAAAGTAGGATTAGTTGTACATCTTTTCTATTTCAGCCTTGTAGTGTTCCACCAACAGGTGCCGTACTGGTTTAAGGGTATTGGTGATCTCGCCGCTCTCGATGGTCCACTCCTCATGGCATAAAACAAAATTACGCACCCGTTGAAAGTTGAGCAGTTCTTCATTGAGCCGGTCTACTTCAGCTTGGAATTTGGCCCGTACTTTTATGTTGTGCACCATAAATTGGGGAGAGGTCCAGTGAATATTTTCCGCTGCGCACCAAGCTTCCAATATGGGGAAATGAGGTACAATCAATGCCGTGACAAAGGGCCTTTGAAATCCAATGATGAGGCACCGTTGAATAAACGGAGATTGTGCAAAATGATTTTGAAGGGGGAGGGGTGCGATATATTTTCCCGCCGATGTTTTGAATATATCTTTTTTCCGGTCTGTTATTTTTAGAAACCGTTGGTGAACGAACGTGCCGATGTCACCGGTCCTGAACCATCCATCTTCGGTGAAGGCTTCTTTCGTTAACGAAGGTTTTTTGAAATAGCCCTGCATTACGTTGGGACCCCTTACCAGAATTTCGCCCTCTTTTTCTTCGTTAGGATCATCAATCCTGACCTCAATGCCTGGAATAGTGATGCCAACGGTGCCGTAGCGGTTTAATCCTGGTTCGAAACGGTTCATGGTAATGAGCGGTGCAGTCTCCGTCATCCCATATCCTTCAACAATCTGGATACCTGCGGCAGAAAAAAGTCGTCCGATTTCCGGGCGCAAGGAGGCTGCGCCCACTACCATATACTTAATTTTGCCCCCGAGCATACTGCGCCATTGACGTAATACCAATAGGCGTGCGATGAGCAATCTTGTTGCATACAAAGGCCGTCGTCTCCCACTGAACTCATAATTTTTACCAACGGCCATTGCCCATTTGATTAGATTCTTTTTAAATATGTTTTTATCCAGCGACAGCTCTTGCATGAAGTCATACATTTTTTCAAGCACCCGTGGGACGCACGTGCAGAATTCCGGCTGCACGGTTTTGAAATCGTGCGTAAAACTTTCCTTGTCATGACTGAAATACAGGGACACGCCAAACGCCATGTACGCGTAACAGGTGGCTCGCTCAAAAATATGACTGAATGGCAAAAAACTTATTACCCGTTGTCCCGGCTCCAGGGGCAGCAGTGACAGGATAGCTTTGATGTTATGTACTACATTTCGATGCGTGAGAAGTACCCCCTTGGGTGTGCCTGAACTTCCGGAGGTATACAGGATGGTGAGAATATCATCTTCTTCTATATCTTTTTTTATTTTGTTCAAGACATCCAACTCATCCGGTAAGGTCTTTGTCAACTGTATTGGTTGAAAGTATTCTTCCTTGTCAGGCTCAAGGTGGTGAATAAGTATATTCGTCCTTCGGTCTTCAGCAAGCGAAATAAATTTCTTGTACAGCATTTCATCGGCAGTGATGCAGAGTTTTGCTTCGGTTTCAGTAAGAATGGCTTCGATTTCCTCGGGGCGGGCTGTTGGATGAACCGGCACCGTTATTAACCCCAGTTGTTGGCACGCGTAATCCAGTATCATCCATTCCGGACTGCCCATGATTGGCACAAGAACTATTTTTTCACCTTTTGAATAACCGTTGTTCATGAACCAGCAAGCGATTGCATCCACGCGCTCCTGAATCTCCTGAATAGTCATTGGTTGCCATTTGCCATCAGCAAAAGCATTCAATGCCGCAGGATTTGGATATTTTTCTTTTTGATATTGAAGGATATCAAAAATGCGGGAGAAATCGCTGAAAGGTCTTTTGATGATCTCCATCTCACGGGGTGATTTTGGTTTGGGCTGATGGTTTTACATACAGGATATTATAGAGAATTTCAAAGAACTCGGGGAAATCCGGCAAGTTGTTGTGACGACCACCTTCTATCGGATGTAAAATTATTTTATCCGGATAGAGGGTTTTTAGTTTTTTACTCTGGGAAAAAGAGATAAGCCGGTCTTTCGTACCGTGAATAATGTGAACAGGACACTCAAGGGCTCGTAAGTATTGATCCGTACGAATGTCGTATCGAAGCAGCCAACGAAGGGGAATAAAGAACAGGTATTGATTAATGGTATAAAAGAAACTGTAGTAAGGGGAATCCAGAATCAGCATACCAGGTTTGTTCCAGGAGGCGATGCGTGCAGCAATACCACTTCCCCAGGAGCGACCGTACAAAATGATCTTATTTTCTGAATATGATTGAGCCAGCCATTTGTAAATAAATTGCGCATCGTTAAATACTTTTGTCTGGCTCCTGTTACCCCGGCTTTTGCCAAATCCCCGGTAATCCATCATGAAGAAATCGTAGCCATTGCCAACAAAATCCTTGGCAAACTTTCCCCATCCCTTAATGCTTTTCGAATTACCTTTCAGATAATAGACCACACCGCGCGCATTCGGCACTTTGAAATAGATGGCGTTAATGCGTCCTCCATCTTCCATATTAAAATCAAGTTCCTCAAAGGGGAATGGATATTTATATTGAAAGGCGGTGGAGAGGGTTTCGGGCCTGAAGAACAGTAAGTGCTGAAAAAAATAAAACCCCACGCAGATAGCGATATAAATCCCAAGTAAGATGAGCGATACGGTAATCATCAAGCCCTTAATTTATCTAATATAAAATTCAATTCCAGACACGGCCTTAGGGCCGTGGCAATTCAAGTCCACCCTATATGGACTTTAGTCCAATGTGACACTTTGAAATGCAACTCAGATACCTTCATCCGCATTAATTGTCTCAACGGAGCACATCTGCAAGGGTGGTATGATAACTTTCAAAATCCCGAAGATTGCGATGGCTGCCACCGTTGATGATCACGAATCGGTCATCCACACCCAGCAGTGGTTTGAGCCGTAAGGCGGATGAAAGTGGAACTACCCAGTCTTGTGTGCCATGGATGATAACTTTTTTGCAGGTGACTTTCGCCAGAAATGTTTTGGTTGAAAATTCAAAGTGAAGGGGAAAGAAACCAGGAAGGGGTGCCAAGGGGAGGTACATAGTACCCTTCAAATCGTCAAAGGGTGTTTCTAATATCAAAAGGTCGGGGTTGGTGACCGTGGCGAGATTCGAGGCGACTGCAGCCCCCAACGACCGGCCGTAAATAATCAAGCGGGCGTAAGGAATGTTTGCTTTTGCCCATCCTAAAATGGTCACCGCATCTTTATAGAAATCAATTTCAGTAGGAGTGCCAGTGCTTTTGCCGTAACCTCTGTAGTCCGCCAGCAGGATATCATAGTCCAATTGCGTGAAATCCACTGCATACTCACCCCAACGTTGTAAGTTATCGGCATTGCCATGAAAATAGAGTACAAGACCCTTGGAAGGCTTTTGTGCCCTGAACAGTAAGGCGTTCAACGTTTCGCCGTCTTCAGTCTGGATGAAGTGTTCTTCAAAGGGCTGATCGAACCTGAATGTGTATTTTTCGTCGAGTTTCTTATGCTGAAATATTATTTTGTCCTGAAGCATGTAAAATCCTATCCAGGCAACAAGATAGACGATCAAGCCGATGCCCAGGGCCCAAAGGATAAATTTTGTAGCTTTTGATTTCAATTGATTTCAAAAATAACCATGTTTTCAAATGTACGGCTATCCGAGGGTGGGTTGCAGAAGGAAATCAATGTTGATGGTAAATGACCCGAGGACCATGTAGCCAAGAACGGCATCACGATCACCGTCGGGTTGGGTTTGGCCCAGGGGTTTAATTTAGACCGAATAAACTTCTCGTTCACTTCTTATAATACGCATACCCGACACCCCATTCAATAAAATCGGACACAACTGTTTTATACACCCGGATGCCGGCCCGAATGAAAATATGTTTGCTTAGATCATAACGTAGGGCAACCCTGCCATAGCCTGTTCCTTTGTCACCCACAGTTTTCAGATTGATGCCCACTTGCGTAATAAATGTCCATCGGTATATCATGTATTCATGAGAAAGGTGTACGCCAGGCCAATACAGCAAGTGTGTAGGTACGGCACTGCCGGGGAAGTCATTTTCATACGCAACTTTTAAGGATTCATCATACGACCAATCAACGCCAATTCCGTATTTGCCGGTATACGAATAGTGGCGGGCAACATCAATACTTCCGGACGCAATCCAGTAATAAACACCTCGGTTATTAATATCTTTAAATGTGGTGACCACACCGACACTTCCAACCAAATAGAATTCATAGAGCGACTTGAATGATTCGATAGGGTGTTGAATATTTTTTGATTCTCTGAACTTACTGTGAACTTTTTTCTGTGACGTACCAGGCCCAAGCCTGTAACGTATTGATGTGTTCAGTCCATATAGATTAAGACCGCGATTGGGTGAACGAATACGGCCATTCGAAAAATGGTTGATACCCAAGCCAATCGTTCCATCCAGCCTGTCCGATAGTTTGAATTCATATTGAATAGCAAAGCTGACCATTGCCGTCACAGCGGAGCCAATTACTTTTTGTTCAGGGTTGGAATTGACATCGTAGGGTTTCCAGTGGTAGGCCAGCCCTAGCGAAAAATCATAGCCCAGCGAAGATTTTTTAAAACGGGCGAGAGGTTCATTAAAAAACAGGTAGGTGGCATACGGATTTCCCAGGATATTATCGATTGGCTGGAACCATACTTTGCTGATGCCGATGCCATAGGCCGGGAAGTGATGCAGTTGATGCCATTTTTTCCGTCCGTATCCATAGAACCCATAACGAAAATCAATGGACTGAAAAGGATTCGACTCAATGTAATTGACGGCATCTGTTTTTGTATCGGCGATACGACCTATCTGATAGCGTAGTTGTAAAAAACTTTTTTGAGGAAGCGAGTCGTTCACAATATCTGACTTGTTGAAAAACCAATTTTGGGCCCAGGCCGGAGTTAACGCCAGGAGAGAAAATGTGCCAAGGATCAATAATCGTTGCATGTTCACCTAACATATTAGACTTGAACAAAGATAGGTATATTGGATTTTCGGAAATTATGGATTTACCTTACAAGAGCTGTTTTTCTAATTGAATGTCGTATTTTTTCCCGCAGATCTCGCGGATGTTCACAGATAATGGATCTGCGGTAATCTGCGAGAAAATGAATTGTGGGCATCTCTAAAAACTCCTTGTACCCTTCTCTTCCGGAGAAGGGTGACGGGTTGAGGCCATAAAAGGCAAGGTTTTTAGAGATGCCCTTGTTACTAGAATGGATAATTATGAAAGTAAATAGATCACTACTTACAATGCTCCTATTCACAGTAGCGTGCACGCCGGATAAGTCTACTACCAACGGCGACATATCTGTTTGGGTGACCACGGGCGACAGGACCATTTTATTCGCGGAAGCTCCCAATAAGCTGACCTTTAAAGACCAGGCTGACTCCAGTCGCGTCATTGAGATTGACACCACTCAACATTTTCAAGCCATCGATGGTTTTGGATTTGCTCTTACAGGAGGAAGCGCCTATTTGCTCAATCAAATGTTAAACCCGACCCAACGCGCGAGCTTGTTAAAGGAGCTTTTCCTGACGGATGGAAATGCAATCGGCGTTAGCTACTTGCGAATAAGTATCGGGTCCTCTGATCTCGATAACCACGTTTTTTCATACGATGACATGCCCACAGGAAAGACCGATGCTGGACTTACAAACTTCAGCCTTGCCGAAGACCAGAAGAATTTAATACCTGTTTTGAAACAGATACTTGCATTAAATCCCGAAGTAAAAATCATGGGAAGTCCATGGTCGGCACCCGCCTGGATGAAGTCAAACGGAAGTCTGAAAGGTGGAAACCTGGAACCGCGTTATTATGATGTGTACGCCCGGTATTTCGTAAAATACATTCAGGCAATGGCTGTTAAAGGGATCACTATAGATGCGATCACGTTGCAAAATGAACCTGAAAATCCCAAAAACAACCCAAGCATGCTGATGACGTCCGACGAGCAGGCTGTCTTTGTAAAAGAAAATTTAGGGCCGGCATTTGAGGAAGCGGGGATAAAAACAAAAATTGTGGTATTCGATCACAATTGTGATCATCCAAATTATCCGATGGAAGTATTGAATGATGGGGACGCCAAAAAATTTATTGATGGCTCGGCTTTTCATTTGTACCTCGGTGAAATTGAAGCACTTTCAGATGTGCACAACGCGCATCCTGACCGGAATATTTATTTCACGGAGCAATGGACGTGGTCAAAAGGCAAATTTAATGGGGATTTGCGATGGCATCTGAAGAATTTAATTGTGGGTGCTACCCGCAATTGGAGCAGAAATGTGCTGGAGTGGAATCTGGCTTCCGATGAGAATTATAATCCGCATACAACCGATGGGGGATGCACTGAATGTCTGGGGGCCCTTACCATTGGTGACTCCGTGACGCGTAATGTTTCTTACTATATCATTGCGCATGCTTCGAAATTTGTAAGGCCTGGCTCGGTGCGGGTAGGCTCTAACACGATGGAAGGTCTTCCCAACGTTGCGTTTATAACTCCGTCAGGTAAAAAAGTATTGATTGTGTTGAATGAAAAAGATGAAGTGAGAGACTTCTGGATAAAATTTAAAAGTAAAACAACATTGGCCACCTTGCCTGGAGGAGCCGTAGCGACGTTTGTTTGGTGACCGTGATCAATTTGAAAGTCAATTGACGATGTTTGTTATCATTTTGCCACCCCTGCCTCTGCGAGCAGAATCAGCAAAGCAAACTTAATACCATCGGCACCTTTATTATTTAGCCGCCACTCTCCGAGCGAATGCTCGTTGTTGCTTTTGCCACCTGCGCCAATCGTTACTGCCGGAATACCTTTTGAGATCGGCACATTTGCGTTGGTGGACTCAATGACGAGCGTGGGTGTTAGTCCAAAGTATCGCACAGCTGCTAAACTGAGTTGTATTAGAATTTCTTTTCTGCTGTTGCTCCGGAGGGACGGAATCCTATCTGATTAATTACCAACGTCAATGCCGGACCTTTTTTTATGTTGTGGTTGTAATCATTCAAGCCCTTCTTAAGTGAGGATTTAAAAATTGAATCAATTTTCTGCAATTGCCGGGGACTTTCAGAACGCATGTCCACTTCCGCCCATGATTGCGTAGGGATCTGCTTTGGTTTCTACTTTTTTGTTTTGAGCGAAGATCCCCGTCACAGGGAAAATGAGGTAAATTATCAGAACGGTCCTTGTGTACTTCATAGCAATGGTTTCAGGACTGAAATAAATGAATCAATATCGGGCTTCGAAATAAACATGTGGCAGGAAATCCGGATCGCATTGTGTTTGGTCAATAATTTTACGATAATATCCCGATCTTTTAATTTATTGTAAACATCTTCATTCTTCACCTTTTCCAATGTGATGCTAACGATACCGGTTGACAGGGCCGGATCTTCCGGGCTGATGATGCTCAAGCCTGGTAATTTTTTAAGTTCGCTTAAGCAATAGTTTCTAATTTCCAGACAGCGTTCCTGTATCCGGTCCATCCCGATAAGGTTAAGCCAATCAATTGCTGCACCTAATCCAATGATCGTTGCCACATTCCTGGTACCGGACGACTTTGAATACGTGGCAAATCCCGAAGAAGAAAAAACGGGTTGTACTTTATTTTGAAACCGTTTATTCAAATACAAAAAACCAGTTTCTTTCGGGCCCATCATCCACTTGTGTCCGCTGGCAGCGTAAGCATCCACACCCAGGGCCTTCACATCTACCGGTATAAGTCCCGGTGCCTGGGCTCCATCGACTATAAAAAAAATCCCTTTTGATTTTGTAACTCGTGCGATGTCGGCCAGGGGCATTAGCATACCGCTACTGGTATTGACATGACTGAGCATGATCAGCTTTGTTTTTGCTGTAATATTTTTAGTAACGGTTTGAATTACCTCTTCGCTATTCCTGGAAGGTAAAGGCATATCCATTTTTTTCAGGATTGCTACCTTTGTTTGGACAAGAAACTCCAGGCCTGCTTCGCCACCTCCATGTTCATCGGTTGTGGTGAGGATCTCGTCTCCCTTTGCAAGGTTAAGCGATTGACCAATGAGATTTAATCCCTCGGTGGTGTTCCGGGTTAGGAGTGTTTCTTCTACATCTGCGTTGATAAAGTCCGCTACCTTTTTTCGTACCAATTCCATTTGATTGCCCAGCGGTCCCCAGTTCTCTGATACAGGATTCATTTCAAGTTGACGCACCCTGTTGTTCACGGTATCAATGACTATTAATGGACTTGGACCAAGGCTTCCGGTGTTCAGGTAGATTCGATTTTCAGGAATTAATAACTCCTTTCTGACCAATTTAAATAGTTCATCATCGTTTGTGGCAGTAAGAAAATGCCTATAACGCGAATTTTCCTCCGTCATAGAGCCAAAGCCCAGCGTGGGCAGGGAAGTAATGCTCCCCAATAAACCAGCTGCCCTGATAAATTGTCTTCTTGAAGTCATACACTAAGGTAGGAAGCCAGTGTATTGAAAGCAATCAATGTGATAGCCAGACTGTTTACTGCTCCTGCCTACTGCCTGCTTCTTCGAGTGGAAACTGAATCCAAAACCTTGAGAAAACGCCGTTCACACCACGCATCCCTGAACCCTGTAATTCCAATTTCACATTGAGTGCCTTTTCATTATCTTTTCCTCAATCAAACTCTTTTCCTAATGAGATACTGTTACTTTTTTCTATTTCTTTTGATTGGTCTTACCGCTGAGCTGCAAGCTCAAGCACAGCCGGTAGTAACCAACACGTACGACCCGAAATTTTATGACAAACTCAAGTGGCGCAACATCGGGCCCGCAAGAGGAGGAAGGTCGCTTGGTGCATCGGGTAGTCCCGGCCGGCTGAATGAATATTATTTTGGAGCAACCGGTGGAGGTCTATGGAAGACCACCGATGGCGGCACGGAATGGGCCTCCGTGACGGATGGCCAGATTTCAAGTTCATCCATTGGTGCTGTCGCTGTGGCTGAGACAAACCCCGACATTGTGTATATCGGTGGAGGTGAAACCCAGCTTCG
>JANXYC010000068.1 GCA_025350305.1 Cyclobacteriaceae bacterium | reverse complement strand
CTAACAGGTATGATCGTCCAGCCAATCATTGGTTACTTCAGCGACCGAACCTGGACGGCTTTGGGAAGAAGAAGACCCTATTTTCTGGCAGGTTCAATCCTTGCTTCAGCTGCTCTGATGTTTATGCCGAATGCAGCTGTTCTAGCATATATATTGCCGCCCTTATACGTGGGAGCCGGGATTCTCATGGTGATGGACGCCTCTTTTAACGTTGCTATGGAACCTTTCCGGGCCCTTGTTGCGGACCTGCTTCCTGCCGATCAACGAACCCTTGGTTTTTCGGTTCAGACCTTTCTCATCGGGCTGGGAGCCGTACTTGGCTCCTGGCTCCCGTACATATTTGCTGAGTATTTTGGCGTCGAGAAATCAGTAACGATCGGCACAATAGCCATCCCTTACAATGTAACATTATCATTTTATGTAGGTGCCCTGGTTTTCCTCATTGCCATCCTTTGGACGGTTGTTACTACCAGGGAATTCCCACCGGAAGAATACAAAAAGCAGCCTGAACAAATAGGCGAGAAGAAAGGTATGTCGCAAATAATGAATGACTTCGTCAAGATGCCATCCACCATGAAGCAACTTGGGATCGTCCAGTTTTTCTCCTGGTTTGCGCTTTTTTCCATGTGGGTTTTCACTACATCAGCCGTGGCAACACACGTGTATGGCTTGCCTGTTGATGACCGATCATCCGAAACTTTTAATGACGCAGCCAACTGGGTGGGCATCATCTTCGGTGTTTATAATGGAGTGTCTGCTATCTATGCATTATGCCTTCCATTTATTGCGGCTAAGATTGGTCGAAAATTGACACATTCAGTTTCACTTGCAGCCGGGGGCATCGGTTTAATTTCAATTTATTTTATTCACGATCCCAATCTTTTACTTTTCTCAATGATTGGCGTGGGTATTGCGTGGGCGAGTATTTTGGCAATGCCGTATGCGATTCTTGCCGGATCTATACCACCCATGAAAATGGGAATTTATATGGGGGTGTTTAACTTCTTCATCACCCTTCCACAAATTGTGAATGGTGTTGTGGGCGGCCCAATCGTAAAATACATGTATGCCTCACAGCCAATCTACAGTCTTGTCATGGCGGGAGTCTTCCTCTTAATTGCGGCGGCTTCCGTTCGATTTGTAGACGATAAGGACGATATTGTTATTGCAAAATGAACACCATTTTTACACTTCTGATCATCATTCTTAATTTAGGCATTGATTTTGTCAATATCGGCTTATGAAAAGAATTGTACTCTTTTTTTTAATCGTAATAATCATTGATTCCTGCAGTTCCGGCAAAGCGGCCCTTAAGAAAGGTGACTATTATGACGCGGTGCTGGAATCTGTTCATCGTCTTCGCTCCAGCCCTGACAACAAAAAAGCAAAAGCTGTTCTTACGCAGGGATACCCGCTGGCAATCGAATACATCGACGCGAATATCCAAAATGGGATCAGTGCGGATGACCCTATGAAATGGCGCAACGCCGTGAAGGGTTATGAGCAGATTAACTTCATAAATGACCAAATCAAAACCTCGTTAGGGGCCATGAAAATAATTTTGAAGCCGGCTACGCGTTTTAAAGAATTGGCGGAGGCGAAGGTGAAGGCAGCAGAAGAAAGCTACCAGGCGGGCATCACGTCAATGATGAAAAACACACGGGAGGATGCTAAACAAGCCTACTTCAGTTTCAAGGAAGCCAACACGTACGAACCTGGTTACCGTGAGTCGATCGAAATGATGACCCAGGCTGAATTCAACGCAACCCTGCGTGTGGCATACGAAGAGATCAATGCATCAGCTATCAACTACGGAAGTTTGCAACCTGTCGTAAATTCTTTACAGCGCCAGTTTCTTTCCTTTAAGCCCATGGCTCAAAAGGACACGGTACCCCCTCAACAATATTTGCGAATCGTTTTCAATGGTTATCGTGAAGATGCACGTGCAAACATTTCAACCTCCGCAGAAGACCTGAAGCGCGACATCAAAACAGGTGAGAAAAAGGGGGCCGATGGAAAAATGCAGGACGTTATGGAGGCGGTCGCAGCCAGGATAGCGTATTATCACAAGTCCAAAAAAGCTGTCAGCAATACCGTATTTACCATTACTGACGCCAGTACCAATGCTATTTTACAAAATCAAAATATTGATGGTAATGCTTTTTGGCAGCAAGACTGGGCCACGTACAGTGGTGACAGGCGGGCCCTGAGTACAACTCAAATTAACCTTTGCAACACCAAAGAGGCCTATCCGAATGATCAGTACCTTTTCAACCAGTCCATAAACAACTTGCAAACCAATCTAACCAGCCAGCTTCGATCTTTTTATAGCCGGTATTAACCTGGTGACAGATTGATTATGCAACGTTATTAGAAAACAGGTATTGGTTATAGTAGTTCATAAAGTAGGCAGTGGGTCCCGATAGCTTCTATCGGGCGCAATAGGCAAGAAACACAGAAGAGTACTCGTATTTAATCTTGCTCCAAAATTAATTTGTCACAACACTAGTTGTTGGCCACACGACATTTCCTTCACTTCATCCAAACCATTTAGGAACTTCGTAAGTTATAAGCAGAACGGGAATCCACCTGGATGTCACGGCAAAACCGTTAAACTTTAAAAAGTCTATGAATACTCATTCTTCCGGCATGCAGAAAGCCACATTTGGCGGGGGTTGCTTTTGGTGTACCGAGGCCCTTTTCCTTGATCTAAAGGGTGTGTCGAAAGTAGAGTCGGGATATTCCGGTGGAAAAGTCAAAAATCCCGGCTACAAGGAAGTGTGTTCCGGACTGACGGGACATGCAGAGGTAATTCAGGTTACCTACGATCCAAAAATTATATCGTACGAAGATCTGCTCGAAGTCTTCTGGAACACGCACGACCCGACGACACTAAACCGACAAGGAGCAGACGAAGGGACCCAATACCGTTCGGCTGTTTTTTATGACGACGAAGCGCAAAGGAAGACTGCAGAGGATTACAAGCAGCAGCTGGAGGATTCAAAAACTTACAAAAAGCCTATCGTTACGGAAATTAGTCCCTTGATCAATTTCTTTTCGGCAGAAGCCTATCACCAAAATTATTTTGCATTGAACCAAAATCAGGGGTATTGTCAGTATGTGATACGCCCGAAAGTAGAAAAGTTTAAAAAACAGTTCAGTGAGAGGCTTAAATGATCCTATAGCCTCACCGAGCAGAATTTGACAAAACTTATTAGCCTTATGAAGCCGATTAACTGAAAATATTTTAGGGTCTTTTGTACCGATCATGAAACCTATAAAATGAGTGCTCCGTTAGATTACCCGGGAGCAGAGCAATCTTCTCATAGGTTTAGGTTTAGGTACAAAAATACCCTGGCAGCTGGCTGGGGTATTTTGTTTTATGGAATCCAATTATTAACGATCATTCGTATATCTATCCAACTAAAAAAATGAAAACCTCTAAATCACTTTCTGCAATTTTTGCTTTCATACTCCTTGGCACGTCCCTCCTCTCTTGCGGGCAGGATAAGCCCAAAAGCAATTCTGAAAAAGACTACATGAAAAAGACCGATGCTGAGTGGAAAAAAGAGCTGACAGCCGAGCAATATCAGGTGCTGCGTGAAAAAGGAACGGAACGTGCCTTCACCGGAAAATTATGGGACAATCATGAAAAGGGCATCTACTATTGTGTGGGGTGCCATCTGGAGTTATTTAATGCATCCACCAAATTCGAGTCAGGCACTGGTTGGCCCAGTTTTTGGCAGCCTATCCATCAAGGTGCAGTTAAGGTTGGAAGTGACACCAGCTATGGGATGGTACGGGATGAGGTAGTATGCAGTCGTTGTGGAGGTCATCTGGGCCACGTTTTTAATGACGGACCCAAGCCCACCGGTCTTCGTTATTGCATGAATTCTGTCTCGATGACCTTTGAAAAGGCAACTGATAGTAGAAAGTAGGCAGTCTTGCCCGCCGAAGCCGTCGCGGCGAAGGCGGGAGGCAAGCTACAACAAGCCAATACCCAAAGGCCAAGAGTCCATGAAGAGTCAATGACCTTCATTAAACGCCGACAGTCTTTTTTATTATCTTCGAAAAAACTTACTTCTTATGTGTCGATTGATGGCCTACAAAGGAACGCCAATTGTCATTGACAATCTCCTTTACAAACCCAAGAACTCGCTGATCAACCAAAGTTTGCACGCCCGGGAAATTGAAGAGCCTTTGAACGGTGACGGCTTCGGTATTGGATGGTATGTACCGGAAGTAAATAATGAACCAGTCACATTTGTTTCGGTGAACCCGGCATGGAGTAATCGCAATCTGCGCAACCTGGCACCGAAAGTAAAAACGGATTGCCTGATCGCGCATGTACGGGCTGCCAGTGTCGGTGAAGTTTCAGAATCCAACTGTCATCCATTCCAATACAAAAATCTCCTAATGGCCCATAACGGCGGCATAGAAGATTTTGACCTGGTCAAACGGAAAATCAGAGAACCTTTGTCGGACGAGTTGTACAATTGGATAAAAGGTCAGACGGACTCGGAACATATCTTTGCTTATCTCCTGAATTATCTCTTCAAGCACCACAAAACCGTCAATACCGATGCAGTGGCGGATGCCTTAGAGCACACCTTCACGTTTGTAAACAAACTTATGAGTGAAGCAGGCATCCAGGAACCGGCTTACCTGAATATGGCCATCACCAATGGCTTATTCATTGTGGCAACGCGATGGGTAAGTGATCCAAAAGAAGAACCACTCACCATGTACCATTCTGAAGGCAGCCGCTATGTTGTGGAAGACGGCGTTACACGTCTGGAAGCCCCTGAAGACGATGACCATGCTGTGCTGGTAGTTTCTGAAAAACTTACCGATGGACCAGAGTGGACACTGATCCCGAAAAATCACCTGGTGATGGTGGAGCAGAACTTGAATGTGAGGATTCGTGCAATTCAGGTTTGACTCAAAAAAACTTATTTCTTTAATATTTTCCGTTGGTGCAATCCTTTGCGTTCTTTGGGCCGACTAGTCTCGTTGTAAGAAATAATGCTTGATTGTGATTGTATTATTATTGGTGGGGGAATTGTAGGCCTTGCTACCGGGCTCCAGCTTCAGCGGTCGCATCCGGCATTAAAAATACTTTTGCTCGAAAAAGAATCCCAGCTTGCACGACATCAGACAGGCAATAACAGCGGGGTCATCCATTCCGGACTTTACTACAAGCCGGGTAGTTTAAAGGCAACCAATTGTATTCGCGGCTATCATTTGCTAATCGATTTCTGTCGCCAAAACGAAATACCGTTTGAGCTTTGCGGAAAAATTGTGGTAGCCTCCACTGAATCGGAACGTCCCCTATTGCAGAATCTTTTACTCCGGGGGCAACAAAATGGGTTGCTGAATTTGAAAAAGTTGAACAAAGAAGAGCTACGGGAATACGAACCGCATGTAAATGGTCTCGAAGGGATTTACGTTCCGCAAACCGGTATCGTTGATTACAAATTAGTAGCAGAGAAATACGGTGAATTACTTCGGAAAAACGGAACAGCCATTCATCTTTGTGAAAAAGTTATCGGCATAAAAGAAAATGAGGTAATCACCACCACTGAAAATTATTCAACAAGGCTTATCATCAATTGCGCAGGCCTTTATTCAGACAAGGTGGCTTCCATGACAGTCGATCATCTCGATGTGAAAATTATTCCGTTTCGCGGCGAATACTACAAGCTGAAAAAAGAAAAGGAATATCTTGTTAGAAACCTGATTTATCCGGTCCCTGATCCCAACTTCCCCTTCCTTGGCGTACACTTTACGCGTATGGCAAAGGGTGGAGTGGAAGCGGGACCCAACGCTGTCCTTGCGTTCAGACGCGAGGGCTACAAAAAATCTGATATCAACCTTTCCGAACTCGCGGAGTCGCTGGCGTGGCCAGGGTTTCAAAAGGTAGCAAAGAAGTACTGGCGTACCGGACTGAGCGAGCTGTACCGCTCGTTTTCGAAAGGAGCCTTCACGCGCGCTTTACAAAAACTGATTCCTGAAATACAACGCGAAGATTTGGTGGAAGGAGGTGCGGGGGTACGCGCCCAGGCCTGCGACCGTGACGGAGGGCTCGTGGATGACTTTATGATTTTTGAAACAAAGAACACGATCAATGTTTGCAACGCGCCCTCCCCCGCTGCTACCGCATCGTTGGCGATCGGGGAAGCAGTGGCCAGGTTGGTAGTGAAAAGATTGGTGTGAAAAAATTAAGAGGGTATTGGGTGTTAGTCCTACTTTGTTAAGTTAGGCAATCTATTGAATAGCATAAGGTTGCAGCCCGAAGAGCGAATCAAAAGTATGGTCACGAAGAACACAACGAACCACTACGAGCACTACGAAATCGGGATCCAGCGGATCATTGGCCCTGCTTCGTTGTACTCGTTGTGTCATCTTCGTGCTCGTTGTTACCCCA
>JANXYC010000056.1 GCA_025350305.1 Cyclobacteriaceae bacterium | reverse complement strand
TGGCCCGAAAGAATTCCATTTGGCCTTTACCTTTCGCCACATCCTGCTGCGGGATTGAATTTATGGCTACCATGGGCGCACATTATGACTTGGCACGGTTTGGATCTGAACGCCTCAGCTTTTCTCCCCGCCAAGCCGACTTGCTGATGGTGATGGGGACCATCGCAAAAAAAATGGGACCGATTCTCAGACAAGTATATGAGCAGATGGCGGAGCCCCGTTGGGTATTATCTGTGGGTGCGTGTGCTTCCAGCGGTGGCATTTTTGATACCTATAGTGTCCTGCAAGGAATCGACAGAATCATACCAGTGGATGTGTATGTCCCGGGTTGCCCGCCGCGACCCGAACAAATCATTGATGGCGTTATCAAGATTCAGCGATTAGTAGAAACGGAATCCCTGCGTAGAAGGGATTCTCCGGAATATAAAGCGATGCTGAATACCTATGGAATAGAATAAAATGGAAGGAACTGATCAGGAAAAAATTTTAGCGGTTATAAAAGAAAAGTACGAAGATCAAATTCTGCTTGCCGAAATGCTTTATGACTTCCCTACAATCACGCTGAAGAAGGATCGAATAGTGGAAATCATTAAATTCCTGTATGATCATCCAGCCACGAAATTTCAATTTCTCACAACACTGTGCGGCATCCATTATCCGGAAAACAATCAAATCGCCATAATGTACCAGCTCCATAATCTGGTGAGCAATCAACGGGTACGGATAAAAATATATCTGCCGGCTGATAACCCGGTGGTTTCCCGTTCCATCCAGTTAGCCGCCGGAAATAGCGGAGTAAGTGTGGAAACCACCGGGTTATCAGCCGGCAGATATATTTTTATCCGTACCCGTTGATTGCTCACCAGATTATGGAGCTGGTACATTACAGCGATTTGATTGTTTTCCGGATAATGGATGCCACACAGCGTCGTGAGAAATTGAAATTGCGTGGCGGGATGATCATACAGGAATTTAATGATTTCCACTATTCGATCCTTCTTCAGGGTGATCGTTGGGAAGTCATAAAGCATTTCAGCAAGCAGAATTTGATCTTCGTACTTTTCCTTTATAACCGCTAAAACTTTCTCCTGATCAGTTCCTTCCATTTTATTCTATTCCGTAGGTATTCAGCATTGCTTTATATTCAGGAGAATCCCTTCTACGGAGGGATTCCGTTTCTACCAATCGCTGAATCTTGATAACGCCATCAATGATTTGTTCGGGTCGCGGCGGGCAACCCGGCACATACACATCCACAGGTATGATTCTATCGATTCCTTGCAGTACGCTATAGGTATCAAAAATGCCACCGCTGGAAGCACACGCTCCTACTGACAATACCCAACGGGGCTCCGCCATCTGCTCATATACTTGTCTGAGTATTGGTCCCATTTTTTTTGCGATGGTCCCCATCACCATCAGCAAGTCGGCTTGGCGGGGAGAAAAGCTCAAGCGCTCGGATCCAAACCTTGCCAAGTCATAATGTGCGCCCATGGTAGCCATAAATTCAATCCCGCAGCAGGATGTGGCGAAAGGTAAAGGCCAAATGGAATTCTTTCGGGCCAGGCCTACCACCTTTTCAAGGCGTGTTGCGAAAAAGCCGGTGCCTTCAATACCTTCCGGTTTCTCTGCCATCTGAATACCACCTCGTCCAATTTCCATAATTTCAGTTACTGCTTTCACTCCGCTACTCCCACCTAAGGGCACCTTTCTTAATTATATAAAAGAATCCCAACAGCATCGTGGAGATAAAGAGAATCATCTCAACAAATCCCGTCACCCCTAACTCCCTGAAATTCACTGCCCAAGGGTACATGAAGATAACTTCTACATCAAATAATACAAAGAGAATGGCGACCAGGAAGTACTTGATGTTGAATGGTACCCGTGCGTTTCCCTGCGCCTCGATGCCGCACTCGAACGACTCCAGTTTTATGGAGGTTTTTCGCTTGGGTCCAAGCAAATGAGTTGCAACCATCGTGGTGCCCACAAACCCGGCAGCCAATAAAAACATGAGCGCGATGGGCGCATATTGAAGTAAGCTTGATTGTTCCATAGGTCAGGTGCTTATAAAAGTATTCTTTTCTAAGGAATCATAACAATTTACAAGTAATTTTTAGGCATAATACTTTTCCGGCTAGTGGATTTGCTTACCACGAAAAAAGTCCTGTCTGAAAATAGCGATGGCAAAATGGTTCACCACGTCGGGTCGAGAGAATATGTGGGATTTGTAATCCCATTTTAGAATCTCACAGGATTTTGCCTACTTCCAAGGAATGACTAGGTCTATTTTTGATAGTAACTAATTATTTATAGAAGCGATCATATTCTATTTATAATCAGCCTTTTATAATCTTTTAATCAAGTAATCAAATCTCGGAAGTGTCAATATTTTGAGGGTTTTTTGGGCTATTAATCGGTCTTCGATCCTCCAAAATTCTTGGGGTGGCAATGAAACATTTCATTGAATGATTTGTAAAAATAAGATCGGCTATTGAATCCGATTTCATCAATCACTTCGGATACGCTCATGTTTGAATTCTTCAGCAAGTCGGCAGCTTTTTTGAGGCGGTACTGTTTAATAAGGCCGTGAGGCGTTAGTCCTGTAATGGTTTTTACCTTTTTGTAGAGAGAAGCTTTACTCATCCCCACTTCTTCCGCGATCGTATCGGCATTGAATTCCGATTCGTTCAGGTGCCGCTGAATACAGTGCGTTATCCTGGAGAAAAACGTGTCGTCCTTTTCACTAATACCGATGGAAAGCTGATGAAGTTCCACTTCTGCCAGATTTTGAAATTTCTTCCGGATCAGTTCCATCCGTTCAATCAGCTTTTCAATCCGGATAAAAAGATGTTCCGGGTGAAAAGGTTTGGGTATGTATGAATCCGCGCCTACCTGAAGTCCTTCGATCCTGTTTTCAATCTCAGCTTTCGCGGTTAGCAGGATGACAGGTATGTGACTGGTTTGGATATTCTCTTTGATCGTCTTGCAGAGGGTCAATCCATCCATGTCGGGCATGAGCACATCGCTGATGACCAGATCGATCCGTTCTTCTTCCAGTATGGTAAGTGCCCGTTTACCGCTCTGTGCTTTATGAATCGCATACTTATCCGACAGGATGTTTTCCAGCAAGGAGGTAATCTGTGCATTATCATCCACCACCAGGAGAGAATACGGGTGCTTGCCTAATACCGTATTCATTACTTTCTCAGGTTGATCCAGCAGATAATGATCCGTTTCAAATTCCAGAGATATTTTCTCATTCAAATTTGACAGGGATAGCATGCCTGGATTTTCTTCTTGCTGATCAGGATAGAATTCACGCGTAATCGGAATGACGACGGTGAATGTACTTCCCTTGCCAGGCTTGCTTACTAGGCGTATTTCCCCATTGTGAATAAGCACCAGACTTTTCGTGAGTGAAAGGCCTATGCCTGTACTTTTGGACAGACCGTTAGTGTCGATGATTTGTGCAGAATTCTGATAGAAACTTTCAAATATTTTCTCCTTGTTTTCTTCGGCAATGCCAATACCCTCATCTTTTACGGCGAAGATGACTTTGCCGCGGGATTCTTTAAGGGATACGCTTACCATCCCATCTTTGACGCTGTACTTGATGGCATTGGAAATCAGATTAATCAATATTTTTTCAATCTTTTTGATATCCACAAGGGCCGGGAGGGCATCAGGTTCGGGATGAAATTCCAGATGAACTTCGCGGTCTGTGGCGTGCTGCTGAAATGATTCAACTACCTTCTGTGTGAAAGGAATTAAATCAATCCCGGAAATTTGCAGACTGTCTTTACCGCTTTCAATTTTACGGAATTGAATGAGTTCCTCGATCAACTTCTGAAGGCGCAACGAGTTACTGTAAATCCCCTTCAATTGTTTTGTTTCTCCCGCATCTTTGCTTTTGTGAAGTAAGGAAGCAACGGGTCCGAGTATAAGCGTGAGCGGTGTACGAAATTCATGGGCAATATTTGTAAAAAACTGAAGCTTATAATCGTTTAGTTCTTTTAATTGAAGCGTTTTTAATTTTTCAATCGCCGACGCTTTATTTGCCCGCCACCGCCAACGAATATAGAGTACAATGCCAAATTGAAGCCCCAGGGCCAATAGAATATAAAAACTATAGGCCCAGTTAGATTTCCAAAATGGTGGGGTCACCGTGATGTTGATCGTTCTGGGCATAGAATTCCAGACTCCGTTTTCGTTGGTGCAGTTAATGCTGAGTCTGTAATTACCCGGTGGAATGTTAGTAAGTGTAAACGACTGCTGCTGACCAATGTAATTCCAGTCTTTATCAAAATTTTCCAGGAAGTAGCCGTACTCGCTTTTCTGTTTGTTCCAATAATCCAGCGTGGTAAAATAAAAGCTGACAAAGTTTTGATCATGCTTCAACGTAATGTTATCGGTGAAGTCAATGTTATTGGCTAAAATTTGGCTGGCATCACCGGGGGCAATAGGCACGTTCCTGACTTGAAACTCTGTCACCGACAGTCGCGGAAAATAATTCAGCGCGTTAAGTTTGGATGGGTACACAATGTCAAGACCATCGATTCCTCCAAAAAAGAGCCTTTCTGAAATTTTTGATTTGAAGGTAGCCCCATCGGCGAATTCATTGTTCCGCAAACCATCGTTTGTATCAAAATTCTTGAATGAATTCTTTACTTGATTATAGAGTACGAGGCCACGATTGGTTGAAATCCAGATGGTGGATGAAACATCTTCCAGAATGCCATGGATGGTGTTGTTGGGCAGGCCTTCGCGTTGGGTGTAATGGTCAATGCGATACGGCTTGGTTTGCAAATGTAAGCGGTTCAATCCTCCACTCGTGCCGATCCAAAGTTGTTCCTGTTTGTCAATGTATAGACTCAACACATCATTATTGCAGAGGCTGTTTTTTTCGTCGGCATCAGACTGTATGTGGTCTTCAATTTCTTTTGTCAGGGCATTGTAGCGGTAAATCCCTCCCCCCCGGGTTCCAAACCACAACATGTTTGGCCGCTCCTCGACGATTGAATACACAACATTGCTTTTTATGGATATTTGTTTAGCTCTGCCAGAGTGGTGCAATTGATCATATTCCTGCAGATGATAACGCCCACCAGAAGTTCTGGAAACCTTCATACGAATGATGCCATATCCGCTGGTGCCAAGCCAGATATCGTTGAATGCATCTACACAAATGGAGTAGACCGAACTAAAGGACAGGTCGTTCAGGTTTTCGAAATCTCGTGGAAAGTGAAAAAGTTTGCCGCTCGTTGATTCGATCATGTCAATGCCTTCTCCATCAAGCCCGATCCAAATGTTACCGTGATGATCTTTGTTGATTGCCAGCACAGCATTGTTACTTAAGCCATTGCTTGAGTTGATTATTTTGGTCGCAGCATTGCCGGGCTGGACGATATTGAGCCCACCACCGCGCGTGCCCACATAAAGTGTTCCGGATTCATCCTCATATACGGAGCGTATGATGTTGTGTGAGAGCTGACCATTTTCAGCAGCGCCGGATAAAATTGAATAAAAGGCCTTTGGACGTGTCAGAAATTTATAAACGCCATCTCCATCAGTGCCCACCCAAACCAACTCCTGACTTGTCTCTGTAATCGTCAGTATTTTTATTTTGGCCTGAGAGAAAGCAGGAAAATAGGAATTCATTAGTTTTAGCGAAAAACCGTTATTCTCTTGTTCGACCTTGAAAATGTCGCCCGATTCCGTACCAATCCAAATCGCCGAGTATACCAGATTTTCGGACAGCGAGGAGACGGTAACATTACCGAGTTCTATCGGCTCGGGCTCCTTATCTATTTCGGCCAGGTTGTACAAGAGTAATTGACCCTTGTTGCTGGTCATAGCAAGAAAATAACGCTGACCTACCTTGAGAAATTTGTGAAATGAAAATGGAGTTGAGCCTTTTAATTCTTTGGTAAAAACCACACGGTTCCCCATCGTGCAAACAAGTTTGCCATCGCGGCCAAGTAGGTACAATAGCCCGTCATGGTTTACCAGGTCAATAACCGTAGTGAGCCATCGATGACTAATACCTTCAAATTCTACGGGCAGGAATGCGTCATCACGGGCGGAGTATCTGCTGATACCCTTTCCTATGAGGCTCGTCCAAATGGCGGAGTCACTGCCGACACATGCTCTAATATTATATTCAAGGAATGGAATATCATTGAGACTATCGAGGTAGGGTTGAAATGAATCAGTTGTTCGGTTGTATTTATTGATCCCCTGGTGTGTGACAACCCATAAATTTCCATAGCCGTCTTCAAGGAAATTCCTGATTACGTTGTTGCTG
This sequence comes from Cyclobacteriaceae bacterium, assembly GCA_025350305.1. GTDB lineage: Bacteria > Bacteroidota > Bacteroidia > Cytophagales > Cyclobacteriaceae > ELB16-189. The sequence goes on along the minus strand of JANXYC010000056.1, from coordinate 2,904 downwards.
ATGGTTCCTTTCAGAAAAGGATCCGGTTTATAGACCTTTATAGCACTTCCATCATAGCGATCCAATCCATCCCAGGTGCCTAACCAAACATGATCATACCGGTCCATATAGACGGATGTAATCGCGCTGTTGGATAGTTTTGATCGCTTATCAACATGCTGAAAGGGCCAGGGTGAAGCGGTGTCTCCCTGAATCAAGTCAGTAAAAAGTGTAAAGAAGAGTAGAATGCTGACCATGATCAAAGCCCCTCATCCAAGCTTTCCATTGCAAAAGTAGGTCATCCTATGGTGCCAAACCTATAAATCTGTCCTCCCAGTGCTTGTATGTCCTCTGTGTTCTCAATTTACCGATTATTTATAACCGGGTGTACTTATTAAAAGCAATGATGGACATCTAAGGGATGCTATTTGGCAAAATTGCGAATGTAATCGATTGAAACTTCGATTGCGAAATAATTCGATGCAGCAAACATCACTTCTTGATATCGCTAAACGCCTTGATCAAAATCCATTGATAAGGCCAAGGGATCTCAAGCCAAGCAGTGCCGCCATGACCATCGAATGCCTCCTCAACCCGGGAGTTTTCAGATTTCAGAACAAAATCTGGCTTTTGCTGAGAGTAGCTGAACGGCCGGCACAGACTGAGGGCCAGGTAAGCTTCCCCATCTACAACGACAAAGGGGCCATTGAAATCCTCAGGTTTGATAAAACAGATCGTAATCTAGACTTCACTGATCCACGCATAATTCGCTATAAATCAAAAGATTATCTAACAACTTTATCCCATCTTAGACTGGTTTGCAGCGACGATGGAAAATCGTTTCAGGAGCATCCAAATTACATGCCCATCTTTGGGAAAGATGCATTGGAAGCTTATGGCATTGAAGATTGTCGTGTGACGGAAATAGCCGGCATCTACCACCTCACCTACACGATGGTATCACACCTTGGAGTAGGCGTTGGTCTGATCCAAACCAGGGATTGGAAAAACTTTGACCGGAAAGGGATGATTTTCCCTCCCCACAATAAGGATTGCACCATTTTCAGTGAAAAGATTGACGGCAAGTATTACGCGCTGCACCGGCCAAGCAGTCCGCAACTGGGTGGTAATTACATATGGTTAGCAGAATCTCCAGATCTCCTTCACTGGGGCAATCACAAATGCATTGCCGCGACGCGCCCCGGCATGTGGGATGGAACGCGCGTTGGTGCGGGCGCTGCTCCTATTAAAACATCAAAAGGTTGGCTGGAAATTTACCATGGCGCTAATGCTGATCATCGGTATTGCCTGGGCGCTTTGCTCCTTGACCTGCATGATCCTTCAAAAGTCCTTGCCAGAAGTGAACATCCGATCATGGAACCCACGGCTGACTATGAGTTGACCGGCTTCTTTGGCAACGTGGTGTTTACGAATGGTCACTTTGTAGAAGGTGACACGATACACATGTATTACGGGGCCAGTGATGAGGTCATCTGCGGCACTGAATTCTCTATAAACGAAATCCTCAACACTCTCCCAATATAAGCATGACGATCACCGCACTACTTAAGAAGCCTGGCGAGGAGTACGGTTATTTTCTCGAAATGCCACGTACCATGCGGGTGCTGCTGATGACAAACATGATCTATGCATTTGCTCTTCCTGTAATTGACATATTCGTAGGTGCCTATATTATGCGCAGCTCCAATGATCCTCGGATTGTCGCGATTTATCAGCTCTCGGTGTACACAGGTATACCCATTACTTTTTTGGTAAACGGATTTTTGCTTAGCCGGGTGAAGATTGTAAATCTCTACAGTTTCGGAATGCTGCTGAGTGGACTCTCGATGCTCGTGATGATGAGTATGGAAAGTCTCTCCGTCACAGGTGTCGGTATTGCCGGCCTTCTGATGGGCTGTTCATTTGGTTTCTTTTGGGCCAACCGCGATTTCCTGGCACTGAACAATACGCATGATTTAACACGCAATTATTACTATGGCCTGGAGACGTTCTTCTATACAATTACATACATCATCGTACCCTTGCTGGTAGGTTGGTTCTTATCCAATACCGACGCCCGGGGTTGGTTCGGTGGAAATATTAATACAGCCTATCAGATTGTCACAGGGATCGTATTCTTATTAACCATACTCTCCAGTATTGTCATTCATAAGGAAACGTTTAAGAATCCCGTACAAAAAGCATTTCTCTTTTTCAAATTTCACCTTCTCTGGAGAAAAATGCTGGTATTGGCGGTATTGAAGGGCTTGGCCCAAGGCTATCTCGTCACTGCCCCTGCTATTCTGATCATGCGCCTTGTTGGCAATGAAGGATCTGTAGGTTTAGTACAGGGTGTTAGCGGTGTTGCAACCGCCATCATGCTGTATCTCCTCGGCCGCACAACGAAACCATCTGACCGGATTTATATTTTCTCAATCGGCCTGTTGATTTTTCTGGCTGGCACACTGGTGAATGGAATTCTGTTCTCAGCGATTGGGGTTATGGTGTTTGTATTGTGTAAAGTTCTTTTTGCACCCCTCCATGACATAGCCTACTTCCCTACGCAGATGAGGGTCATTGATGTGGTCTCTAAAATTGAAAAAAGGAATGAGTTTGCCTACATCTTCAATCACGAGTTTGGTCTTTACATCGGACGGTTTCTCGGCCTGGGGCTTTTCATCTACCTCGACACCTACGTCTCCGAAAGTTTTGCTTTAAAATATGCACTGATCATTATCGGCATTGTGCAGTTGGCTTCTATCCCGATGGCAAGGCACATCATCCGCGAATGCGATAAACTTGGTAAGCAATGACGAATTACGAATTACGAATTACGAATTTTGTAGTACGAATCGCGACTCTTTATCGGGGGGGCCACGGTATTCAATTCGTCATTCGTCATTCCATATTCGTAATTATTTTTCT
>JANXYC010000052.1 GCA_025350305.1 Cyclobacteriaceae bacterium | reverse complement strand
TATGAATCTTAACTACAATTGGAAACCTGTTAAAGAATACAAAGAAATCCTCTTTCATAAGTTTGAAGGAATAGGACGCATCAGCATCAACCGTCCGCAGGTTCACAATGCTTTCACTCCACTCACGGTTGAGGAAATGATCGATGCCATGCACCGCTGCCGGGAAGATGTTGAAATCGGCGTAATCATTCTTACGGGTGAGGGCGGTCAGGCGTTCTGTAGTGGGGGCGATCAGAGTGTACGGGGTCACGGCGGGTATGTTGGCAATGACACGGTTCCGCGACTGAATGTGCTGGACCTGCAAAAAATGATTCGATCGATTCCAAAGCCCGTCATTGCAGCAGTTGCTGGCTGGGCCATCGGCGGCGGACATGTTTTGCATGTTGTCTGCGACTTGACGATCGCAGCTGAAAATGCCCGGTTTGGACAAACCGGACCAAAGGTGGGAAGCTTTGACGGCGGTTTCGGCGCCTCGTACCTTGCCCGCATTGTAGGACAAAAAAAAGCCAGAGAGATCTGGTACTTGTGTGATCAATACAATGCACAAGAAGCCATTGAAATGGGACTCGTAAACAAGGTTGTACCCCTGGAAAAACTTGAGGAAACGTATGTGGAATGGGCAAAAAAAATTCTCAAGAAAAGTCCGCTCGCCATTCGCATGCTCAAATGCTCGTTAAATGCCGAATTGGATGGACAGGCCGGTATCCAGGAGTTAGCTGGCAATGCTACACTCTTGTACTATTTAAGCGATGAGGCTAAGGAAGGAAAAAACGCCTTCCTTGAAAAACGTGAACCTGACTTCTCAAAGTTTCCCAAGTTTCCTTAACAAAAAATGACGCGACCATTGAGGTTAAAGGCAGCCAATGAATGGCTTACTCTTTCCGATCTAAAAAATGGTCACACACCGGTCTCGCTGAACGACCAGGAAAAAAATGCTCTTCAATTCTGCCATCAATGGCTGAATGGCCAGCAGAAATTTGAATTTCAAACATCGGGTTCAACAGGAACCCCGAAAAAAATAATTTTCACCAGAGCACAGCTGAAAACCAGCGCAAGCCTTACGGCGGAGGCTCTTCATCTTCAACCGGGATATTCTGCACTCATTTGTCTCGATGTCAACTTCATTGCAGGAGCCATGATGATGGTCCGGAGCTTGGTGACCGGAATGGATATGATCATAAAAGCTCCTTCAAGCAATCCATTAAAAGATTTTTCAGACATCATAGACTTCGTGGCCCTTGTTCCCTACCAGCTTGTTACGGTGTTGGATCAATCACCGTCAGCGCTTAACAAACTCAAGATAGTTATCATTGGGGCCGCCCCTTTAAAAGAAGCGGTGATTGACCGTTTGCAAGATTTCTCCCCGGCATTTTACGCCACCTATGGAATGACGGAGACGATTACACATGTCGCTCTTCAAAAACTTAACGGTCCGGATCGAAAGAATTTTTTTCAATTGCTTCCGGGTATTCATGCCTCAACCGATGATCGTGGGTGTCTCATACTTACTGCTTCACATTTAGGACGCAAGCCAATTGTAACAAATGACCTTGTGACACTGCTGGATGAAAGGAGCTTTCGCTGGATAGGAAGGTACGATCAGGTGATCAACTCCGGCGGTATAAAAATACCGGCCGAAAAAGTTGAGGGAGCAGTAGATTCCATATTGCGCGGGTTAAAAATTCAAAAGAGATTTTTTATAACCGGATTGCCTGATTCAAAACTCGGTGAGCAAGTGGCACTAATACTGGAAGGAGAGCGCTTAAGCCATGACCAGGAACACGGCATCAAAACTGTTTTGGCACAGGAACTTGACACGTATGAAATTCCAAAAATCTTTTTATACGTCTCAGCGTTTCCCGAAACCAGCACTCAAAAAATTGATCGGGCCGGTACGATAAAACTGGTTCGGCGGTAAAATTGTGCCCCCATGAATAACCCCAGCCTTTAGGCCTTGCCTATGCACACAAGTTAGCTTGATTTTAAATCTTGCAATTGCCCAAATTTATAATGCAAACCCATTTTTTCTAAACTTATCATGAATGAGTTTTCTCCGAATGACCAGAATTCTTATGTTTCGAGATACTTTGGGGA
>JANXYC010000033.1 GCA_025350305.1 Cyclobacteriaceae bacterium | reverse complement strand
GCCCGCGTGTTGAAACCCGGAGGCCGCCTTGCGCTTTCGGATATTGTAACCACCGTAAAACTTCCTGACAACATCAGTTGCAATGCCACGTTGTGGGCAGCCTGCATTGGAGGCGCCATGCAAAAGGATGAATACTTCGCCCTCATTGAAGAGATTGGAATGAAGGTGGTTGAAGTGAAAGAAAACCCATACGGGTTTTTGTCCAACAGCGCCAAGGGAGCCACGAAAGATTATGGCATTAAAAGCATATCCTTGCTTGCCATTAAGCAATAAGTTATCGAACAAAGAATACCGGAATATAAAACTTTAAATAAATTTTTAATCAATTAAATTATAAAATTATGAGTACAGTAGCAACCCAATCATTGAACGGAGTTAATGTAGAGCAACTTCTGGGCACCATCGGTGCGGTAAAAGGAAATGCAGCTATTGCATTATTCAAATTCAGATCAAAAACAAAGTGGATCAGCGGTGGTCATTGCCAAACTGAAATAAAAAGCTTCTATGGCGCCACACAGGAGGATACCTCGCGCTCCAAGCCTTTTGTTTTGGAAGGTGACGAACCACCAGTATTATTGGGAGAAAATTACGGCCCCAATGCTGTGGAAGCGGTGTTGCATGCTTTAGCCTCTTGCTTATCCGTAGGTATAGTATATAATGCTTCGGCAATGGGGATTAAAATCAACACGCTGAGTTTTAACATTGAAGGAGAGCTTGACCTTCATGCCTTCCTTGGATTGTCGGAAAGTACCAGAGCTGGTTACAAGAATATAGATGTCACGGTAAACTTAGATGCCGATGCACCCAAGGAAAAATTAAATGAGCTTTTAGCCTATGTACAGAAAACATCGCCTGTGTTGGATATCGTCCGCAATCCGGTTCCGGTGACTGTCAAATTAATTAAGGGCTGATATGCGAATGTCATTTCTGAAGTTGCTTTTTTTTGACCTCACCCTTCCCACACAGGTGGAGTGGTTAATTGCACTTTAGAAAGGATATTGGTTGATACACAATTAAACTTATTCTCACCAAGCACCAGGCCGAACCAGCCAGTGCTTGGTGATTGAAAAACAACAGTATGAAATGGCCATTAACGAACCGTACACCCAAAGGCATGATAATTTACGGCCATTCCATGTGACCATTAAAACAAATAAAAATTAACACATGAAACCGAGCATGAACGAATTTTTCACACAGGGAAATGAATATCAGCGAGGTTCCATCTGACCTTAAAATTTAAAATTATATACAGATGGAAAACCTAATTAGCACCAAAACAGTTATCATCTTTCTATCGGTAATGTCACTTTTCGGCTGCGGAAAATTCCACACTTCTGGAAATGAGCATACTGCTACGGACACCACTAAAGTAAAATCCGGCATGGGTGATGTGGCCCTGGATTATACATTGCCCGACTTGAACGGGGATATGATCAGCTCAAAATCTCTGAAAGGAAAATTTACGGTTATCCATTTTGCTACTACCTGGTGCCCCTTCCCCGCCCGGGTTGGTGTTCCGTGGACTTCGAGACTTGGGTCGTGCACGGCAAGCCAAGATATCCGTTAGTGCCCTGATTCACATTCTTGAAGATGATCGCAATAAGGATATTGTTATCAGTAGCTTGCGCTATCTATCTGAAAACAAAATCGCGATCATTTATGCGTTTGTAATTATGGAAACTTACTTCCATCTGATCTGGCAACTCTTGGGGGATCGCGAGTTGAAAAACGTGCAACACGTGTTTTTGAAATATACCGCCCAGATGATATTAAGAAATCTTACTAATCTGGACTCGCCCTTGTTGGCAGATATGCTGGTGAATAAACAAGATAGAAAATATCAGGTGCAATGAGAAGGATTGGGATTTTCTTTCGCACATTGAGGGATAAGGAATTTTTTAAACATCCAGTGTATCCGTCTGGGCCTCCGCGAACACCGCGCGGCGGGGAATTGTGTCTTATAAGTCATAATAAAAATATTTTTCCATTATTTTCAATTTAAGACATTTACTTGTCATCGAATGGAATGAGTTTGTGCCTGGGATCAAAGAATTAGCTGAATAGGGGCATCTGGGCAATATAACCTGAGAGATGTACAATACCTGGCCGGCCACCGGTACATCAGTTCAACGGAGGCTTATCGGCAAAGTGAAATGGAGGGCTTGAGCGAGGAAGTGAACAAGTTCCATCCTTTGGGTTAAAAAGACGAACCAAAAGCAATGGTGAAATCGTTAACTTTGGAAATATAAAACGGAAAAGTTATGGATATCAACACCGAGCGGACTTTGCTGATCAAAGAACTTCAGCAAGTAGAAGACATTTCCCTTCTGAAGACATTAAAAGCAGTGCTTCATTATGGCCTGAAGAATGAAGGGCGGATCAGCGTTGAACAATATAACCGGGAATTGGAAGAAGCGGAAGCGGAAATAGACCGGGGAGAGTTCATCACCCAAGACGAATTGAAAAAACAAATGAAGGCATGGTGAAGAAGTCCAAGCCTGTAGTCGTTTGGAACAACCGGGCATCCGCTTACTTTAAAAAAGCATACGAGCATATCAAAGAGGACTCTTACAGCAACGCAGAGAAAGTAAAAGAGGGGATTACAAAATTAATTGACAGTCTTCCAGACCATTCGGAGAAACACCCGCCCGACAAATACAAGAAAGGCAATAAGGGAAACTATCGTGCGTTTGAAAAATATTCCTATCGCGTAGCGTACAAGTAAACGGAGAAAGAAATCAGAATCCTGCGAGTCCGTTACGTAAAGCAGGAACCGAAGGAGTACTGATCCCACGCACACCTGCCGCACGGCCGGCCCTTCTGCCCCGCGAGGAAGCCATCTGTTTCATCCAAAGTAATGCGGGGGTTGCAGAAATGCGCCTTGGGTTTATTTCAAACTGATCATCTTAGGTACAAAATTCTGAATGTAAGGAATCACACCGGTACCATGATTGGCGCCAGGCAATTTTGTCAACGTAACAACTGATGCAGAGGAGCCATTGGATAACAGCTTGTTCAAAGTGATAACGGAATTGTTATACGGCACCGTCACATCGGCATCCCCGTGATACATAAACATCCTGATCGTTGGCTTCCAGTCAACCAGGCTGTTCTCATGGAAAATGTCGACCGCATACTTGTACTTCGGATCTGTATCGATATTGGCCCGTAAGTCCGCACTGATCAAATCTGGAATGGAATTGGTGAGTTCATAGTTGATCAGACTACCGTTCTTGTTGCCGTCAAACAGGCCTGGGATTCTTGTTGCATAGGGTTCAACAAAAAAATCAGAGAGCGGCCGGGTCCAACCGGCATAGTGAGTTTTATAAGCCAACGCTACGTAAGCAATGTAAAATGGCTCATTGTACGTTGGTAATCCAAAAAAATATTCCTGCATAGCTTTCACATCATATCCTCCCGCTGCCGGGAAAGAAGCAATCAGGTTAAATCCGGGAAGACCATTTTGTTCGATTGACTTGTGGGTGGCCATGGTTGCATAGCCGCCCTGAGAGTACCCGGCCAAAAATAGTTTACCATTAAAATTGGTGCTTTGTTCTGCAGCGAGTTCCTTAGCGGCCTTTATCATATCGATAATAGCAGATGCCGTTGCATCCTCAACATAATAAGGATGAAGAAAAGAGGAAGAACTTCCAAACCCGATAAAATCAGGAACGACCGCAATGAAACCTATCGAAGCCAGCCCGGTATAGATGATTAACTCCTGACTGGTCAACGGCAATACAGAAGGTGCTTCTGAATGGGCCGCAATGGTGCCATGTTGAAAACTAACCATGGGGACCGGCTGCGTTGTTTTGGGCAGCGCCACTAAACCGGATGCAATGATCTCCTGATTATTGTAGGATGTCTTGTACGTGATTTTATAGAGAATAACATCGTTAACGGGTAGGGCGGAAAGACTGGTACCGATAAGCAAGCCCCTTATTTCAGCGGCGCTGCGTGTCAGAATATTTTGTGAACTTAAAAGAAAATTATTGGTCGGCTTGACGTGATCTTCTTTGCAGCCGGGAAACAGCTGAGAAATAACTACCACCGAAAAGAAGAGAAATCGATTGAATTTAATACGCATACATCAAAAATATAGGAATATTTTGAGTTTAGTAGCAACGACCCTAACTGCGCTGATAAGGACTCCCATTTACAAAAAAGATATTTTCATATATGGAAAGCACAGGGTATTTGTATTTTTACCCGATGCCCAAGTCAATAAAAAAATTCCTCCTCTTCTTCGCCGGGTCGTTCATCTTCCTCCTGTTGGCTGCCTGGGCGATTCTTGCACTTTATCACGATGATGTCCGCCTGAAAGCCGAACAAATCATTGATAAACAGGTAGATGCTTTGGTTAGATTTGATGATGTCAGTCTTACATTTTTGCGTGACTTTCCCAACCTGACCATCACCCTTCACAACCTTACCATTACTGGCAAAGGCGAGTTTGCAAATGACACCCTTGCCCTAGTCGATGAATTTGATCTGGAAATCAAAACCTCAAGCCTGCTGTATGGGAAGGAGACTGAACTAAAAAGCATTCACGTACATAGTCCTGAAGTGTTCCTGAAGGTTTTGAAAAACGGCAAAACTAACTACAACATTTTCCTCTCTGACAGTCTGAAGCCCAAAAACGTCGCTGACTCCTCCGTATTAAATTTAGCGCTCGATGAAGTAAAAATCAGTGATGGCGTGATCGAGTACCGTGATCTATTGACGAATTCTTACGCGCTCTTGAAGGGTATGGATTATAGGGGTGCCGGTGACTTTCAAAAAGATCTATTTGATTTTACGACTTCAATCCTGGTTAAGGAATTTACGCTGGACTATGCAGGTGTGACGTTCTTTTCACAGAAAGAGTTAGCCATTGATTTGGTCATGGAGATGAACGTACGGGAACATACAGTTACCTTAAAAGAAAATAAAATCCGCATCAACCGGTTCACGGTTGGCATTGAAGGAAGTTTTGGAATTGCAGGAGACGGTTACGATCTCGACTTAAGTTTTAATACAAAAGAAACAGATTTTAAGACGATCATCTCCCTTGTACCAGGTATTTTTATGGAGGACTTCAAGCAGATCACAACAAAAGGCCAACTGGCGTTCAAAGGATTTGTCAGCGGCCATTATTCACCCAACGCAGGAAAGCTGCCCTCCTTTCTGACAGATTTTAAAGTTACCGATGCAATGTTCAAAATTGACACGTTGCCTCATCCCATCGAGAACATACAATTGGAACTGGTCATTAGTAATCTTTATGGAAACAGGGACAGCACTTTGTTTGATTTGAAAAACTTTCAGTTCGACATGCGCCATCATCCGGTGAAGGGAAGGATCAAAGTTCAGGGACTGGATCACTATAAGATCGATGCTGATATTATAGCCAATGTTGATTTGTCCGAACTTGAAATGATGTATCCAATCAAGGGCCTGGAATTAAAGGGGGCTATGGATTTTGAACTGAAAACCAAAGGTCCTCTTGCCTGGGCGGGTACCTCGTTTCAACATATCCCTGTTTTCCATTTGGATATGAAACTAAAGGATGGCAAAATAAAGTATGATCATTTACCCGCAGCCATTGACAATATTCAGTTTCAATTGGTCGCTGATAATCAAACGGGCGAGTTGGAAAAATCGATAGTTGACTTTCGCAACCTCCACCTGGACCTGGACAAAAACAGGGTTCATGGGTTCCTGAGGTTGGAAGGCTTCGAAAATATGAAGGTAAAGACGGATTTGAAAGCCGACCTTGACCTGGCTGATGTTGAGAAATTGTTTCCCATGCCAGGGATCGTGATGAAGGGAGATCTTTCGCTGGATGTGGAGGCAGACGGTGTTTACAACAAATCAAAAATGAAGTTCCCTTCGATTGACGCAAAACTGGAATTGGTGAATGGATACTTGCAGACGAAGGGTTATCCGGAACCCATGGAAAATGTTCATTTCTCGGGTGAAGCCGTCAATACAACAGGCCATTTTTCTGACACCCACCTGGCCATTAACCGATTGACCTATAGCCTGGAGAAGGAGATTTTTGAAGTGAGAGGTACTGTATCTGACCTTAACAATTACGACTATGATTTAAAGATAAAGGGCTTGATTGATCTGGAGAAACTCACTAAAATTTATCCTATTTCAGAAGTCCGGTTATCGGGTATTATTATTTCCGATGTAGAGACCCGTGGCCGCCTGTCGGAGGTGGAGGCAGGATTTTATGAGCGGATTACTTCCGATGGACGAATTGATATAAAGAATCTCACTATTCAAATTCCCGCTATTCCAAAACCACTTACTGTATATGATGCTACGTATACGTTCACTCCTTCAAAAATAGTCCTTGAGAAATTCATCGGTAAATTCGGGAGAAGTCACTTCTCAATGACGGGAGATTTGACCAACTACATGGCCTTTGCAACCCGGAACCATGATTTGATAAAATGCGATATTAACTTAAAGTGTGATACGCTGGATCTGAATGAATGGCTCTCTGAAAAAAAACTGCCCGCCACAACCAAGTCGTCTGGCTTGAAGATCAACGTGTGGCAGGTGCCACTCAATGTGGATGCTGTTTTTGATTCGGAGATTGAGCATGTCAGGTATGAAGACATGAAGATTTCTAAGCTCGATGGTGAAATCAAAATGAAGGAAGGGGTTTTAACACTGCGCGAAACCGGATTCAACACGTTGGATGCAAAATTCAGCATCTCAGGAGATTACAATACCCGCGACATGAAACACCCTTTTTTTGACGTAGACCTTGACATTAAAGAATTGGACATCAATAAAGCCTATAAGGAAATGAAACTTGTCCGTGATCTGCTCCCCGTCGCCGGTGATGCCGATGGAATATTCTCTGTTAGTTATAAATTAAAGGGTGAGTTGTCGCCTGATTTTTATCCCAGAATGGAAACACTCCTGGGAGGTGGCGAGATGCGCATTGCCGAAGCAAGGATTAATGGTATGAAAATTTTCGAGGAACTGAGCAAAGCCTCAAAAAAGCAAGAGGTAAACGATCCGCATCTCAAGGACTTTGTGATACGCTCGGAAATCAGGGACAGTAAGATCATTGTTAAGCCCTTCAGTATTAAGCTTTCCAGCTTTGATGCGGATGTCGAGGGTGTTAGTGAAATCAGCGGAGCTATACGGTACCTCGTCAAACTTGAGCTGCCGCCGTTTGGTGTAAAAGTTCCCTTCCATGTTACGGGCACTTATAAAAACCCCAAAGTGGTAATTGGTAAAGGACATGTCTTATATGCTGCCGACTCGTTGCCGAAGTGACAACCATAAACATTTGTTAGATTTACTCCATGTCAAACTACATTCATGGATCTGAACCAGAAGAACAGGTTCGGCTTTCGAAACTAAATGAATTAATAAATAGCCGGTGCCTTCAACTGCTTGAGATTTATCCAGGTGAACATATTCTTGACGTGGGAAGTGGCCTGGGTCAGTTTACGATTGCCATGGCAGAGAAAGTGGGGGAGAATGGCAAATGCCTCGGCATTGAGCGCGACAAAAACCAGTTGAAAAGCTCGCTGGAAAATTTGGAGAAGCAGCATAAACCCTGGGTTGAATTCCGGCAAGGAAATGCCGAAAATATTGAACTTCATCAGCATGAATGGGGAACGTTCCATCTCGCCCACGCCCGCTTCATTTTGGAACATGTTAAACAACCTGAAAGTGTTGTTGTAGGCATGGCCAAGGCTGTTCGTCCCGGTGGAAGAGTTGTCTTGGAAGATGATGATCATCAACAGATGTTTCTACATCCTGAACCTGCCGGATTCCCGGCAATATGGCAAGCCTATATCCGATCCTACGACCGTCTCGGCAATGATCCGTTTATTGGAAGAAGGCTCGTCTCTATTCTGCATCAATGTGGCCTGAGAAATATCAGGAACAACGTTGTGTTCTTTGGCGACAGTGCTGAAAGCCCAACGTTTCAAGCGTATGTCAGCAATCTCATCGGTATTCTCCTGGGTGCAAAGGAACTGATGATAAAGCATTCGCTCATCGATGATAAAACTTTTACGGAAGCAATACTAAACCTTCAGCGCTGGGGTCAGCAACCAAACTCAGCGCTCTGGTACACGATTAACTGGGCGGAAGGCACTAAGAACTAAATTTTCCTTATTTAGAACTGCGTTTTTGGCTGTTGACTTTTACCTTTTAGCCTTCAGCTTTCAGCTTTCAGCTTTCAACTTTCAACTTTTAACTTTCAACTTTTGACTTTCAACTTCCCCTTATACGTTCTCTTAAACAATTCAAACCTTGGAATAGAAACACCTCGCACGTAGGAGCTGGAGGGGTTGTGATGAATGTAATCTTGATGATAGTCTTCTGCTCTGTAAAACTCGGTGAGGGGTTTAATCTCCGACACGATTGGGTCCCTGAAGGACTTTGCAAAGTCATTTTTTGCCTGCTCAGCCAGTTTTTTTTCTTCCGGTGTTTTATAAAAAATAATTGAACGATACGAATTTCCCCGGTCAGGACCTTGTCGATCGGGTGTGGTAGGATCTTGCGAAGTAAAAAACACTTTCAATAGCTCCGCGTAGGTAATAACGGTGGGATTGTAGTACACCAATACCGATTCAGCATGACCGGTTGTTTCGGTATTGACAAGTTCGTAGGTAGGATTGGCAGCGGTGCCGCCAGCGTATCCGGATACAGCCGAGTCCACACCCACCACCGCTTCAAAAATATGTTCGGAACACCAGAAACAACCCTCTGCAAAAGCCGCCACAGCCTTTCCGGCAGGAGGGGTGAGGTTGATTTTTGTGTCTGTGTTGCTGCCTTTCTTTTTGGTTTGCGCCTGGCAGGAGAAAAGGGCTGCAACAACTGAAAGTGCAGCGATAATGGGGATCATTCGTTTCATAATTATTTCATTAACTGAATTGAATTTACGCACTAAACGATGAATAGGTTTTGATTAACTACAGCATTTGTCGGGCGTAAGTCAATATGTATTGTATTGTCGAAACCGATTACCGACTACTGATTACCAATTCTACGCAAGCTCGCGCAAATCCACCGGTACAACCCTGGAAATCCCCTTCTCTACCATCGTGATTCCATAAATTACGTCGGTGGTAGTCATCGTGCGTTTGTTGTGAGTAACGATAATGAACTGCGAGTCTTTGCTAAAGCTGCGGATGATGGTATTGAACTTGTCAATGTTTGCGTCATCCAGCGGCGCATCTACCTCATCGAAGATACAAAAGGGCGCAGGCTTCAGCAGGTACATGGAGAAGAGGAGGGCCGTGGCCGTGAGCGTCTTCTCTCCGCCACTTAATTGGTTGATGGTGAGCGGACGTTTGCCTTTTGGCTTTGCAATGATGTCGATCTCAGATTCCAATGGACGCGAAGGATCGGCCAATCTAAGGTCGCAATCGTCGCCCTCGTTAAAGAGTGAGCGAAACACGTTTATGAAATGTTCTTTGATTTTGGTAAACGCTTCCATGAATGTGGCGCTGGCCACCCCTTCAATCTCGCTGATGGTATTGAAAAGCGATTCCTTGGCTTTTACCAGATCTTCTTTTTGTGCTATGATGAAATCGTTGCGTCCCTTAATTTCATTGTAGGCCTCCATTGCCATTGGGTTGATAGGACCCATGTTATCCAGCTTTTCTCGAATACGGGTGACATCATTCCGCAGCTTGTCTTCATCTGCTTCCTCAAGGCCTTTTGTCTCGTCTTCTGAAATTCCGCTGACAATTTCGTCCATGACAATATTGAATTCAACGGACAAGCGTTCTTTCACTGAATTGAGCTCAAGTTTACTTTCGTTTAACTCATTTTGAAGCTGCATGAGCAACGAATCGATGTTCTCGCGTTGATGTTGAACATTGCGCAGGTCTTTCTCAACCTGGTCAATATTTCCGCGGGATGCATAATAATCTTTCTCGGCTTCATTCAGCCCGTGTTCCATTTCGTCTTTTTGAGCGTACAGCTTGATGAGTTCTTCATCACCGGATTGCGTGTTCTCAAAAATGGTGCGGATTTCATCTTCGTTATGACGGAGTTCGGAAGAATTCGCCGTGATACGCTGATTACTTTGTTCAACGGCTTCTTGTTTGAATCGAATTTCTTGTTCGATGCTTTTTACCCGATTGGTCTGCTGATGGAAGAATATATTCTGCTCATTGAAAGCATTTGACTTCTGTCCCAACAAATCATTTTGGGCAGTGAGCTCCGTGGCCAGTTGTTTTACTCGTTCATCAAATTGCTCCAGTTCATGCAAAATCTGATGTGATTTTGGCTGTAGTTCCTCCAGCTCTTTCACCAGCACATCGATCTTCTCAAGAATGTCTTCCCGTCTCAGGTCGGCATTGTTGATCATTTCTGCAAACTGCTCCTTCTTGGTTTTTACAGAAATGTATTCATCATTTACCTGCTTGATGGCATTCTGCGCTTCTTCAATAGCGACTTTCAGATTGTGATTGCGCAGCCGCTCCAACTCGCGCTGCCGATCCAGGAGTGAGTGACGTACTTCTTCAAGTTTTTTGTTGAGTTCCTTGATTTCTTTATCGAGTTTCTCCAGATTCCTGGCGCGGCCAATTTTTTTACCCTCGAAAAGGCCCACTGACCCACCGGAAAGACTGAAACACCTCCGGGTGTATTTACCGCTCTTGGTGATAAACGTATTGTCATCATCGGCTGGAATTAATTTCGTATCCCCTTCAAAAAAATAAACACGATCAAGAATGAAGGTCATTAGCTTACCATATTTCGGATCGAACTCAATGATCTGGGTGGCAGGATAGGCGTTGGGATAAATCTGTGTTGGGCTGGACACGAATTTTTCGAATGCATCCAGGATAAAGAAATTAGCCTTTCCCTTGCTGGCATCGCTCAGGATGTTGATGGCATCGTACGCTTCTGCTTCGTGATTTACAATGAAGTAGTTAAGATAGGGCTCTAAATAGTTTTCAATAGCAACGCGGTATTCTTCCGGACAGGTTAGTATGTCAGAGAGAAGGGGAGCATTTTTGGTCCATTCTACTTTCTTTTTCAGAAACTTGATGGCCTCCGGGAAGCCCTCCAGATTCTCCACCAGTGATTTGGTAAGTTGATATTCGTTCTGCCGGGCATCCAGCTTCCTCCCGGTTTCTGTCATCTCCTCACGTATGAGTTCAATGGTTTTTTCAAGGGAGCTGATTCTGGACAGGACTTCGTTTTCTTCCTGCTTTATTTTTTCGAGGTGAAGATTTTTTTCCTGAATTTCGTTCTGCAAAACCACGAGTTTGTTTTCAAACTCTGCTAAACTGGCGCTTCGCTGGTGCGTGTCGGTGGTGGCGCGGTCAATCTCCTGCTTGAGCGAGGTAATCTGTATCTCGCGTATTTCTACTCCTTTGTTTGTTTGGAAGTGCTCTTCTTGCTTAAACCGTTGTTGCTGGCGTAGCGCATCTACATCTACCTGCAGTTGCGTAGTGGCGAGCTTTTGTGCTTCATATTCTGCTTTGATGGACTCCGCCTTCAATTCAATTTCTTGAAGGATGCTTTGCGCTGACCGTTCTTCCGTTTGAAGACTCTGGATAGCAAAGTGTCCGCGTTCGTTGCTCTTCTTATCCTGATCTATTTGGTCGCGCAAGCTGGAAGCGCGGTCATTTAAAAATCGAAGACGTTCGTTATTAATCTGCTTCTCACTCTCATGCTGGCGAATGTTAGCCACATGGTCATTAATACCCTTCTGCCGCACTGAAAGTGTCTTCTCTTTGACGATCAGTTCAGCCTTTTCTTTTTCAATCGAAGCCTCTTTATCAGCAATGTCAGCGGTCAACATAATCTTCCGGTCATTCTCTTCCTCAATCTGCTTGTTGACGTGGTTGAACTTATCCTTCTGCTTGTTCACCACTACTTTGGCTAGCTGGATGCTTTTATCCTTATAGTCTTCTTTCGTTTTATAATACGTTTCCGTTTGCCGCGCCTGCTTCTCCAGGCTTTTCATATTTTTCTCAATCTCGAAAAGGAGGTCATCCACACGCTCCAGGTCAGCATCTGTGTCTTCCAGTTTTTTCAGGGTCTCCTTCTTGCGCTTTTTAAACTTGGATATCCCGGCAGCTTCTTCGAAAAGACTACGCCGTGAGTTGTCCCGGTCGTTCAGCAAATCATCCACCATTCCTAATTCTATGATGGAATAGCTGTTGGAAGCAACGCCCGTGTCGAGGAATAGATTGGTGATATCCTTTAAGCGACAGGTTACTCCATTTAATAAATATTCACTCTCGCCGGACCGATACAACCGCCGCGTGATCGTGATTTGGGAATATTCAGTTGGTAATAAATTCTTGGTATTGTTGATGGTGAGAGAAACCTCGGCCATCTGCAAGGGAGAACGCTGGTTGGTGCCGTTAAAGATGATATTCTCCATCTTTTCCGAGCGCAGCGCACTGGTTTTTTGCTCTCCTAAAACCCAGCGTATCGAATCCACAACGTTCGACTTCCCGCAGCCATTAGGCCCCACAATACCGGTGACACCCTCATCAAAATTAATTACGATCTTATCCGCAAAGCTTTTGAAACCTTTGATCTCTAATTTGGCTAGCTGCATTCTCTAGAAAGTGGTTATTCTTTTAATAAAGTTGGCAAAGATAGGAGGAAATCCGAATCACGACATGGGTTTTTTTCGGACTTAAAGCATCGCTTTAAGTTTTTGAAGTTTACTCGATCTGGGCTTTGCTCACCACCCTGGCCACTGCTGGCTTAATGGTAAAATTTGCAGGCACCGAAATTGGCTTACCCGGATAAGAAGTCGCGGGCTAAATGTGACTATCTGCGGAAAGGCTGGTAATCTTCCGGTCCAAATTTGATACCTTTGAAAGCGATGGATGAATTAAAAATATTATTCTGGATCATCATTGGGTTAGTGTACCTTTTCTCGCGGAGGAAGAAAAAACCTGAGCCCCAGGCATCTCCTGGCAGAACAGTTGAAACCGATCAGGAATATGATGCGCCATCACCAAATAAGCCTTTAACCTTTGAGGAGCTGCTTCGTGAAATTCAAGGCGGCAAGAAGCCTGAGCAGACACCCCCAACACTTTCCTCCCCGCAGTCTTACAATCGGCCACCTGCCAAGCGTGAATGGGAAAAGGAACCTGTTGACTACGATGATGACTTGGCCGAAGAACGGAAAGACCTTGAGGATACCAATTACGATTATCGGAAACATGATAAGATCTACGAGATCTACGATAACGCTGCCAAACAGGCTTTCAACCGACCTTCATTGGAAGAGACAATGAAGTTGGAAGATACCATTGTAAGGTTCAAGCCGTCCAAAGGATATGAGACCATGTCAAAACCACATCTGACGGAGGATCTCCTCAAGGAACTCAAAGATCCCAAAGGCTTTCGCAAGGCATTTATTTTGAGTGAGATATTGAATCGAAGGTTCTGAGAGCTTCTATACTTTGATATTGGATATTTGGTGTTTGATATTTTACATTGGCGTGCCCCACGCCGAGCGGGCGTTATCGAAATCATTGAATTTTCCAACGACCACAACTTGTTAGATGGAATCAACGCAGATTGTATTGGGCTGGTTTTAAATCTTCTGGAGAACTATTTCAGACTCCATAAGAAATTCATGGTATCAACGTTGTCAGAATATTCCGTGACGTTCGGAAGTTGAGCTTTTCCAAAAGGCACGCTGCTGGAATACCAGCCCTGCGCAGAGACAACTACTTGCAGCTTTTGGCGTTGGATTTCTATTTTTTCTTTTAGGTCTTCCTGACTATTGTATTTTTCAAAGTACAGGGTGGCGATGGGAGACACAAGGTTGCCACTTTCCTTTACGAGAATAAACCCATTGTCTAAGAAGGACTCTTGGTTCATCAGTAATATTGATTTTTGATAATCGTAGTTGTTGCCATACTTGTGATGGTCGATAACTGCGCCAAAATTCTGCCAACTTTCAAATAAATCTCCAAATTCAAATTTTGCGGGAATATAAAGCTTGGAAACATTCCGGCAGCCAAGTCCGAAATAGCTGAATACATCTTTGCCGAGCAATTTAAATTCTCCACGTGGCTCTTCCCCTACGATTACTGCACAAGAGGCCCGGTTCTTTCTGATGACATGCGGAATTTTTCTGAAATAATATTCAAAATAGCGCGCCGTATTGTCGCTGCCCGTGGCAATCATCGCATCTACACCTTTTAGATTCTCTTCGGCAGAGAAGTAGCCCAAAAATTGTGGTTCGATCTCCACCAACTTTTGCCAGATGAATTTAAGCAATACTGAATCTTGCGAACTTAATTTGGCTTTAAGTCGATGTCCGGAGATAAGTACACATAAAAAATCGTGGAAACCGACCAAGGGAATATTTCCCGCCATTGCCACGCCAATGGTTTTGGGAACTGCCGGCTCCGTTGAGTAGGACATCGCCCAGGAATTAAGGTCGTCTTTTTCCAATAGCGTTTCAATTCCCTTCAGGGCCAGCGCAACACTATCTTCAGTAAACCAGGGGTTTTCATTCCTTGCTTTTTCTGCCACGTCCTTTCTGTCACTGAGCCCAAGTGCCTTAATCACAGTGCCTAAAGCACAAAATGCTTCGATTCTTGCAGGTAACTTAATTGATTGCATAAACTTTCAACGTGTGATTGTTGTTTTGGACAGGAGTGTAAAGGGCTGTATTTTTGCAACAAAATTAGAGGAAACAAGGAAGAGAATGGCGATTAAGATTACCGAAGAGTGCATTAACTGCGGTGCTTGTGAACCAGAATGCCCAAATACTGCCATTTATGAGGGTGGAAGAGAATGGAATTGGGCAGGAGGCACAAAACTAACGGCTGTTGAATTAGACGGAGATAAAGTGGACGCCAAAGTCCCCCAGGCACCCGTTTCAAATGAATTCTATTATATCGTATCTGGAAAATGTACCGAGTGCACTGGCTTTCACGAAGAGCCTCAGTGCGCTGCAGTCTGCCCGGTAGACTGTTGTGTTCCGGATCCTGATCATGTTGAAAGTAAAGATGTTCTTACCGCAAAGAAAGCACACCTCCATGATGAGCAACTGCAGTCGTAATTGGCTATTAGCTTTTGGCTGTTAGCCCGGGTTCATTTTGAATATGCTAATGGCCAACAGCTAAAAGCCAATACCCAATTCCCAATCCCTACTTCATCTTCGACCGCTTCAGCAAATACGCCTGCAAGACGGAGTAATAATCAGTTCTCGTATTCGCGGAAATGAAATCAATTTTAAGCTGGTTGCACTTAAGCTGTAGGTTTTTGTGAAAGCCCTGCAAGGAAGCTGTGTAGCTACTTTTTATTTCACCCGGGTTGAGCTTTAGCTTATCACCACTTTCCAAATCAACAAATTCGTACGGTCGTTCTTCAAAATTAAAGTCAAGCTCTGTGTCGTGATCGCTTACGTGAAAGAGCAGCACTTCGTGTTTATTATGCTTCAAATGTTGCAGCGATTTAAAAACCTCTTCCGGGTCCTCGGATCCGTCAAACATATCGCTGAAAATAATGATCAGTGAACGCTTGTGGGTCTTTTCCGCGACTTCATGCAAGACCGTAGACACGCGCGTGGACTTTCTTGACTGGCTTCCAGATTCGATCTTTTTCTCCAGCAGCGTAAACAATTTATCAAGGTGGGAAGCCGTAGACTTTATTGGTGTGAGTTCATCGATCTTATCTGAAAACAAACAGAGACCAACTGCGTCGCGTTGTTTATGCAGCAGGTAGGCAAGAGCAGAGGCCGAGTAGATGCTGAATTTAAGTTTGGCAATAGTATCGGAAGGATAATACATGGACGATGAGCAATCCAGCACAATCAGACATCGGAGGTTAGTTTCCTCCTCATACTGTTTGGTGTAAAGCCGGTCGGTACGGGCAAACACTTTCCAGTCGATGTGTCGTGTGCTCTGTCCTTCATTATAAAGCCGGTGCTCGGCAAATTCTACCGAAAAGCCGTGGAAGGGAGATTTATGCAGACCCGTTATAAAGCCCTCAACAAGCTGTTTGGCGAGCAATTCCAGGCTGGCGCTCTGGCGGATGTCTTTAAATTTAACGGTCACCTGTTTCTAAAAACGCGTTTATTGGCTTATTTGCGCATATAAAATCAAAAGTAGCGCTACCAGGAGTAATTTTATTGAGCTTAGTTTGCTATAATTTTTGAAACTATTATCTTCGATCATACCTAAGACCAAAATTAACCTAAACCTTCGATCTGTGGAAGAGAATAAGAATGGAAGAGATGAGATTTACTCCGAAAAAGTAAAAGCTGGAAAACGTACCTATTTCTTTGATGTAAAGGCAACCCGGTCCAATGACTATTACCTGACGATCACAGAAAGTAAGAAGCGGTATAATAAGGACGAGGAGGGATTCACCTACGAGAAACACAAAATCTTCCTATACAAAGAGGATTTTAATAAGTTCATGGGTGCCCTGAGCAACACAGTTAATCACGTTAAAAACGAATTGATGCCTGGTATAGACTTTACTCAGTTCGATCATGTTCGCGAGGAGCGTGAGGAGGCCGCGGTGGAAACAGCGGACGTGAAGCCGGCCACAGTCGATACGGAGCTTAAGTGGGATTGACCTGACTACCTAACCTATACCTGAACCGAAAGACCCTGCCACGATCCCGAAGCCATCGGGACGAGGTGGGGTTTTCAATTTACCGCCAGTCGACGGGAAATAAACTCTCAATCAGTGATGTCCTGTGTTTATATTTGCGCACTTTTTGCAGGCAGCGAATCGAGAAATCGGTTTCTCAGGCAGTTGCGGTGCTTCAAGTACATCAATCAAATGAATCATATAATCACACAATCATTTAATCATTCAATCATAGTCAGATGGGATTAAAATGTGGAATAGTGGGGCTGCCCAACGTAGGAAAGTCGACACTTTTCAATGCACTTTCTAATAATAAGGCAGAAGCCGCCAACTTTCCTTTTTGCACGATCGAGCCAAATGTGGGCGTCATTTCGGTTCCCGACGAGCGACTGAACATTTTATCAGGATTAGTCACTCCGCAAAAAGTCATACCTACCTCGTTTGAGTTTGTTGACATTGCAGGCTTAGTAAAAGGTGCCTCGAAAGGGGAAGGCCTTGGAAACCAGTTCCTCGCGAATATCCGTGAAGTAGATGCGATCGCCCATGTAGTACGGTGCTTTGAGAATGACAACATCATCCACGTGGACGGTCGGGTCAATCCTGTTGCAGATAAAGAGATCATTGATACTGAACTCCAACTCAAAGACCTTGAATCAGTGGAAAAAAAAATATCCAAAGTAGAGCGGGCAGCCAAAAGTGGAGATGTAAAGGCTAGAAAGGAACTCGCTGTTATTCAGCTGTTTCGCGATGCACTGCTGGCTGGTAAAAACGCCCGAACAGTAAGGACCGATGCAGATGATCGCAAGGCAATTGAGGACCTCCAGCTTCTTACGGATAAGCCTGTGATCTATGTTGCAAATGTTGAGGAGGAATCTGTTCACACAGGTAACAAGCATGTTGATGCATTGAAAAATCTAGTGAAAAACGAAGGGGCCGAAGTCGTAATGGTTTGTGCAGCAATCGAGGCACAAATTGCTGAACTGGAAAGCAAAGAAGATCGCGATGCCTTTTTAGCGGAGTATGGGTTAAAAGAGTCGGGCCTCTACAAACTTATCCGGGCCGCGTATCACCTTTTAGATCTAATAACTTTCTTTACTGCCGGTGTTCAAGAGGTACGAGCCTGGACGATCCATAGAGGCTGGAAAGCTCCCCAGGCCGCAGGAGTTATCCACACTGATTTTGAAAAAGGATTCATTCGGGCGGAGGTTATCAAGATACCTGATTATCAAAAGTATAAGGCCGAAGTTGCGATAAAGGAAGCAGGCCGGCTGGCAGTCGAAGGCAAGGATTATGTGGTACAAGATGGGGATGTCATGCATTTCAGGTTTAACGTCTGATCGCTTAACCACAATTGAAGATGTTCATTTCCAAGGTCTTATGACTCATTTAAAATAATCCTTTCACCAACGGTTTCATAAACCCTGATTTTTAGTACTTTAGCTACCCGCACGGTCAATTTTTTGCGGTCATTGGTTTAGATTTTTTCCCGTTAGATCAAGTTCTGTGAGAATCAGGATTGTTTTTTCACTCAAGAATAAGGGCGCTTTTGTTCCCTTCCACCATCAATTTCTGTTAGCCCAAACAGTAAAGGGGTTAGTCGTGGCTGGCAAGAACCCGCTGTTTCAGCAGTTCACACATTTTAACTTTTCAGGACTAAAGGGCCAGACGAAAATTAGCCGGAAGGGCCTGCACTTTTTTTCTTCACGCGTCACGCTGGTATTTTCGACTTCCGATAAAGGCTTTTTGGATTATTTTCTTTCAGTCCTTTTTGATCACAAGGAAATAATGATCGGCACACTCCAACTCTCGCCTGAAATGATCGAACATGAGGAGCCTGTGGCAGTTACCGACAGCGTTAAGTTCCTTTGCATTTCACCTATTGTTTTAATGCCCGCCTCTTTCAATGATGAGTCCGGGAAACGATTTATTTCACCGGAGAGTGATGAGTTTTCAGACTTGCTCTATGACTCAACGATTGGCCAAATGCAAAGCTCAGGGAAATTTACCGCTGCTCAATTGGCGGATTTTTATAAGTTTCAGCTGATTCCTGACAAAGATTATCTTAACCGTATTCAAACCACCCACAAGAAATTCGCACGCATCTATCCGCTCTATGATTCAGACATTAAGTATGAAGTAAGAGGATATACTTTTCCGTTCACGCTGTTTGCCCCGCCCACCGTTCAGCAATTTGTATATGAGCATGGCCTTGGGCAATTTTCCCACAAGGGTTTTGGCATGCTGGACATGGCCAATCATGACTCAATTAAGAAAGAAGCAGACCTGGAATTGATATACGCTTAGCGCGGATTTACCGGCAGAAAAAAGTAACCAATCAACAAATCAGCATTCGGCTGAAAAGGCCGGTAGTAAACCAGCACTTCATATAAATTTTCAGTTTGAAAATAGTTTCCTTCAATTTGATTTCCTTCTGATTCCGGTCCAGCCACCCAATACTGATAGTTGTAAAATCCTTGCTTGAGAAGTATTCGCTGTGAGTACATTCCCTGATTATACAACATCTTGTTTTCGTCGGTACTCGCCCAGCCGTTAAAAGCGCCGATTAAATATACGTCGCCCTTGAGAGGCGGTGATTGTAAACCGAAGTTTACGTTCAGATAATTGGCGCTGATCCAGGGCTCCTGCCGATAGTCAAGGTTGTCGATATAGTAACTCCCGTCGAGGTCGGCATATTGGGAGTACGATTGACTGGCACGCGGACCGTCCAGATTGACGACCAGGTCAAAGGGCTTGTGACTCTTATCAATTTTGAATGTATTCTGTCCGGGATTAACGAGGGACCGAAAGTCAACAAACCGGAATTCATTGCCTGCCTGGAAAGTTTTGTCCAAATCAAAGAAGCGGTATTCCAGTTGATTGACATCTTCACGCAGGAAGCTTGGCTTCACATCAAATTTTGCATTGTCCCATCGTTGGTTTTGACGAATGGTGACATGGATGCTCCCCATCGGATTTATTATTTCTGTGCTGCCATAATTGATAATGAAGTTTAAGGCCTGGTTTGTGTTGCGGATATTCCCCAACCCAGAAATCAGGTCGTCGCGAACAAGACTAACCCGTGAATCAAAAACGACTATTCTTCGGGACAGGATTAGGTCTTGCCGGTTGCCGTCACGATACACGATCACTACATAGTTGCCGGGAATTTTGACCGGTAGCAATGAAAAGCGATAGTGCACGTAGGGGATGTGGGTATTGATTGAAAATGAGTAGTCGGTGATCGTGAACTCATTGTAGTCGCGCATAAAATCAAGGTCCATCAGACCCGACTTAGTCCAGTCGAAATTACAGTGAATGAGTTTCACATAGTAATTATTCCGTTGCTCGACCAAGTCATCAAATTCCACTATCAGATCCTGCGTATCCAAGCGGGTGGCAGCAGGCAAAAGAGACTTACCGTCTGTTGATTGGCCCGGAGAGCACTGCACCGTCCTGATCTGTGGTTCATAGGTCTTATCCTGAAGGAGAAGCGTTTTCTGAGCCATAACCGAAGCCATGGGAAAAACCAGAAATCCCAGAAGATAATAAACTCTTAAAAGCATGGTTACCAGGGTCAAAAAGTACACGATTAAGGTAAAATATATCTATGGAGGCCGTTAATTTATCTCTCAAAAAGCGCATTGCGCGTTACCTGGATGCAGTTTTATTTATTGCTGCACTTTTGTTGATGAGCTCATTTCTTGAAGTTATCAAGATTTAGTCCGTTCTAATTCATCCAGATCAAGTACCAGTTTTCCCCAACTTTCATTCAAAGCGTCGATTTGGAAACTCATCGCACCTAATTCCTTTTGGTAGGAACCCATTACATCAAATTTTGAATAGACTTCCGGCTTGGTCATTTCATTTTCAATCCGTGTCTTTTCTGCCTGGAGGGTCTCAATCTTTTCTTCTGCCACTTTAAGTTCTCGTGTAAGTTTTTTATGTGCAGGGCCGGCGTCGTGAGTTGTCTCACTTTTTTTGGGAACAGGTTTAGCTTTTGCAGGGTTCGTGGGAACAGCAGGAGAGGAGAGTGCCTCGTTGGTTTTCTTCCAGTATTCGTATTCCTCATACGTTCCCGGATACTCCTTGATCTGGTTATTGTCGATGTACCAAATCTTGTTGGCAATCTGGTTGATAAAATAGCGGTTGTGAGACACGACTACAAAACTCCCCAGATATTGATCCAGGGCTTGAATAAGTATGTTCTCTGAAATGAAATCAAGGTGGTTGGTTGGTTCATCCAACAATAAAAAATTTGCCTCAGAAATCAGGGTCTTGGCCAGCGCTACCCTGGATTTTTCTCCCCCCGACAATACTTTTATTTTTTTGAACTGGTCATCGTCTGAGAATAAGAAGCAGCCAAGGATGCCGCGCAGCTCTTGCTCAGTCTTGCCGCTGCCGGCTTGTTTCAACTCGTCCAAAATTTCATTTTCCATGTGCAACGCCTCCAGCTGATGCTGTGCATAAAATCCCTGGATCACATTATAGCCGATGGTCCGTTCACCGTCCACAGGTTCCGTTCCTGACAGGATTCTCAACAGCGTTGACTTCCCCTTTCCGTTTGCACCGATGAGCGCAATTTTGTCGCCGCGTTCAATGGTAGCATTGGTGTGCCGAAGAATTTCCTTCGGCCCATATGATTTTGAGACATTTGTTAATGTCACCACATGACGGCCCGATGGTTGCTTGAATTTAAACTTGAAATTAACAGCCGCCGTATCATCCACCACTTCTTCAATCATGTCCATGCGGCCGATTGCCTTCACTTTCGATTGCACCTGTCGGGCCTTGCTTGCTTTGGCCTTAAACCGTTCTATGAATCGTTCAGCCTGCCGTATCTTCGCCTGCTGATTATCAAATGCATTTTGTTGGATCTCTTCCCGCTGCTCTTTTTCGCGCAAGTAATAGCTGTAGTTGCCCTCGTAGGTGACGAGTTGCTGTTGTGTGACATCAACCGTTTTTGTGGCAACATTGTCAATAAATTGCCGATCGTGCGAAACAATGACGACAGCGCCATCATAATTGCGAAGATAGTCCTCCACCCATTCGATAGAAGGTAAGTCCAGGTGGTTCGTGGGCTCGTCGAGCATGAGGAGCGAAGGTTTTTCAAGAAGGAGCTTGGCCAGCATGACCCGCATACGCCACCCGCCTGAAAACTCTTTCAACGGCCGATGAAGGTCGGCTGTTGAAAACCCGATTCCTTCCAGCACTTCTTCGGCTTTGGCTTGCATCGTATAGCCGTCCAACTGTTCAAATTTTTCCTGTAGCGTAGTCAGTTTGTCCACCAGGCCTTCAGAATATTCTGTTTCGAGTTTATGAAGGATTTTTTCAATTTGTCGCTGCGTGTCAACGGCATCTTTAAAGGCCTCCATCGCCACGGTAAGAATGGCGTCTTCGCTTTGAAATGATAACAAATCCTGATTGAGAAATCCGATGGTGCAGTCTTTGGCCTTGCTGATGCTGCCTTCATCAACTTTCATTTCTCCATAGATGAGTTTCAACAGGGTAGATTTTCCGCGTCCGTTCAGACCGATCAGGCCGATTTTATCATCAGGCTTTATAAACATGGAGGCATTCAGGTAGAGGGCCCTGCCGCCGATATAATACGATATGTTTGAGATGGAGATCATGAATGTCTGTTGCGCTTTCTGAAAAATGCCACAAAGATACTATTTATCTGCCTTCGACCTGATAAACCGGGACCATGGTGGACAAGAAGATGGGCAAAAAAACCTGATTAACGGCTCGAACACAATGAACTACATGCGCTAACTTGCCGGCAAATTCATTTACAATGCAAATCATCAAAATCATACCATTTATCGCCATGCTGGCATTGTGCTGTAATAATTCATCAAAAAAAGCGACTGAAACTCCTTCTTCAGATCCTTCCTCAGGAGACGGGTCCTTCCCGGCCATAACAGAAGCAAGTGCCGCTCTTCCACTGAATACAATCAAACTTCCTGCCGGATTTACCATCAGCGTTTTTGCAGAGGTGGACAATGCACGGTCTATGGTGCTTTCTCCTTCTGGAACATTATATGTTGGCAACCGGAATGAGGATAAAGTGTATGCTGTAAAAGATACCGACGGCGATTACAAAGCGGATAAGAAATGGGTAGTCGCCTCTGGCCTCAATATGCCCAATGGTGTAGCGTTTAAGGATGGCGACTTATACATAGCGGAGGTAAGTAAGATATCCAAACTGGTGGGCATTGAATCCAAGCTCTCCAATCCCGGCAAGCCAGTAACGGTGTATGATAAATATCCAACAGAGACTCACCATGGATGGAAATATATTGCTTTTGGACCGGATGGTAAGCTGTACGTACCGGTGGGGGCGCCGTGCA
>JANXYC010000018.1 GCA_025350305.1 Cyclobacteriaceae bacterium | reverse complement strand
GCCATTACTTCCCCTGTAGTGGAGGTCCATATCTCCAATGTTTTCGCGCGTGAAGAATTCCGGCATCACAGCCTCATCACCTCCAAGTGTGCCGGTCTCATCACCGGGTTTGGTTTGCAGAGCTATGCACTCGCCATGATTTATCTCATGAATCGCGGCAATTCGTAATTCAAATTCCAAATTCGTCAATCAACATTCGTAATTTTCCCTATGGTCTCCTTCTATCCCGGTCCTTCCCGCGTTCACGATCAGGTTCCCAAATAGGTGAAAGCCGCACACAAGAAAGGCATCCTCAGCATGAATCACCGGAGCGCGGAGTTTGTTGACCTTTCAAAAAAAACGATTGCCTTACTCAAACGAAAACTTAAAATTCCAAACGAGTATACAATTTTTTTTACCTCCTCGGCCACAGAATGCTGGGAAGTGATTGCGCAATCACTGGTGAAAACAAAAAGTATTCACATTCACAACGGCGCCTTTGGTGAAAGGTGGTTCGACTATACGCTACGGTTGAGACCGGATGCACAGTCACTGCCTTTTGATCCTGAGAAAGAACTCCCTGCCGGCAAGTTGGCTTTGAACGAAGGTGATATTATTTGCATCACACAAAACGAAACTTCCAACGGTACCGAAGTCCGCAACAAGATTATCGCTGCCGTTAGAAAAAACAATCCCGACCATTTGTTCGCGGTGGATGCGACCTCATCTATGGCCGGCATTTTTCTCAACTTCCAATCAGCCGACATTTGGTTTGCCTCTGTTCAAAAATGTTTTGGCTTGCCGGCAGGTCTTGCGGTGATGGCGTGCTCTCCCCGTGCGATGGTGCAGATGCAGGTCATCGGCGAGAAAAATCATTACAACAGTCTCTCGTTGATGAAAGAAATGATCGATAAGTGGCAGACACCTTATACACCAAATGTCCTGGGAATTTATTTGTTAAAATGCGCTTTGAAAAACATGAACAAAATTGTCGATGTTGATCAAAAAATTACCCAACGACAAAAAGAGTGGATCCGTTTCTTTCAGGGCTCAAAGAATCTTCATCCTTTGATTGCTAATCCGGAAGTTCGCTCCAGAACCGTGATTGCTGTCAATGGCAGTGCCAGGTTAATTGAAGTGATAAAAGCTGTGGCTAGAAAAAAAGGAATGCTGCTGGGTGAGGGGTACGGGAATCTGAAAAAAGAAACTTTCCGTGTTGCAAATTTTCCAGCCATAAAAAAGAAGGAAATCACAAGGCTAATGAATTTTTTGCAAGCGTATCGATAGTTGCATCACTGTGCACCTTAAAAAATCCGGCCACCCAGGAATGCTTGCAAAGTGGTACGGAGGAAAGATTTATTCATAATGAATAATCCTGGCGGTTACCCGTCACGAAGATCGGTAGGCCATATCATATATTGATTTTACGTGTGGCCCCAGGAATACACGGGCATATATCCGAATGATTGCAAGACCATCCAGGATAAAGCTAAGGGAAATAAAGAACGCGAGTATCGGCTGATTCTCATGAATGTGACTGAAAATCAAATCCTCACCAATAAATGTCGGCGTAATCGGAAAGCCCGCCAGTCCTAAACAGGAAAGCAGAAAAACCAGGGCAATTTTTGGATGCTCGTGCGAATGTCCATGAAACTGATCGAGGTCAATATTGTTCTCAAAAGATTTTAGTCTCCGGAGGCAGAGGAAGCCAAGAATACCGGCCACCACTACACCGGACAAATAAAGCATGGTGTGTTCATAGGTAAAATGCTCATTGAACGAAATTGCCAGCGCTATCCAAAAGTGGTTCATCATGACCAGCGTCCAACTCATACGGGCCAGCTTTCGTTCTGTAAATGATTTCAGGACCATGACCAGGCCGATAAATGAGAACACAAATGGCAAATACCGCTCCACTCCCGGGGAAATCATCTCTTCGTTGTATAAAATAAAGATACCAAGGAGATAAGCAGGAATAAAGAAAATGACGACACGGTTGAGCGTGAGAAAATCGAGTTTATTACCAACCCACTTTAAAGGATTCCACAAGTAGCGATACATCGACGAATCCAGATTCCATTCCTTCACGCACAAAATATAAAGACCGTTTTGAATCTTCTTCGGAAAAGAACTTTCAATGGAACGCTCACGGGGTGAGAAATTATAGAACTGTTCCCTGATCAGATAACTAACTACCGAGGGAGAGACCAGAAGTTGGTAGGTGCGCAGAAACGCATTCCCTGCAAAGTGAATTAGTGCAAGCGTTTGAAACCCAGCTGCAACCTCGACAAAGATCAATCCGATCTGAGCGATGGATGCATACGCAATTTGACTTTTTATAGATGACTGCACGCGCGCGATTCCAGTGGTAATGAGGGTGGTCGCTAAGCCAAGGGCGCCGATAAGGATTCGTACTGAGAATTGCTGCTCCCAAAACGGGAATGTCCGCAAGAGAAGAAACACGCCCAAATGTACCGCGAGCGAGCCATAAAAGATGGCGGTGGACGGTGTTGGGCCTTCCATAGCTCTCGGAAGCCAGGAAGAAAAAGGAAGCTGAGCTGATTTGGCCGCTGCGGTTATCAAAATCATGAGCGAAATGAAAACACCAATCCAACTGTGCGTAAGAAGATGTTCATGTACCAGTTCGTAGTTGTTTAATTTCAAAAACGTTATATTCTCATGAAACAGGTGATGACTCATCCACATGGTAAGTATCAGGCCGACATCGCCAATGCGGTAGATTGAAAATACTTTCACTGCATTTTTTACGGGCAGATAGCGGTCGCGGTAAAACGCAATCAAAAGAAAAGAAGAAATACCCAACATTTCCCATCCTATGAACAACGTTTCAAGATTGCCGGCAAAAATTATAATGTTGTAGCCCAGGTAAAAGAAAAGAATGGTGTTAAAGAAACGCTTGTAACCACTCTCACGGTGCAAATAGTACCGACTGTAAATTGTCACCAGAAACGTGAGAAACGCCCCCACAAACAAGTAGGTGGCCGTGATCATATCAAAACTAAAGTCTATAAAAAACTCATAGTCAATGGTCCGGAAAAGGACGATGTCCTTCAAATCAAGCGTAGGATAACCGTGGAGTAGCCAATATCCAAGGAATATGATTGTGCTTAACAAATGCAAACCCACCGTGCCAAACGCGATTTGGGAAAGAAGGGCTTCCTTTTTAGGCGCAAGAACGCTAAGAATAAACCCTGCTAACGGAAGAAGTATGAACAGATGAAGGAAGGATGTCATGCGATTAGCTTAAGGAAGTAGTAAAACAGGAATATTATCTTCTTCAGCCTCAAGAATGGGTGTGAGGTCTGTAATAATTTCGATATGTTGTTTCAGCGGTATATACGGTGTGAATCCTCCATCTTTGAAATGGAAAAAATCCCGCGTTTCCGGATTCATGGCAACGAGATTGACCCACTCATTAATAAACCACTCGTACGTTTCTGCTTGTTTCTGAATTGTACGCAAGACGACTTCTGGGAAGTGTTCCACGATAATCAAAAGTCGTACAGGATCGTGCACTTCGATCATCTGGCTGGGAAGGCCGGGTCTCAAATCACCATCGATACCATTCGCCACACCAATCAGTCCCATGACATTATGTGGTAATTTTGTGCCGGCCCCCAGTTTATAATTATCCACCCGCGAAAAGAAATACTCAAGATTAATACCGCCGCATACAGGCCCCAACGGCTTCATAATGCCAAAAAGAAGATTGCCTTCCGGATCAATTGAATAATCATATGAATTCAGGAAGGCTCGCCTGTCCAAAAACAAATGCTTGGTGAGTCCTCTTCTGCCGACAATACAAAGCGCGTTCGTAGCGTGGTTCAGTTCAGGGCGAGGTTCAAACAATGAAACCGATCGCATCTTAACCTTCTCGTGCGTTTTTTCAGGATTCAGATGCGAATCAATTAACTCAAACCGCCTTGCCCGTTCTTTCGAATTCAGGTCCAGCGCATTGTAAAAAACGACTTCATTTTTATTGTGATTTTGCAAATTTTGGGGAGAGAGGGAGTTTTCATCAAAAAACATGACCTCGTCGCGGGACGTATCATGAAGGGCCCCTACAAATTGTGTTGTTGATGGAATAATGATTCCTCGGCTCTTGAGAATTTCTCTCACCGCTGGATGGTTGGCCATAAAACACATGGTGCGCGAATTCACGGAACCTGCCCTTCCCGAACAAGCACCGCAATCATACGCCGCGTAGTGAGGATTATTTACGCTGCTCGACCCGTGACCGACCAGGTAAACAATCGGGGCGAAATCCTTCACCAGTCCGATACTTCGTAAAAGCGACTCAGCTCTATTTGCCATCTCTTCCACCGTAAATCCCACCTGGAGATCGTTCTCCCGATCCGCCAGGCTCTTGTTTTCTATGGTGAGTTTTGAATACTTATCCATGTGCCGGAAGGAGGAGGCGGTAGCAGGACTCATGGATGGCCTGAAAATATTAACAAATAATTTAACCGCCGACCAAAATCCGAGTGTCTGGGAAATCAACCAACCGCTGTAAAAGGAATGTGAATGCTTGCTGAAATATAAATCCTTTTCCCGTTTGCTGGTGGACTCCATTTCTTTGATCAGGTATTTTGGCGTGACCGGCGCAGGACAAAGTTTAGTATAAAACTTTCCATCTTCCGGTTGGAAGAAAAATTCAACACTAAAAAACCCAGGTGTACCAAACGTTTCACAAGAAGGGTCCGTTTTCTCAAGATATCTTCTAAAGGAACATTCCCGGTCATCAATGCAAAACATTGCCTGGAAAGTTTTCGCAGGGACTTCTGCCTTCTCCGTGCCTCCCAAAGAAATTCCGGCAAGGACTTCATCGTAGTAACTCCAGTCATAGGCTTCCTGCCAGATAGAAAATACCTCGCTCAACTCCGTTTCAGGTACTTCGGCAAATAGATCCTCCGGTTTGGACTTCAGCTTGTTTCCAAGCGGCTCCCAACCTTTGACGAATTGGTAGTCCAACGAGTCAATTTCAAGTAAAAGTTCGAAGACAATCAAGTCGTGGACGGTTATCTTTCGCCGGTCCAATAGCATGTCTGGCAATGCCTCAATGGCAGACGCTATGCCCGACCAACCCTGATGGGCAAATTGCTGATCGAAGAGATATTGCTTATAAAGTGACTCGTCACCGACCAGAATTTTTAACAGATCATTGATCTCACAGCTGCTTTTCAGTAAAAGATCCCGGGCTCGTTGTTTTCTAAAAATACTTGCGAACGTATTTCGTTCCATTTCCCGAATGGCAGAAAGTAAACTCTTTTCTTTAACTGGAAATGTCCATATAGAAATTCCCTGGTCAAGGTAACTGCAGAGAATCCGGAAAAGAATCGGATGAACCATGGAGTCCAAGTCAATGTGGTACTCCCTTTTCCAGTTTGCTCTCAACGATCCTATTCTGGAGAAAGCGGCCGTATCATATTTCTTCGAAAGGATCTTTTCTTTCCATTCACTCACCCGTTCGGTACCTTTCTTATCTGAAATAATCTTCTCCAAAATATCGGCCCGGATTTTTTGAGACTTATAAAGTGCCCGAAATTCATCCAGCGAGAGGGAGACTTTATAGCCAAACATTTGAGAGGCTGTGCGAACAGCTTCATGAAATTTTAAATTCTGAAATGCGTGCAGCGTATTCTGATGGATAAAGTCTTTGAGCGCTGCCTGTTCGGGTAAATAATGTTTCAATTCATGAAGCACATGCTGTTCATCGAAAGAAGGGACGGGAGATTTCATTTAACGATTTTAAAAAAGGTTTTTATCATCCTTAATAAATAGTATCCAGCGAAATAGTTGTGATCGAAAAGTTCTGCATTAGTCACATCCGGACTTCAAATAATCCGGGTTTTCAGAGGTTCAGGGGCAGGCCGACCTTAATTGCAGTCGTCCAAACCGAACCCATGTCTGAATCAGATCTGGAGAGATCGATGGACCAGGTACAACGGAATATCGCAGCGGCGGCCGGCAAACGGGGTCAAATAATAATAACAAGATTGCCGATCAGGAACAGTAAATGTTATTGTTGACGCGAACAGGCAAATCAAGAAACCAGTAGCAGGAGCGCTGTAATCTGCTCCATCACCGAAATTTTTTTCGGATTTTTCTTCTCCGATTTCTTCATCAATAAACTGTGAATCCGATTTGAGCGGAGTCTCCGATTGTTTGGCAATCCACGAGGACTTTGCGTTTTTGAATAAGGCGAAGGAGTCGAATGATCTGGAAATGATTGACGTAAACAAGAAGCATACCACCAAGATGCCTGCCAATACCCTGATGCCTGATACGTTTCTCATAAAAATGAGCACAAATGTAAATTTTTTTAGGGCAATCTCATTTCTTACAAAGCACAGAAAATAGACCATCTGTCACAAATCAGGTAAACACGAACACTGCTCACTAGTATGATCCGCAGCGCTGCTCCGAAAACGATTGAACTTCGGCAATCTTGTGAAAGATAACCTGATCAAAGTACCACCTGATAAGGTAAACCGTACGATAAGAAATATCAGAAATCTCCTGATTCAAAAAGACAAAACGGGAAATTCTACCTCTTTCCTTATTGGCTTGCGCTAAGCAGTTGCTCTCATAGGGGTCCAAACTTATGCCTCTAGACAACTTTGTGGGAAAGTAGTACGGTTTTTTTCACATTTGCGGGTGCCCATCCAACCATGATCCTACGGCTTCGTCAGATTTTAACAATTTCGCTGCTCCTATTGTTTTCAGTTGAAAATGTATTTCCTGTTTCCCCGGATACCGATCTGGAACAATATTCTACACACGATCAAGTTTCATCACAAAAGGAGTACCCTCCACTCTTCTCCTGGATTCTGTCCTGGATTCTGGAAGAAAATGAAAGCGAAGAGCGCAATAATAAGGCCTATGGAGCACCGGGCGATCTTTCAATCTTTTCCTCTATACTCTTTAATTATCATCCGACCGCTGGCATTAGTCTCCGACCGCTCGACGCCTCACTACCTGTAGGAAGTCAACAGATTCTAAAGTTGATCGGCCGACTCCGCATCTGATAACCGACGGCAAGCATGTCAATCTCAGGCACCTAATTACCAGCCTTGAGACCTCTCCAATCTTCGTCACATTCAATTTCTAACTTATTGGATGTGACTTAACCCTCTAAAATTTCTCTAAAGGATTTATTTACTATGAAAACGCTTGAAATTCCAAAAGACGGGCTTGCGGGCCTTAAACAGAACTGGACTGCCGACGCCCTTTCCGGTTTCTTAGTATTTCTATTGGCCTTACCATTGAGCCTGGGTATTGCCAAAGCCAGCGGCTTTCCGGCCGCGATGGGTGTACTCACCGCCATGATTGGCGGCATGCTTGTAAGTATCTTCCAGGGGGGAAGGCTTACGATCAAAGGTCCTGCAGCCGGGCTGATCACCGTTTGCTCAGGCGCAGTGACCGACTTGGGGAATCTCAACCTGGAAGGAGTTACTGCTGTCCAACTGGCATGCGGAGCTGTGGTAGTCATGTCCATCATCCAATTTGTATTCGGTATTTTAAAATTCGGATCTTTCAGCGATTTTTTTCCGCATTCAGCAGTACATGGCATGTTGGCTGCCATCGGTGTGCTGATTTTTGCCAAGCAGTTTCCAATCCTTTTGGGTGTGCCCGGAGAATTAACGAAAGGCCTTAGTCCGATTGAACTATACACCCACATACCAACATTTATCGCTCATGCAACGCCCCAAATTGCCATTGTGGGGGTTCTTAGTTTAATAATAATTTTTGGTTTGCCGATGTTGGGCGGTCTGTTCAAAAAAATTCCGGGCCCCATGGTAGTGTTAGTAATCATGATACCATTGGCTGTGTTTTTTGATTTCAAGACTAATCACGCCAGCGCGCTTGTAACGATTGGCGATTTTTGGGGAAATGTAACATTCAACGCCAGCTTTGCAGCCATTGGAACGGGCGTGTTTTGGAAATATGTTTTCATGTTCTTGTTTGTCAATAGTCTGGAGTCATTGCTCACAGTAAAGGCCATTGACGGCCTTGACCCCTGGAAACGTCCATCAGATTATAATAAGGATTTACGCGGTCTGGCCGTTGGTAATGGTCTGGCGGGTTTGCTCGGAGGGTTACCAATGATCTCAGAAGTGGCACGTAGTTCAGCCAATGTGGGTTATGGTGCCCGCACCCGGTGGGCAAATTTCTTTCACGGTCTTTTCCTTTTTGTTGCCATGTTGGTTATGATCCCGTTAATTGAGATGATACCAAATGCTGCATTGGCAGCGATGCTGATTGCCGTGGCGTACCGGTTGGCCTCGCCGAAAGAATTTATTGGAACGTACAAAATCGGCCCCGAGCAATTCGTGATTTTCATAGTAACGATTATCGTAACAGTGGCGGAAGACTTATTGCTTGGTGTTTTTGCAGGTATTCTTACCAAGTTCATTTTTCATATCATTAACGGGGCTCCGGTACGATCGCTTTTCAAAGCTGATTATTCGGTCAACGAGACAGAAGATCAGTATCTTATCAATGTACGCGGTGTTGCTACCTTCTCTAACTTTCTGGGTTATAAAAAACTGTGGAATACACTGAAACCCGGCAAGAATATCATCTTTAACTTCGAGCAGGCCAAACTGGTGGATCATTCGTTTATGGATCAACTTCATCACTTCGAAGACTCACACCATCAAACCGGCGGTCACGTATCACTTGTAAATCTAGACCACCTCAATGCTTTCTCGTCGCACCCCTTGGCGGCCCGTAAGTTGATGAAGGAGGCGCCGGACAAAATTGAAATCCGTCTTTCTCCCCGTCAGATTGCCTTACGCAAATTTGCGAATAGCAATGAATATGATTTTAATGCACAACACGTGCGGGTAGCAGCGAAATACAAGGACTTCCCGATCCAGCAAGGAAATAAAATACGCTTTGAGGAGAATGTCCTATCCAAATATGCAGATGTCGGTAAAATTGAAATCGCCGATATGACGCTGGTTCAAGGAGCACGGCAAGATCGCTCTGAAACACATGTCACCGTAATACACATTTCAGAAACCGATCTTCCTATTCCGGATTTTGCATTGGAGCCAGAAAGCTTCGGAACAAAGTTCTCTGAACTTATGGGTGGCAAGGACATCGACTTTGCCGAGTATCCTGAATTCTCACGAAAGTATTATCTGCGCGGCGACCCTGAAGCAGCCGTTCGGACATTTTTTAGTGAACCCGTTATACGCTTCCTCGAAAACCATGAAGAAATCCATATCGAATGTCATAAGCACAGGCTCTTGATTTACAAAAAGGTCGATTTGCTGGATCCTCATGAAATCGAGGTCCTCGAGAAATACGCCGAAGAATTTGTGCAGCTCATTAAAGAACGGATTGAGCAACATGCATAATTCCGATGGACCCGAAACGGCAGTTCAAACTATTTTAAATGAATGCCGGCAACCTAGTGAGCTAGGCAAGCCTATAACAAAGAAATCATTACACACGTATGAGACAAAAATTCCTTGTTGCCATTATCCCATTATTGTTTGCCGGCCGAGTGGCCTGGGCTCAGGAACCCGTGAAAGAGCCTGCTAAAGAAATTGATGAACTCCGTCTCAAACTCAATGAAACCGGGAGTCACTACTTGAAAGCCACCTTCTCCAACCAGATTTGGTTTAAGTTCAATGATAGCAATCCCGGCACGCAAGTGCTTGGAGAGCCTGCCAACCAAACCTTTGACATCGGATTGCGCAGAACACGCGTGCAATTCTATGGCCAGCTCACAGACCATGTCTCGTTTTATTTTCAGTTTGGCCAAAACAACTTCAATTTTCTTACACAAAATGCCGGCAATCGAAAACTGGAAGTATTTTTTCATGATGCTTTGGCGGAATACAAAATCTCAAAAACCAATAATCACCTTGTGCTGGGCGGGGGTCTTACCATCGCCAATGGACTTTCGCGCTTCAGTCAACCAAGTATAAGCACAATTATGAGCATGGATGTGCCCGTCTTTGCTCAGGCAACTGTTGATCAGACCGATGAATTCTCAAGAAAGCTGAGCGTGTACGCGAGAGGGCAGTTGGGTAAATTCGACTATCGCCTTGTGATGAGCGACCCGTTTCCAATTACTACCAATGGGCAAGCGCTGGCTCCAATTTCGTCCAACGCTACCTTTGCTCAAATAGGCCACCACAAACAATACCAGGGATTTTTCATGTGGAATTTCTTTGACAAAGAATCCCATGTTACACCTTACATGACCGGAGCATATCTTGGAAAGAAGCGAGTATTCAATATTGAGGGAGGTTTTATTACCCAAAAGAACGCCTTGTGGACCGGTGATGCAACCACCACGAACTTTCATGATATGAACTTGTTCTCCGTTGCACTGTTTTACGATACTCCATTAAATAAAGAAAAGGGAACAGCATTAAATGCGTACCTGGGTTATTTCGACACAAACTACGGACCTGGCTATCTTCGTTACAATAATGCCATGAATCCAGCCACATCCGTTACCGGCTCTTATCTTGCAGGAACACAAGGGAATGCATTCCCGATGTTTGGAACCGGGCAGCAGATCTACGCTCAAGTTGGTTATCTGCTTAAAAAAGATTTGCTCGGAGAAGGACATGGCACCCTCATGCCCTACGCAACGCTTCAGAGCGCCAAGCTTGATCGTCTTGATAAGCAAATGAATGTGTACGATGTAGGCGTGAATTGGTTGATAAAAGGCCACAACAGCAAAATTACGCTTGACTACCAGAACCGGCCTGTATATGAATTACAAGGGACCGATCTGATTCGCTCGGACCGCAAAGGACAAGTGGTCCTTCAATACCAAATATTCTTCTAGCGAATCTCCTTCAAGAATACTGAATGCCCGCTTGCGCCGACATTCAGTATTTTAGATTAACAACTCACGTTTTGTATTGATAAATAGGGTCAAGTCTCGCGGTGCTTTCATCCATTTTTATGAGGTTGTGTAAAATTCCATCCGTTAAACGATACACCCAGCCGTGCAAGATAGGACGGTTCTCCGACTGCCAGGCGCGCTGAATGATGGATGTCTTGGCCAAGTTGATGATTTGCTCTTCAACACTTAGCTCCGTCAAACGATCGGCACGACGATCATTATCTTCAATCAATTCCAACTCCGTCTGATGAAGACGATAGGTGTCTTTGATACCTCTTAACCATTTGTTGATTAAACCAAGGTCAACATTGGTCATAGCTGCTTTAATTCCTCCGCAGCCATAATGTCCACACACGATAACATGTTGTACTCGTAATACTTCAACTGCATATTG